>CAZZZW010000001.1:0-41407 GCA_964658795.1 Phormidium nigroviride PCC 7112
GGCAACACTCCGTCGATGCCATAGCCCGCATGGTCGGCGTTGGGCGCACCACCATCTACCGCACCCTCGAGGCCAGCACGCCAGCAGCGAAAGAAGATCGTCGGTAGCGGCAGCTACCGTCACGCCGAGTCTTTTGCTCCTCTTAGTCGTCTGCTACCCAGGGACTGCACACGTTGACGTACCGGTGTTGTGGGTAGTACTGCGTGTAGGTCGCGCACGCCCGGTAAATGTGTCCGAAGCTATCCGGCTGTGGGCTCGTCTGAGTCAAAACGTGCGGTGACGATGCTGTAGAGGTTGCTGCGATCACGCCACATCCGGTGAGATCACCGCGACACTGTTGCACGTAGAGCGTGAAACTGGCCGAGCGGTCTTCGCCGGTCAGCTGCGCCCAGACGTGCGCCGAGTTCGCCAGCGAGTAATTGAGGTCGTCCCATTCCAGGCAGACCGTGGAGTCGTTCAACGAATCCGAACTCCAACAATTGCCCAGAGGTCGTGCTGATGCGAACTGGCTCGGTGCGGTAATCAGGAAACCCGAGAGGACGGCCAAAACGACAGAAATGCGTGCAACCAGCCGCGATGTCATGAGCGGGAACCTAAACCTCACCATCTTCACGGGTCAAGGACCGGGCACGTTCGATTACCTGGCCCAGACCTACCGCAGATCACGCCCAACCCCTCAGAGACACGTAGCGCGACGCCGTAAGGCGGATACTTGCTTCGTGACTCAGCACAACTCCCCCCGCGAGCGGACACCGGTGCTGGCTCCGCCTTCGCCCGGGCCGGATCGTCAGCACGACCCGGCGGCGGCGCGGGGCTGGCGGCAATGGCAACCGAGCCAGGATGGCTCCACACCGATCTTGGACCAGCTGCTCACTGAGCACGGTGGACGCCTTTAGCCGCTACATCAGAACGCGCCTCACCCCAAGCCACTCCGCACGAAATGAACTCTCATGCTCACCCAGCTCATCTTCATTGCCGGGCTTACCCTTGCCCTAGTACTCGCGCTCGCAGTCACGTTCACCACCGACCACTGGCGGCGCCGTCGCTGACCTCCCGCGCGCCCGATGCCTTTGCTGTGCCGGGTGATCCGGGCCGCGACTGTCGCGGGCAGCGCGCCGGTGCAGGCGGCGAGCTGGCGGTTGCAGGATGGTCGGTGTCGGGCGAACCACGGTGTACCGGGCGCTGGATCCGGGGGAGCGCCGGGCTTCGGCGCAGGGTGAATGTCGCCCACGTCGATCATCTCGGTTCCTGTGACGTGCGCAGGCGCGGTCGCGGTATCGGCAGGTCGAGGCCGAATCGTCGGGCCGGGTCGAACCGGCGGGCCCGATGCAGTTCGCCGGGATGGTCGAGCGGGGCGAAATTGGGGTGTTCGCTAACGCGGAGGCCGACGTCCTGCCAGCTGGGCAGCTCGCTGTTGTCGGTGTTCCACACGCCGAAGACTGCTTCATCGGCCCACACCGCAAGTTTCGGCGCCAGGACCGCGTGTGTCCCGGTGTCGCGGAAGGTGACCATGTCGCGTCCGGACTGCCACATCGTCAGTGTCCAGTAGGCGCCCCCGGGCTCGGCCCGAAGGCATCCGCGCACGAAGCCCGGGCTGCGGCGCGCCTGGCGGGCCGCAGCCACCGATCCGGCTAGAAATCGCGGCAGATACCGGCTGCGCCGGACCTTGAATCTCGTCGCCACCACCACGGCCATCTCGGGCACGCTCCGATCTTTACCGTCTGAAATGGACGGTGCTGACCGTACGATAAGGTTTGGATTGTGTCAACGATTAGCCTCACTCCGACGTCGTACCTCGTGCTCGGCTGCCTGGCCACCTCGGGCCCGGCGACGCCGTATGACCTCAAACAAGCGGTCAGCGGCGGGATCGGCTACTTCTGGTCCTTTCCGCACTCCCAGCTCTACAGCGAACCGCCCCGACTAGCCGAGGCGGGCCTGCTCCACGAGCACCGCGAGGACACTGGGCGCCGCCGGCGACTGTTCACGATTACCGACACCGGACGGGCAGCCTTGCATGACTGGCTGGCCGACCCGAGCGCCGACCTGCCCGACATCCGCGACAGTGGACTACTCAAGCTCTTTTTCGCAGCCCACGCCACGCCCAAGCAGATAACCGCGCTGGCTCGAACCCAACGCGACGCCCACCAACAACGTCTGGACCTCTACGAAACGCTCAACGCGCTCGGCGGCGCCGGACCCGCCGCCGCCACCATCGGCCTCGGACTCGCCTGGGAACAAGCCGCCACCAGGTTCTGGAGCGAGATCGCCGAGCACCCGCCACAACCGTGACCGTCCGCTCAGGGCACTGCCCGCTCGCTCGCGGTTGCCCGAGCGGGGTGCCCGACCGTTAGGGACCAGATTCGCTCCACTATTAAAGGGGCCCCTATCGTGAAAGATGACGCTCCCTCGGCAATGACCACCGGTGAGGGCGTCGGGGTGCTCCGGCCGTGTCGGGTGAGAGCGGTAGGCCAAAACAGTCTGGCCCCGGGGCATTCCCAACCACAGCGCTCTGCCTGTAACCCGGGGAGATACACCTGGGGGTGTGGTGACGTTGCGGCTGGTCGTGCACGATGTATCCACCTCGGGTGTGATCGAAGGAGCAAGTGGTGGACGCGTCGTCGATGATGGAGCTGGCGCACGAGTTCGCCGAGCTGGGCAGTGAGCTGCATGGTCATGGTGACAGTGATGCGGCGTTGCGGCGGATGGTGGAACTGGCGACCAAGCATGTGCCCGCGTGCTCCTGGGCCAGCATCACCGTGATCCGCAGCAAAATGCCGCGCACGATCGCACATTCCGGTCCGGTCGCGGCCACGGCCGATCAGCTGCAGTACGAGCTGGGCGAGGGTCCGTGTCTGCAGGCAGCCGAGGACGGCGTCGACTACCTGCTCTTCGACGTGCAGAGCGAGCCACGCTGGCCGCGGTACGCCCGGGCGTTGCTCGCTCAGACTCCCGTCCGCAGCGTGCTGAGTTTCCAGCTGCCGGCCGAGGACCGGGCAGCGCTGAACCTGTTCTGCGACACCGCCGGCGGATTCGATGACGACTCGGTCACCATGGGCGCGGTATTCGCCGCCCACATCTCCACCACTGTGGCCCTGTACGAGGCGGAAGAACAAGCCGTCAACCTCGAGCGTGCCCTGACCCACAGCCGCCAGATCGGGGCCGCCGTAGGCATCCTGATGGCCCACCACAAGGTCACGGAAGAGCAGGCATTCAACCTGCTGCGGACCGCCAGCCAGCACCTGCACATCAAACTGCGCGACATTGCCGTGGGCGTGGTCGAGACCGGCACCCTGCCCAGCATGCCCCATACCACCGGCCGCAGTACCCCGACTCTTCCGGCTCACGGCCAGCCCACCTGACTGGGCCGCTAGAACCTAGGAAGGCTCGGATCACCGCTGTTTCGCGGCCTTGTCGGCGTGGGGGAGGCGACGGGGCCGTAGCCCGCGCAGCGCCAGCAGGATCAGCACCGCACTCGCCGCCGTGCGCCCCTTGCGGGATCGGTTGGGGCCGACCGCGGTGGCTGGCTCGCTCTGCTCCTGCAACGCGGAGGTGGTCGGCTGCGTCCGGTCAAGATCGGGGTGTGCGGCGTGGACCCGCAAGCTTGGGGCGCTGCGGCGCAGGGTCGCTTCCCGGCGTGCTTCGCCGAGGCCGAATCCGGAGTCGCCGTGTGGTCCGCACAGGGCTGATGTCACGTTGGCGTAGGTGCCGATCCAGTTGTCCCAGCCAGCGGTGTCGTCGGGCCCGGTCGGAGCTGCCCCTGTCTGCTGGTGGGGTTCCGGTGAGCGGGGGTCGGGCGGCAGGCTGTCCATGAGGTAGGCGCGGACGGTGTCGAGGTTGTCCCACAGTTGCTGGGCGTAGGAGCAGCTCTCGTGCAGGGCCTGCTCAAGCAGCCGGGCCCGGGTCTCGTGATCGGCTGTGAGGTGGTTGCGGTCGTTGTCCAGGACGCGGTCAGGGTCGAGCAGGTGCGGCTGCGGGATGGGCTGCATGAGTTCTCCTATTCAGGGGCCAGGCGAGCGGCTGCTTCGATCGCGAGGGCGTGGACGAAGGCTTGGGGCAGGTTGCCGCGCATCTGGTGTTGGTCGGCGTCGTATTCCTCGCTGAACAGTTGCGGTGGTCCGCAGGCGGCGCGGGTGCGTTCGAACCAGGCTCGGGCGTGGATGGGCTGATCGTGCTGGTGCAGGCTGAGGGCGAGCAGGAATCCGCAGAGCAGGAACGATCCTTCGGCTTGAGGTAGAGGCCGGTCGTCGTGGCGGAAGCGGTAGGCGTAGCCGTCGCGGGTGAGATCACGCAGGTAGGCGTTGAGGGTTGCGATGGTGCGCGGGTCATCGCCGGGGACCGCGCCGCGCAGTCCGGGTAGTAGGAGTGCGGCGTCTAGGGCAGGGTCCTCGGGTGAGCGTTGCCAGTGTCCGTCGGGGTGCAGGGCGTGGGTGGCGGTGTCGGCGGTGATGTGGTCGGCGAGGGTGAGCCAGTCGGCCGTGGCTGATGGTGTGGGGTGGGCAGCAGCGATGGCGCGCAGCCCGGCGGCGGCGGTGAGGCGGCTGTGGGTCCAGGCCCGGTTGTCGATTTCCCAGATGCCGGCATCAGGTTCGGTCCACCGGTGGGCGATCGCGGTCGCGGCGGTTTCGGCGGCGCGCCAGCTGTCGGGGTCGAGTCGGTCCTGGCGGGCCGCAGCGGCGAAGAGGAGCAGTGCCTCACCGAAGGCGTCGAGTTGGAATTGCTGGTTGACCCAGTTGCCGATGATGTCGTAGCCGCCGGGGTAGCCGGCCAGGTCGAGGTGGCGTTGGTCGGGGACCGGGGCGCCGGTGGTGGTGTAGGCGGGGGCCAGGTGGTCGCCGTGTTCGAGCAGTCGGGCGCCGACGAAGGAGACCGCGTCGTCGAGGAGGGGGTGTGACCCGGCCGCGGCGGCGGCGTGGCCGGCGTAGCACTGGTCGCGGATCCAGACGTAGCGGTAGTCGTAGTTGCGGCCGGCTTCGGCGCGTTCGGGCAGGCTGGTCGTGGCGGCGGCGACCATGCCGCCGCCGGTTGAGGTGAGCCCGCGCAGCACGGCGTAGCTGTGGCGGGTGTCGCGGGGGGCGAGGACTGTGTCCAGGACCGGGACGGCCGCGAGCCAGGCCGTTTCGGTGGCCGGCCACGCCGTGTCGGGCCTGACCGGTTCGTCGGGTAGCGGCTGGTCGCTGAGTTCGAGGACCAGGTCGTGCTGCTGCCCGGCCTCGAGGTGGATTTCGGCCGCCAGTGCCTGTCGGTGGTGGCGCGGCTGGGCGTCCTGGCCGCCGGTCCAGCGCAGATACAGGCCGCCGAGGCGGCCGGTCCACACGCCGTCGTGGCGGTGCAGGTCGGTCAGCTGCTCGGTGCCGTAGCCGGTGCGTGGATCGAGCGTGATCCGTAGGAGCGCGTCGGCGTCGAGGGCATGCACCCGGCGCAGCAGCACCAGATGGTGCGGATCGCCGGGATAGGCCAGGGCCTCGCGGCATTCCACGATGCCGGTGTCGGTGACCCACCGGCTGCGCCAGATCATCGTGCGGTCTTCGTAGTAGCCGCCCCACACGCACCGTCCGGCCGGGGTGACGGTGTACTCACCCGCGCCACCGATGAGGGAGGTGAACACGGCATCGCTGTCCCAGCGGGGCGCGCACAACCAGACGATGTCACCGCGCGGTCCCACGACCGCTCCGCGTTCGCCGTCGGCCAGCAGCGCGTATTCGCGCAGGGTCTGCGGGGGAATCGCGTCGTAGGGGGGATTGTCGGCCCTCATCGTCGGGTCACGATGAACCCACCGGCCATGGCCGAGGCTGCGGCGCTGGCCGCGCTGATCAGGGCCGCGCGGCGATAGGTGGGCCAGGTTCGGGCGGCGGCCAGCATCGATGTGGCATGAATCAGATCCACGCCGATGCCCAGTTGCAGCAGACCGCGTTGCGGTGCGACTGCTTCCGGGGCGGCCTGCAGCAAGATCCTCGCGCCCAGGACGCGCAGGATCCAGGTCGGCGGGGTGTTCTGATCTCGCGTGAGCCGGCGGACGGCGCGCGAGGACGGTCCCAGCAGCGCGACGGCTTGAAGGAGATGCGCGCCTGCGAGTAGTCGGGTCTGGCTACGCCACGTGCAGGCGGTCATCGTCGCCGGCCCAGCAGGCTGAGGGCAGCGGCGGCGGCCGCGCCGAGCAGCCCGAGCGCGAGCGTGCCGTGGTGTTGTGAGGCCCACAGCTGCGGATCACGGTCATGGGACTGAGAGTCGAACACGCCGTGCGCGCCGAAGTCGCGGCCATCCTGGCCGTCGGCGGGCTCCCACAGGTTCACCGGTGCCTCCGGGTCGTGGCGCTGCTGGGTTTGCTGGGAGGAGAACCCGGTCTTTCCCAGGTAGCGGTCCAACAGGCCGGGCGCGAGAGCGTTAGCGGCCAGGGTCGCCATCGTGGAAGCACCGACCCAGTACTCGCGTCGCTGCGGGTGTTCGGCGGCGAACAGCACACCGCGGGCAGCGAATTCGGGCTGGTAGATCGGCGGCACCGGCTGGGCGTGATGGGGTAGCCGCGACAGCACCCAGGAAAATTGGGGGGTGTTGACGGCCGGCATCTGCACCATCGTGACGTGGACGTTGCTTTTGTCGTGCAACAGTTCACAGCGCAGCGCTTCATGAAAACCTTGGATGGCGTGTTTGGCCCCGCAATAGGCCGACTGCAGCGGGATGCCGCGGTATGCCAATGCCGAGCCCACTTGCACGACCGTGCCGCGATCGCGGGGTTTCATGTACTTCAAGGCCGCCATGGTGGCGTAGACGTAGCCGAGGTAGCTCACCTCGGTGACGCGCTTGTACTCCTCGGGCTGGATCTGGTCGAAGGGTGCGAACACCGAGGTGAACGCGACGTTGACCCAGACGTCGATCGGCCCGAGTTCGGACTCGACCCTGTCGGCGACGGCATACACCGCGTCGGCATCAGAGACATCGGCCGGCATCACGTGCGCGGTGCCGCCGGCCTTCTCGACGTCGGCCGCGGCGCCGGCCAGGCCCTGGGCGCCACGCGCGACCAACACGACGCTGTCCCCGCGAGCGGCAAACGCGATAGCGGTTGCCCGCCCGATCCCGCCGCTGGCTCCGGTCACCACGATGATGCGCGGCATCTGCAGATCAACTCCCTTGTAGAACGCGATTCGCCTGTGACGCTCGAATGATTCGAGTGGGTTCAGGTCGTCCAGCCCATGGACCACAAATCCGACTCGGCTGCTTGGGGGCCCGCCGCGGCGAACTCACCTAGCAGCCGGACGAGATCTCGCCGGTGGCTGACGGGCATGGCGTTGAGCATCGGGGCCATGGCCGCGCGTCGCTCGGCCATCGCCTCGGCCACGACCGCCTCGCCCTGACCGGTCAACGTCAACAGCAGTTGCCGGCGATTGGCTGGATCGTCGGCGCGGTTGAGCAAATCCTCGCTCACGAGCCGGTCACACAACCGGCTGGCCGTAGACAGATGGGTCCGCGTCGCCTCGGCTAGCTCGCCCAGCGAGACCGAACCGCGGCTGGCGATGACCACCAGTGCCCGGAACTGAGCCAGGTCGACCTTGTCCTCCACGGCCGCGATCGACCGGGCGCTGATGGCTACGAGCGCACGGCAGGCTGTTTGGAGGGCGTCGATCTCGGTCTCGCTCACGCTGGCCTTCGATGCCGGACGGCTGGTCCGATGCGGTGCTTGTTCACTCACCATCACCAGCCTGCCAGCAACCCTTGCGCATTGCAAGGGTTGCGAGTAGACAGAAATGCAGGAGGTGACGCAGCCACACTGCCGGCTACCACCGCCCAGACGGCGAACAAGGCCGTTGCCGCCTCATGAGGGAGACCAGAGCATGGCTGACACCGTCGGAGATTTCTTGCTGTCCCGGCTACGGGAGTGGGATGTTGAGCAGGTTTTCGGCTATCCCGGTGATGGCATCAACGGGCTGCTCGCGGCGTGGGGCCGAGCCGGGGACAAGCCGCAGTTCGTGCAGGCCCGGCACGAGGAGATGGCGGCATTCGAGGCGGTCGGCTTCGCGAAGTTCTCCGGCCGGGTCGGTGTGTGCGTGGCCACCAGCGGACCGGGCGCGGTGCACCTACTCAACGGTCTCTATGACGCGAAACTGGACCACGTCCCGGTCGTGGCCATCGTCGGTCAGACCGAACGTTCGGCGATGGGTGGCTCCTACCAGCAGGAGATCGACCTGCTCAGCCTGTACAAGGACGTATGCAGCGACTACGTGCAGATGTGCACGGTCCCCGAGCAGCTGCCCAATCTGCTCGACCGAGCGATCCGGATCGCGCTCAGCGAGCACGCCCCGACCTGCATCATCATCCCGTCCGAGGTCTTCGACCTGGAGTACACCGCTCCCGCTCACGCGTTCAAGCAAGTGCCCTCCAGCATCGGCATGTCGGCCTCCACCGTCACTGCCGACGCGGCGGCGATCCAGCAGGCCGCCGACATCCTGAATGCCGGCAGCAAGGTAGCCCTGCTGGTCGGGCAAGGCGCGCGGGGCTGCCAGGAGGAACTGACCCAGATCGCGGACCTGCTCGGCGCGGGAGCGGCGAAAGCTCTGCTGGGGAAGGATGTTCTGCCCGATGACCTGCCGTGGGTGACCGGCTCGATCGGTCTGCTGGGCACCATCGCCTCCTACCACCTGATGATGGACTGCGACACGTTGCTCACCGTTGGCTCCAACTTCCCCTACACGCAGTTCCTGCCCGAGCTGGACCAGGCGCGGGCGATCCAGATCGACCGGTCCGGCAAATGGATCGGCATGCGCTACCCCTACGAACTCAACCTCGTGGGAGACGCCAAAGCGACCCTGCAAGCGCTGATCCCCCTGCTGCAGCGCAAGACCGACCGGGGCTGGCGCGAGCAGATCGAGAACAACGTCACCGAGTGGTGGGCCACCGTCGAGCGCCGAGCTCTGACCGATGCCGACCCGGTGAACCCGATGCGGATCTTCCACGAACTCTCCACCCGGCTCCCGCACAACGCCCTCGTGGCCGCCGACTCCGGCAGCGCAGCCAACTGGTACGCCCGCCACCTGAAGTTCACCGGCGAGGTCCGCGGTTCGCTGTCGGGCACCCTGGCGACCATGGGCCCCGGCGTCCCGTACGCGATCGGCGCCAAATGGGCCCACCCCGACCGGCCGGCGATCGCCCTGGTCGGTGACGGCGCGATGCAGATGAACGGCCTGGCCGAACTGATCACGATCGCCCACTACTGGCAGCAATGGAGCGACCCACGTCTGATCGTGGCCATCCTGCACAACAACGACCTCAACCAGGTCACCTGGGAGATGCGGGCGATGGAGGGAGCGCCCAAGTTCGCCGCCTCCCAGACCCTGCCCGACATCGACTACGCCGCCTTCGCCCGCAGCCTGGGCCTGCAGGCGTTCAACATCGCCGAACCCGACGCGCTCGGACCCGCCTGGGACGATGCCCTGAACGCGGACCGGCCGACCGTGCTCGACGTCCGGTGTGACCCGAACGTGCCGCCGATCCCGCCGCACGCGACCTTCGCCCAGGTCAAAGCCATGGCCGGATCGGTCTGGCACGGTGATGAGGACACCTGGGGGTTCGTCAAGGAAGGGTTCAAGCAGAAGGTGCAGCAGTACCTGCCCGGCCGGCACGGACAGGACGGTTCCTGAGATGCGACTGCCGTCACGGCATCCCAGCCGGATCGGAGCGAACGTAGTCAGCCACGCCCTGGCCGACGTGCGCACCGGCCGGTTCGAACGCAGCCTGGCCGCCCTCACCGCCGCGGGTGCCGCGGTGACCGCCGCCGAGATCTATCTGTCCCACGACGGAGCCAGCTTCGGCAACAAGATGATGTGGTGGCCGATCGTCGTGGTCCCCACCGCCATCCCCGCCGGTATCGCCGCGGTCGGCTCCCGCCGCGCGGCCCGGACCGTGCTGCCTCTGGCCTCGGCCGCGATCGTGGCCAACGGCCTGCAGGGCACCTACCTCCACCTGCGCGGGGTCGCCCAGCGACCCGGCGGGATCACCCGCTACAACCTCGAAGCCGGCCCACCGGTCTTCGCCCCGCTCCTGGCCTCCCTGGTCGGCGGTATGGGCCTGCTGGCCGCGGTGCTACGCCGCGAAGGACACCCACCGCAGGGCGATGCGAAATGAGCTACCGCAGCCCGGGCCAGCACGCGGTCACCCCCCAGCATCGGGGACGCTTTTCCAGCTTCGACGTTCTGGACAGTGTCGAGGCCTGGGACGATGTCACCGCCGGTGTCGTCCTGGCCCGGCTGAGCCAGCCCGGAGCGCTGGCGTTCTTCACCCCCGGTGAGGTCAGCATCGCCGCGCCGCTGCTGGATCTGCTGCTGGCCCAGGACGCAGATCCCCGGGTGCCGGTGCTGGAGCTGGTCGACCAACGCCTGGCCCTCGGCGAGACCGACGGCTGGCACTATGACGATCTGCCTGAAGACGCCAAAGCCTGGCGCGGCAGCCTGGCCTTCCTCGACCAGGACGCCACCAGCACTCCACCGCAGCGGAGCTTCGCCGAGCTGAACCGGGCCGAGCAGGCCGCGCTGATCCAGGCGGTGCAAGACCTCGCCGATGCCGGCCAGCAGTGGCACGGCTGGCCAGCCAGCCGGGTCTGGAGCCTGTGGACCCGCTACGCCTGCACCGCCTACTACTCCCACCCGTGGGCCTGGAACGAGATCGGCTTCCCCGGTCCGGCCTATCCCCGCGGCTACCTCAACGCCGGCGTCGATGGCCGCGAGCGCTGGGAGGGGGCCGACGACGCCGACATCGACCCGGTGCCCTTCACCCAACGCGTCGAACAAGCCCGGCACGAGCACGACGCGTTGCGCGGCCGGCAGGATCGGGCATGAGGAGCAACTACAAGGCGATTCGCGCCCGCAACGACTCGGCGTGGCTGATCCCCAACGACGGCCGCCGCACCGACCACCAGCTGCGAGCCGACATGCGCCGCTACGACGATGACGACGAGGTCGACCTGGTCGTCGTCGGTGCCGGCGCGGGCGGGGCGGTACTGACCCAGCGGCTGGCCCGGGCCGGGTGGCGAGTGGTGTGCCTGGATGCCGGGCCGTTCTGGGACCCCGACGCCGACTGGGTGTCGGACGAACGCGGCGCCCACACCCTGTACTGGACCGAACCCCGCCAGATCGGGGGCAGCGATCCGGTGCCGCTGGGCTCCAACAACTCCGGCCGCGGTGTCGGCGGCTCGATGGTCCACTACGCCGGCTACACCCCCCGTTTCCATCCCTCGGACTTCCGCACCTACAGCGTCGACGGCGTCGGCGCCGACTGGCCGATCAACTACGCCGAGCTGAAACCGTTCTACGAAGCGATCGAACAAGAACTGCCAGTCGCCGGGCAGGACTGGCCATGGGGTGACCCGCACTCCTACCCCCACCACCCGCACCCGGTCAGCGGCAACGGCGAGATCTTCCTCCGCGGAGCCCTGGCCGCCGGCATCCAAGCACGCGTCGGACCGGTCGCGATCCCCAACGGCCGCTTCGGCAACCGGCCCCACTGCATCTACCGTGGCTTCTGCCTGCAGGGCTGCAAGGTCAACGCCAAAGCCAGCCCACTGATTACCCACATCCCCGACGCGCTGGCCCACGGCGCCGAGATCCGCGCCGACAGCATGGTCACCCGCGTCGTCGTCGACGACCGCGCCGGCACGGCGACCGGGGTGCACTACCTGCGTGCCGGGGTCGAGCACTTCCAGCGCTCCCGCGCCGTCGCCATCTGCGGCTACTCGATCGAAACCCCGCGGCTGCTGCTGCTCTCGGCCAGCCCGCGATTCCCCGCTGGCCTAGGCAATGACCACGACCAGGTCGGGCGCTACCTCATGGTCCAAGGCGCCCCGCAAACCTCCGGCCGGTTCGAGCAGGAAATCCGCATGTACAAGGCGCCGCCCCCGGAAGTCTCCTCCGAACAGTTCTACGAAACCGACCCGAGCAAGCCCTACAAACGCGGCTGGTCCATCCAGACCGTCAGCCCGCTGCCGATCACCTGGGCCGAGCACGTTGCTGCGCAAGGATATTGGGGAGCGCCGCTACGGGAATACATGCGCGACTACGTCCACTGGGCCACCCTCGGCGCGCTCTGTGAATACCTGCCCCAGCCCGACAACCGGGTCACCCTGGCCGAGGAGACCGACCGGCACGGACTGCCCGTCGCCCACTTCGCCTACAGCCAATGCGACAACGACAAGCAACTCACCCAGGCGGCGACCGCGTCGATGGAATCCATCCTCACCGCCGCCGGCGCCACCGAGGTCATGACCATCGACCGCTACGCCCACCTGGTCGGCGGCGCGCGCCTGGCCGCCCGACCCGAAGACGGTGTAGTGGACCGCGATCATCGCGTCTTCGGCGTCCCCAACCTCTACATCGTCGACGGCAGCACCCTGCCGACCCAAGGATCAGCCAACCCGGCCCTGACAATCATGGCCCTCGCCGCCCGCGCCGCCGACCGTCTCATCAAGCACGCCCGGGCCGGCCTGACCGAACGAGAGGCACCGTCTCCATGAACCCCGGCGCGTCGATCGACACCGTCCGCACCGCGAGCTTCCGGTTTCCCACGCCGGAACCGGAGGCAGACGGCACCCTGGAATGGGACGCCACCACTGCCGTCACGGTCACCGTGCACGCGGCCGGTCTGATCGGGCTCGGCTGGACCTACAGCAGCCCGGCCGCGGCCGCGGTCATCGAGCAGCACCTCGCGCCCGCGATCGGTGGACGCGATGCCTGCGACATCGACGGCGGCTGGCTCGCAATGCGCCGTGCCTGCCGCAACCTCGGCACCAAAGGCCTCGTCATGCAGGCCATTAGCGCCGTCGATGTTGCGTGGTGGGATCTCAAGGCCAAACTCTTCGACCAGCCGCTGATTGGGCTGCTCGGTGCCGGGCGCAGCAGTGTTCCCGTGTACGGCTCAGGTGGCTTCACCACCCTCAGCCGCACCCAGCTGGCCGACCAGGTCCGCGGATGGCAGGAGGCCGGCTGCACGGCGATGAAGATCAAAATCGGTGAAGCCTGGGGCACCCGGGTCGAACGCGACATAGACCGCCTAGACCAACTGCGCACCCTGGCCGGCGACGGGGTCACTCTCATGGCCGACGCCAACGGCGCCTACACCGTCGGCCGCGCCCGCCGCGTCGGCACCGCCCTCGACGCGCTCGGCGTGACCTGGTTTGAAGAACCCGTCAGCAGCGACGACCTGGCCGGGTTGGCTTCCGTGCGAGCCGCCGTCCACTGCGACATCGCGGCCGGCGAATACGCCGCCGACAGCTACGACATCACCGCCCTGCTACCGCACGTGGACTGCCTCCAGCTCGACGCCAGCCGCTGCGGCGGCTACACCGGCTGGCTCGCCGGTGCCGCTCTCGCCCGAGCCCACAACCGCGATGTCTCCGCACACTGCGCCCCCTCCCTGCACGCACCCGTCGCCGCCGCCATCACCAACCTGCGCCACGTCGAATGGTTCGCCGATCACGCCCGCCTCGAACCACTACTACTTGACGGCACACCCGAGGTCCGCGACGGCGCCCTCCACCTGCGGCCCGACTCGGCGGGCCACGGCATGACCCTCAGCCCCGAGGCTGAGCGGTACGCGCACAACAGGCCCTGAGCCTTAGGGGAGGAGCCGGAATGGACATGGCCGACGTGCCGAACTGGCATGAAAGGTTCACCGCAGCAGTCTTCACCGCCACCGCCACCATCCGCCTACGCGGTGACCTGGAAATCTTCACCGTGGAATACCTGCGCGGCGAAGTCGACATCCTCCGTCGCCAAGGCCTCTACACCATCACCCTCGACCTGCACGAACTCGCCAGCATCGACACGACCGCCGCCCACTATCTGCAGGCCCTCCAAGCCGAACTCGAAACCGACGGAGGCACCCTCACCCTCACCAACCCCCACGAACCCGTCAGCACCACCCTGCGCCAGCACCATCTCCTGCACCGGGCCATCTGAAAAAGCACCCCCCGGGGCCGCATGCGGGGACCGTCGATTGTCGGGCGCAGCATCAGTCCCCAGCGGGCGGGGCAGGAGGGTGGGCCTGTCGATAAGCGGTAAGGATGGGCCGAGAAAGTGCGCCCAACGCACATACGGGATAGCCGTTCTCCACAGCCCAGATCCGCACATCGACCGCATCGGGGGCGCCCGCCTGGCGGGCCGAGCGGAGCATCGCCCGTCCCGGCGCAGACCCAGGATCAGGCGCCGAGTGCCGCAAGTGCTAATGCGCAGACATCAGACACCAGTATGCGCGCCCACCCCTAGAGGCGAAGGCTCATGGGCATCTCCGTGACCGGTTTTTTCCACCCTCATCGTCGCCGTCACCACCCGGCCGGGCACGCCCGGAAATTTCTCAGTTGCCGAGAAGGTCGTTGAGGTCGTCGGCGTGATCTTCTTCTTCGGCGAGGATGGATTCGATGAGCCGGCGGCTGGGGGGGGTCGGTGTCGCCGATCCAGCGAGCGATCTCCTGGTAGGTGGTGATCACGATCCGTTCTGCGACCAGGTTTTCCCGCAACATCGCCTGCAGGTCGGTATCCGCCGGTGCGGTGTAGTCGGTATGCGCCCGGCTCACCAGGGTCGCCGGATCGAAATCAGGCGCGCCGCCGAGCTGGCTCACCCGCTCGGCCGCACGCAGTCCGTGTTGCATCTCCTCTGCGGCGTGCTCCCGGAACTGGGCCGCGACCTGGGCTCGGTTGATGCCGGTCGCGGCGATCGCGTTTTGGTAGTAGCGCAGCACGCACACCATCTCGGTAGCCACGACTTGATTCAGCACCTGGATCAGCCGCTGGGTGTCGCCAGTGTTACCTGCGGTAAGCGCACCGTCAGCCATCCGCTGCCGCGCATCCTCCCGGATCGCGCTGACATCGATCTCAAACTTGTTATCTGTCATCTGTACTCCTCCTAAGCGGCAGGCGATGCTGTGGTGTTGACGGTAATCCCGGTCCGTCGCGTTGGCAGGGATGTGGGTAGGCCGGGCTTGGAGGCAGTGGTTATGCAGATCAGCAAGGAGCAAGTGCTTCGATGGTTGGTACTTCAGCACGACGAAGCCCGGTTGCGCGCAGCGCAGCGCGACCTGCCCGACCAGATCGACACCCGACACGATCAGCCTCTGCTGCACCGGCTGGGTATCGACATCAAGCAACTGGCCCTGGATGCCCGCGGCGCTGGTGGTGAACGCAACCCTTGAGGTCAGGTCACCAGACCGGCGCGAGATCAACTTTGAGGCTTGAGCGGTAGGGCAAGTGGGCCAAGTCGTACATAGATTGCGAGATAACCACACAAAGCGTTCTGCGACCACGCGAGTGAACTGCCCTCAACCAAGCCTCCGCATAAGCCACGCAGGTCAATCCGATAATTTACCTTATGTAAGTCTGGCCAGTTCTTGATCGAGAATGATCAGGTTTTATAGAGTCATTCTCGATCGTCAATCTTGCTACCACCAGCGGTGTTTTAGTTCGACATGCCTCGCTTGGAGTACAGCTGACGGATGAGGTAGACGATCGTGAAGGCGACCACCGCGGCTAAAGGTAGGTACGCCGGTGGCAGAAGGACAAGAGCTATCGCTCCCAGCACCAGGGTCGTGCCTAGATAAATGAGCACCCAGTAGAGGAGTCCCCCCTTTTCCTGTGCCTCTTGACGGCATGCGCGTGCCGGATGGGTGGGGGTCGGTACGGTCTTGGCGTGCGTGCGTTTCCGGAGACTTGCTTCACGACCAGCGCGAGTGAACAGCAGGACTCCGAGCGGGACGAGTCCTTGGTCGGGGGTGTTCTCACCGCGCGTCGACGGCCCAGCTTCGGGGCGGAGGCGTTTTACACCGCCCTGCAGTCTGCACCTGTTGCCAGTCGCGTTCCTGCTGCCCGGCGTGCGGCGTCAGCCGGGCAGCGAAGGAAAGGGTCCGGACGAGCCCGGGCCGTGGCCGGTAGGGAGCGGGTTCTGGTCGAGTGGGGTGTCCGGTTCCCTGATACCGGCACGATCTATCCGTGTTCGCTGCTGGTGCCTCCGGAGCAGCGGCGGCACGTGACTGCGGTCTTCGCCGCGGCGGCCGACCTGGTCCTGGTCCGCTTCGACGGCACCTCGTGGAACCCGGTCTCGCTACCGTCAGGTGGCCCGGCGGGCTCAGGTTAGGTGTGCAGTGTCGGCGGCAGGGTGTGCAGTCGGTGCCGCGCGTGCTCGAGCAGGGTGTAGGTGGTGTTGGTTGGGCCAGGTGCTAGAGATCGGTGTTGGCTTTCATCACCTGGGTGGTTGGCTGGGGCCGGCGTTGACGAAAAGCAAGGTCGAGTCCTGCACTCGTAACGACAGTTGCGTTCTTGTGTCCGTGCTGCTCACGACCTCCCCGCTCAGCACCAGCTGCATGGAGGTTCGTGCGACGTTCAAAGGTGATTGAGGGTTGACGTCACGTGATCCCTCGCCGCCGGTGATGGAGTTCGTCGCTTGAAAACCCGACGAGCCGACGGTGCGGATACCCGCCTGGCAGGCGTTGAGCCCGTCGCTACCGAGTAGCGCCGTCCCGTGAGGAAACTCGATCCACGCATCCAGTGCGGGCGGCATCGTCGTCGTCTTGCCCTGCGATTGCACTGACCGCAGCCGCCAATGAACCGCCGCCGCCTTGACCAGAACCGACGCCGGCGTCGGCGACGCAGCCGAGGTCGAGGTGGAGGCCGGCCGGTTGTCCGCGCGGCTGCTCGCCCCTGCGCAACCGCTCACGCTAGCCGCAACAGTCACGCCCACGACGAACGTTGCGAGTCTCACCAACACCTCAACACGCACCCCGATCGCGGCGAGCCACCTACCAGAAACCCGAGACCGAGCCTGGCGATGTACGTCGAATGGTAGAAGTCAGCCACCCCAGATCAGAGCCACACTCGATGTCAATTCGGCATCGAACGAAATGCTGGACCATCCCCAATGATCCGGTCCCGGCGCGGAGCGGCTACTGGGAGCAAGCTGCGACCGCATCCGTGACCTGCTGACCGCGATAATCCTCACGGCGCACCGTCGACCATCCCCCGGGCCTCGGCCACTCCTCAGCCGTCGGCAACGCTTCGGAGTCATCCACGTAATAGGTGGCCATCGGCGATTGCGCCCCGGCAGACTGGAGGAATGTCGGCACACCAGCGACCCGTGGTGAGTGGTGCCGCACTGGAGCGGTGGTGTCAACAATGGCTCGGTGCTAGTCCCGTAGCGCGATTGTTCGAAGCCGGGTTTTGTCGTCCGCCACAGGCCTTCGCCTATCCGATGGGCGCGAGGTTGTGGTCAAGGCTCGCGCGAACGCCTCACGGTTGGTGGGCTGTGCTGCAGTCCACCAAGCCCTGTGGGTCACCGGATTCCCCTGCCCCGACCTTCTTGTTGATCTGAAACCGATCGGCGACATCGCCGTCAGCGCGGAGCTGCTCGTCAACGGTGCCGAGAAGCCCTCCTCACCAGATCTGGCCGCCTGTTCAGCTGCCGGACTTGCTCGGTTAATCCATCTCGCACCGACTCCAGAATCGGTACCCAGTGTGGCTCCCTCGCCGTCCTGGACGGCCTGGGACCATGACGAGTCCGGCCTGTGGCCCACGTCGGAAGAGCTTGATACCGATCTCAACGACGTCACCGAACCGAAGTGGTTGACTCAGGTGGGTGCGGCACTGCGAAACCTGCTCCGCCAGCCTCGATCAGCGCCTGTGATCGGGCATGGCGACTGGCATCCAGGCAACCTGCGGTGGCACGCGACCAGCCTGGTCGCCGTCTATGACTGGGACAGCGTGATCTGCCAGCCGGAACCGGCGATCGTGGGGCTGGCCGCCGCCAGCTTCCGGGGGGGTAGAGGACCCGGCCGCGCTAGCCTCCGTCGACGACAGCGCGGAGTTCATCGCTGCCTATCAACTTGCTCGCGGAAGCACCTGGACCCTCCAGGACACACAGGTCAGTTGGGCCGCAGGGTTGTGGCAACGATGCCTCGACGCCAAAGTCCATTCCCTACGCGCAGACCCCGAACAGAGCCTGACCCGCACAGAAGCAGCAGCCCGGCTCGCCCGGGCCGGACTCGCCCCCGAACTCGCTGCCACCTGAAGACCGCGCACGAGGTCCTAAACGGTGGCACGTCCAAGCTCTGGCAGCTGCGGATCAACGTAGAGCACATCAGCGGCAACTATGCCTCCGACTTCACGTGGTGGTACGCCTGCGCGATCAACGTCAGCGATCGTCCCGATCACTACTGCACGGACGGTGCCGTCCCGTCGCAGACCAGCGAGCCGATGGGGTCATCCGGGACGACGCTGTACGAACACTTCGAGAACAACAGCTAATCGAAGATCGAATACCCGATAGTCGGCATTGCCGTGGATTGGGCTCGATCGCGGCGGAGAACAAGAACCGTGGTTGGGATGCTTGCACAGGGTCCGGCACAAGCCTTTGCATTGAGACTGCAAACGGAACCTGAGCAGACGTGACCTAGGTTGACGCCATCTGGTTCGAGCATGCCCCTGAGCAGCCTCAGCTCGTCGATGGCTCGAAGGTGAATCTTCGATACGCCTTGGACGGCAAACTAGGGCCTCTAGCCGTGCCCCCAGCAGGATTCGAACCTGCGACGCCCGGCTTAGGAGTCCGGCGCTCTATCCCCTGAGCTATGAGGGCGCTCAAAACGTGACGTTGCCAGGATACGGGGCCGCCCGGTCACCACCGGAGGAGGACTCGATCCGGTTTGCGGAACACCAGTCCGTACGGCCGGCTCGACGCCTCCACATCCAGGGCCGCCGTAGGGTGCCCGGCGGCCAGCTGCAGCAACACCTCGCGAGTCTGTAACCGGGTCAGATGCGCACCCAGGCAGTAGTGCGGCCCGGCGGCCAGGGCCAGGTTTCGATGGGCGTTCGGCCTGCGAATATCGAAGGAATCCGGATCGGTAAATACCGCCGGGTCGCGGTTGGCCGCCGCCAGGGACACGATCACCAGATCACCGGCTGCGATCTGCGTGCCACCGAGCGACACGTCGCGCACCGCGTACCGATCGACCCTGGTCGCGGCCGGTTCCAGGCGCAACGACTCCTCGACTGCCCCGTCCACCAGCGCTGGATCAGCCACCAGGTCCGCGAACTGGGCCGGCGAACCGAGCAGGTGCCACACGGCCAGCGCGATCATGCCCTCGGTCGTCTCCAGACCGCCGAACAAGAGAATGCCGGCGTTTGCCACGGCTTCATCAAGAGAAAGCCCACCGGCACCGATCACGGCGCGCTGATCCTCCAGGGCGGTCCGGAGCGCGGCCGCCAGTTGAGCGTGGGCCTGCACGGCATCGGTGCCGGCCGGTTCACCGACACTGAGCCGGTTGACGCCGGCCACCACATGCCCGTACCAATTGAGCAAAACGGCGGGATTCTGGCCGGCCAGGCCGAGCAACCGGGCCATCACCGACACCGCCAGCGGACCACCGACCCCGGTTCGGATCTCGCAATCGGGTCCGCCCGCGAGCAGTCGGGCCACCTCGGCCCGCACGAAGGAAGTGAACTGCCGGCGGATGTCACCCGGCCGGAACTCCCCGGCAAACGCGGCCCGAAACCGATCGTGCTCGCTGCCGTCGGTGGACAGCATCGACGGTCCGAACAACTGCCCGGTGGAGAACCGCGGATCGTCGACGGTGAAGGTGGCCGCGTCCCTCAGGACCGCCGACGCCAACGGATAGGAGAGCACGACCCAGCCGCCCAACGCCGGCACCCAGGCCACCGGAGCCGCAGCTCGAAGCGTGTGCCAGATCGGGTGCGGGTCGGCGGCCAGTTGAGCGGCTGTCACCGAATCAGCTAGAGACACCGTCCCAGGCTAACCGGGCCGACAGCTCGGCCGCGTGCACCGAGCGTGCCACCCACTCACTCGACCCGGCCTCGACACCGCAAGGCTGACCGTGCTTGAGCAACAACAGGTCGCGAATCACGCCTAGTTCCTCCGGCTGGTCCAGGTCGCCAGCGTCCACCGGCAGCCCACCCAGGGCCACCGCGGCCGTCAACGTGGTGTGGAAGCTGGTCCGGAAGAGGTAGATGTCGGCTCGGTCGGACGACGGCATCCGTTGTGCGATCTCCGCCGACCAATGCGGCCCTCGGACTGCCGGACCGACCCGGCCGGCTGCCAACGCTCGGCGACCGTACCGCTCGATCGCCGTGTCGGCCGCGGTCAGATACCGAAGGCACATCAGCAACTCTGCGGCGAGGTCCAGTTGCCGGCGCAGCAACGCCCAGGCCAGCAGGTACCGGGTCGTCCCGATCAGGGCGGCGCCATCAGGTACAGACTGGGCGCCGAAGTCGCTGAGATAGAAGATGCAATGGGTGTAGGCATAAGCATCGTTCTCGGTCAGATTGTTCAGGGCCGGTAACCACGACGTGGACAGGGACCGCACCAACTCCGGTTCGGCCGCCGCACTCGGTGGAAACGCGCCGACGAGGCCGAAGGCCCACCGCGCCTCCAACCGGGCATTGGCCGGTCGGGACGGCAGATCGTGTTCACCGAAGCCCACGCACGCCAGCTCGGCGGTCAGGGACCGGGTCGGTTCGTGCTCGGCGATCGCCGCAATGGTGGCGAAGAACGGGAGGTATGCCGGCTGGGCCAAGATCTGAGCTCGGCTGTCGGCCCGGTCCATGACCCGCCAACCCAGCTCGCGCCAATAGCGCAGAAACTGCTGCGACTCGGCCGGCAGTTCGCGGCTGAGGGCTCGGCCGCACATGAGCAGTTCCGCCAGTGGACCAAAAGTGAAACTCCGTTCGGTCGGAGCCTGGCCGGACGCCGGGTCGAACCGTTCCAGGTGCCCGGTCAGCCAACCGACCATCGCGTCGACCGACGGGATCATCGGCCGACCTTTCGACCGATCAGACCGAACGCGATCAGGCCGGCACCGGCGAGCACCAGCAGGTCGATGGCCACCGGCGCGGCCGGATGGAACCGGGACGTCGACAGCAGGGTGCGGCGGATCAGATCGACGCCATACGTCATCGGGTTCAGGTGCACGGCGATGTCCAGCCATCGGGCCGAAGCGCTCGGGTCGAACACCGAGCCGGACAGGAACAGCATCGGATACATCACCAGTTGGATCACCGACTGAAGCAGCTCGACCCGGCGAACGGTGACCGCCGCGGCCAGGCCGAGCAGGCAGAAGACGATCGAGGTCAGACCGAGTCCGAGCAACCCGAGCAGATACCTCGGCAGCGACAGCGGCACATGCAGCACCGGTCCGAACAACAGGAACACCGCACCCAGGGCCATCGTCTGTGCCGTCACCCCGGCGGTCTTACCGACGCACAGGGCCAATCTCGGTGCCGGTGCAACCATCATCTCGCGCATGAAACCGAACTCGCGATCCCAGGCAAACGTGATGCCGGCCGACACCCCGGCGTTCACCGCCATGATGGTGGCGATGCCGGGGAACACATAGGCCGAGAAAGACGACTGATTCCCGACCGTCCCGGCCAGCCCCACGGCGTAGACGAGCAGGAAGAACACCAGTTGCAGGGCTTGAGACACCAGCACCGACGGCTGGGCCTTGAGCCGCAGGAGTTCGCGCTCGGCCACGGTGCCGGCGACGTCGACGAAGGCCACGAGCGGATGTCGTCGATAGCTGAGGGTGGCGGTCACGAGGCAACTCCGCTTGGCAGCCCGGACAGGAAGACATCATCCATGGACGGAGTTTGTACAGACAGCGAAAGCACATCCGCTGGGCAGGCCTGCACGACGCCGGCGATCGCGGTGGCCGGATCGATGGCCGGCACGAAGAGTTCGCCGTCCAGCCGGATCGGGCCGAAGCCGGCCGCGGACAAGCCCGCCACGGCCAGGTCGTCGTCGGCCGTGCGTAACCGCAGGCCGGACCGGCCGAGGCGTTGCTTGAGCTGGGCCGGCGTTCCTTCAGAAAGCACCCGCCCGTCCCGCAGAATCACGACCGAGTCGGCGTTCTCGGCCTCGTCCATGTAGTGCGTGCTGTACAGCACCGTGATGCCGGTTCGATCGCGCAGCGCGTGTAGATCCCGCCACAGCAAACGGCGCGACTCCGGATCGAGCCCGACGGTCGGTTCGTCGAGGGCCAGCAGGCGCGGCTCGTGCAACACTGCGCGGGCCAGTTCGACCCGTCGGGCCAGACCGCCGGACAGCGACTCGACCGGCTCGTCGGCGCGTTCGGACAAGCCGAACACCGCCAGTAGTTCCTCGATCCGGCGACCGCTCGTACGGCGAGCCAGACCGTACATCCGGGCGTGCAGTTTCAGGTTGCGGCGCACGGTTAGTTCGCGATCCAGCGACTGCTCCTGAAAGACCACGCCGAGATTTGCCCGGACCGCCACGGCATGCCGGCTGACGTCGGCGCCGAATACCGAGACGGCACCCGAATCCGGCGTCCGCATCGTGCACAGGACGCTCATCAGGGTGGACTTGCCTGCCCCGTTGTGGCCGAGCAACGCGCAGATGCTGCCCTCATCGACCTCGAACCGGCAGCGATCCAGGGCGAGGTTCGGGCCGTACCTGACACAGACATCGTCAACACTGATCGCGATCATGCCGCCGCCCGGCGCCGAGCCGCAGCCACGCGGGCTATCGCCGCGGCCATGGCCGGTGGGTCCGCGAGACCCAAACCGTCGACCATCTGCCCGGATGCACACTCCCACAGCCGGCCCGGCACCGGATCGAGCACGACATGCCCGTCGGCACGCAGTTGCCGTACATTGCGCTGCACACCTTTGTTTTGCCACATAAGGAGATTCATGGCCGGTGCGAACAGGACCGGGCCGGCGTAGGCCAGCAGCACGGTGCCGAGCAGGTTCGGAGCCTGCGCCGCTGCCGCGTAGGCCAGGGTGTGTGCGCTGGCCGGCAACACCACCAACACCTGATGCTCACGCGCGATGCTGACATGCGCGCCGGTGTCCTCCGGCAGGTACACCTGATCGAAGATTGCCCGGCCGGCGTCCTCGGTCAGGAATCGTCGCCCGGTGTGGGTGAGCAGCAAGCTGAGGTGACGAAAGCCCATTGCGCGCAAGGTGAAAACATGATTGGGCACCGCCAGCGCGGCGATCGATCCGGTGACCGCCAGCAGGACCCGGTCCGGTGCCGGGTCCGGCAGGGTCGCCGTCATGCCAGCATCATCGCCCGGGCCCAACTGGCCGGCCGGTCCACCCCGGTGCCGTCGAGGTAGCGGGCCAGGTCGAGCAGAGCGCAGCCCACCCCGGCCGAACCCTCCAGCAAGCCGGCCACATCGAGGGGCCGGAGCGTACTTGTCCGGCGCCAGCCGGCCACCGAGTCGGGTACCAGATGGCTTACCCCGAAAGGCATATCCGGGTCGCACAGCTCCAGCACGGTGCCGGACAGGTCGGTCGCGGCCTCGATCAGCGCCAGATCCTCAGCGGTCGCGCCAACGCGCAGCATGATGGTCATAAGGCCCGCGTAGCCGTGGCAGAGCGTCGCTCCCTCCAGTCGCCAGCGGCCCCGGTCTCGACGCATGGTGCTGTGTAGCGCGTCCAGGGCGATGTCCCACCAAGCCGGTTCGGCCAAGGCGATACCCGCCTCGAACAGGGCCACGGCGACCCCGGGAGCCCCGTAACACCAGGCGCTCCGGGTGAACTCCATCGACGGCACCGTGGCGCCGGTCTGGTCGGACCAGCCGACCCGGGCCGGCCAGTAGGAACCGGCCTCGTCGTGGCCCTGCCAGCGGATCAGCCAGGCGACGATGCGATGGATGGCCGCCTGGGCATCGAAACCGGCCTGCTGGGCGCGGGCTAGAAATGCCAGCGCTGCCGGGATGCCGTGCGCCAGGCCGAGGTTGAAGTCGCCGTGTGGGTACTCGTGGCGGTCGAGGTCGCTCGGCTGCAACTCCGACGGGATCCACCAACCGGGCACCCGATGTCCGTCTACGGTGATCGGTTCGGTCAGCTCGGTGAGGAACCGCACCGTGCTGAGGACACAGTCCTCCAGCTTGCCGACTTCGATACCGCCGGCGACGTCCGGCTCGGCCAAGGCGTCCAGCAGCAATTGGCCCGTGCCGGACAGCCCGTTCACGGTGTCGTAGGCGGACCAGCCGACCCCGGCGAACCCCTCGGACCGACGATCGCGCCAGAGCGTGATCCGGCCCAGTTGGTCGCCGGTCAGCCAGGTCAGCAGACGTTGCCGCAGCACCCGGTAGTCGCCATCGGCCGAACAGGTCTGGGCCGCCGCCAGCACGGCGGCCGGTCCGGCGAACAGCCCGTTGGCCGGGCTACCGGCGAGGCTGGCCACCCCCAGGTTCAAGTGTGCGTGGGCGGCCGGCCGCCAGCGGGGATCCTCACGCGCGAGTTCGCCGAGGAAGGTGGCGATGCCCGGGTAGCCGTGTGACAACGTGCTGGGCATCCACAACGCGGCACCGAAGACCGGATCGACGTTGCTCGGCTCGGCGGCGATTCGTCTGACCGTATCTGGTGAAACCAGGCGCTGTCCGAGCTGATCGGCCTGTCCTCGCAGCCGATCAGCCAGTGTGGCGGCGGGGACGGCAACGCTGCTCATCGGCAAGCCCTTTCGTTGTCTTGCGCGGCACCGCGAGCCAAGCCCAGGGCCAGCGCCTCCAGGTCCGGATAACCGCCGAGCAGCCGGTTACAGGTCATGTGCAGCAGGCTGCCGACCAGCCGCCGAGCCGGCGTTGGACAGGCGTTGCCCAGTGATCGCAGGGCGTTCGCGTAGGTCACCGTTGCGGCGCGGCGCTCGTGCGCGGCGGCCAGCAGCTCGGGTCCACCGGGCCGAGACCGCAGCTCGGCCCAGTCGGTCAGGGGATTGAGCAATGCCCGCCATTCCGGCTGACGCTTGCGGTACTCGGCTGGCAGGTCTCTTCGCTCACCGGTGACCGAAAGCCACCAGCCGTCGCTGAGCCGGCTCGGTCGATCGACGGCAGCCGGATCCCGGATGGCACCGGGTGGACCGAAGTCGTGCACCAGGGTCAGCGCCGAGACCGCAGCCACGGTGGGCCGGTCGAAACAGCCGGACCCGATGATGTCCAATGCCGCCAAGGCGAAAACACTGTCGGCCTGGAAGAATCGAGTGGCCGCGGTGAAGGCTTCGACCCCGCCGTACCGTTCGTACTCCGGGTCGTAGTCGCTCAGGCTGAGCCGGCCGACGAGGGCCTCGGCCCGCCACCGGCGTACGGCTGCGGTCAGCTGGGGAAGCACGGAGCCGCGTAGCGCCTCCGGACGACCGTGCAGCCGCAGTCGCAGGTGTTGCCCGTCGTCGTCTGAATATCGGATGAAGAACCAACCGTCGGTCTCGAGCTCGGTCAACAGCGGCCGGAGCTGGTGTCGCAAGAGGTCGTCCTGACCTCGCCGAGAGCCGTACAGGTTGACGTAGAGCCACTCCTCGGCGACCGAGATCAGCCGGGTGGGTCCGTTGGGCAGGCCCGCGGTCAGCTCGGCCGATCCGATCAGGGGACCGGTCACGGCCAGATCGGCTCGACGGACAAAGGGAATGACCAGTTCCACCGGCCGGGCGACACCACCGTCGTCGAACCAGCCGTCGGCCTGGCTGGCGTCGGCCGGTTCCTGCACCATCAACCGCGCGTCGCGCTCGATCTCTTGGGCGAACAGCTCGACCAGAGCCGGTCGACGTAGATCGAACAACAGCCGCTGATCGGCGCTCACGGCCAGGATCTGGTCGGGCACGGACCAGCGTCTCTGCCAGGCCCGCACCAAGGATTGTCGATCGGCGCCGGAGGCGGAGAGCTCCTCGCGCAGGCCGTCGAGTTTCCAGGTGGTCGGGCACAGGATCGTCCGGCCGTACCGTACGCGGGGCAGTACCGGGTGGACGGACAACTGGCCCCAGCTCCACGGCTCCCACAGCCGCCGGCCCTCCAGCCCGAGTTCGAAGAGGAACCGGGCCACGTTCGGCGCCTGGGTCACCGGGCTGGTCATGTTGGTCGACACCGGCTCGACCACCTGCCCGGTACGGCGGTTCACGAGGTAGAGCTCGTCCAGGGTGGCGCCGACGGCGAGGTCGGCCAGCGCGATCCGCTCGGACTGCCCGGAGTCGGGTAGGGCGACCGCGATCCGTCGGCCGGTGAACGACGGGATGTTGAGGATGTTGGCCGCGCGGGGCCCGCGGGTGGCGTAGGTCAGGTCGACCGGCACGCCACCGGGGACCGCACTCGGTACCGCCGCCGCGAGCGCGCCGAAGTCCTCGGCCGGACCGGTGTAGGCGAAGCGGGACAGTGACGCCCCAGCCCGGTGCGAGCCTGGATTCTGCGATACCACAAGGCGAAAATCGCCCTCATCGATCGCGGCCGGGCTTTCGGAGACCAGATGCAGGAACAGTTCGCAGGATGGCGGCAGCCGGTCGACCTGCGGTGTCACCTGCTCGAGGTCGGCGACGTCGGCATCGGACAGCACGATCTCGTCCGCCCCGGCGGCCACGGCATCGTGCACGAGCCGGGCCAGGACCACATCGCGGCGGATCTGGGCCTGGGTCGGGGCCACCTGGTCCGGCTCGCCGGCTTCGCTGATCGGCCAGGCGTACCCACCGGGCGCACCCAGCCCTATCGTGTCGTCGATCGCCTCGGTCACGTCGACCAGCCGGCCGATGCCGTACCGCTCCAGAAAGCGTCGATGCCATTCTCGCAATGGCCGCATACCCAATCGTGGTTCGGACAGGCGCCAGAGCAGTGTCACCGCCCGCTCGGCCTCCTCGGCCACCGAGCGGTTCAACGCCACCGTCGCCGAGACGGTGGTGTCGACGTGCAGCGGGGTCGGCGTGGCTCCGAGCCTGGTCACGGCCGTCTTCAGCTGCCGCAGGATGGCCGCGCCGGTGCCCAGCGGAGTCCGGTCGTACTTGTGGATCAATCGGCTTATCTCATCGAGTGATTCCACCAGATCCGCAGTCGTGTTCAGCCCGGCCAGCCGGGTCCGGACGTGGTCGAGCGGATCGCTGCCGTCCATCGGTGGTCGCAGGTCGGTGATCAACAGGTCCTGCTGCACCAGCGAGCGGATCAGCCCGAACACGGCGTCCGGACCGGCTGCCGGAAAGGCGGCGACGAGCTGTTCGCACAGGGTGCTGACCGGCTGCGCCGTGGTCGCGGCGGCCAGCGCGGCGAGCACCGGACGGGTGCTGCGGATCGATACCGCCGTCCGTCCATCGGAGCCGGCAACCTGGCCGTAGGTGGACGGGGTCTCGAGGACGACACGGCCACCGCGCTGTCGGGCCGCCTCGTTGGTGGTGACGCTGAGCCGGGCGAGTACCGCCGGCTCGGTCTGCCATTGCTCGACCAGGGCCAACAACCAGGCCAGGTCGACCCGGGTGTGGCTGGCCTTGGAGCCATCGAGATCGAGCTTGCTGGCCGCGTCGAACTGGCCGAAGCAGGTGCCGGCGAAGAGCCCGAACGGGGTCGGCCGGCTGGTGCTGCGAATCGCGTAACGCAATAGCGACTGGGCGCTGCGACGAGTCAGGCCGGCCGGGGCATCGGGGTCATCGAGCACGGTCTGCAGGGCGGTGGTCAGCTGCGTACTGGCCAGGGTGACGCCCTCGGTCAGCTCCGGATCGGCGACGAGTCCGGTGAGCACGCGCCGCCAGTCGATGTCATCGGCGGCGGACTCGGGCAGTCGGTAGGGCCGGCCGAGGGGAACGCGCAGGTGAAACATCGGCCATGCGGTGAACAACGGTTCCATGCCTGCCCTCTTCTCTCGACGGCTGGTGCGCCCGGTCCGGCGCTTATGCACGACGCGGCGCCGGACCGGGCAGGGGACATCAGCAGCAGAAGCTGCAGTTCGAGCCGCCGCCGGCCGAGGTGCAGCCGGGGGTGCAGAGCGAAACGCTGGTGATTGCCGGCGATGACATGAGCTCGGAGATCTCGACGTCGAGATCCAGGTCGAACTCGTCCGTCACGTCGAACGTGGTCGCTTCGGCGGTCACTGGTGCCATTTCTGACTTCCTCTCATTGCTGGTTTCAGCCCCTGTCGCTCCCGGGATGCGTGTGAAGGGCCTGCCCGGCGGACACCGGACCAACAGGACGAAACCCCTGGAACGTGTAGCGGGTCAAGAAACTGCCAGAACCTTGGCGCGATGGCATGAGGCCTTGACGATATGGTGGATAAGCTATATACCGACCCATTCGTCACGGTTGCTGGTCGGCTCGACGACTCGCAAGAAGAGGCGGGTGAGGAATGCGCCTGACCAGCCGATGTCGTGAACCTTTTCCGACCGTCGGGCTACATCCCTGGTGATGAGTTCCGAGCCGTCCGACCAGCAACTGCTCGCCGCCGTGGCCGAGCAAGACGTCGATGCCCTTGCCGCCCTGTACGAACGGCATGCCCAGTTGATGTTGCGAGTGCTTGCCCGGCTCTGCCGGACCAGCGCGGTGGCCGAGGAAGTGCTGCAGGAGAGCTGGCTCGCGATCTGGCAGTCGGCTGCCAGCTATCGCGGTCAGTCCTCGGTGCGGGCCTGGCTGCTCGGCGTCGCCCGGCGGCAGGCGCACAACGTGATCCGTCGCAACCGGGTGCAGGAGGTCGAACTGGACGACCGGTTGGACCCGCCATCGACCGAGCCGCCCGTGGAACACCGGGTGCTGGCTCGGGCCGGGCAGGACGAACTGATCGGGGCGATGCGAGACCTACCAGATCACCTGACCGAGGTCGTTCTGCTCGCCTTCGTCGATGAATTGCCCTACGCCGACATCGCCCATCTGCTCCAGATCCCGACCGGCACCGTCAAGCGCCGGATCTTCACGGCCCGCCAGCTTCTGACCCGGACCCTGTCCGACTTCGAGGTGACCCGATGACCCTGTACTCCGCCGCCGACCATCTGGACCCGGATCGAATAAGGCAACTCGGGGTAGGCGCCGACCGCCCCGGCGAGCTGGAGCAGAGCCATCTCCGAGGATGCAGCGACTGCCACGAGGCGCTCACCGCGGACCAGGTGCTGACCGTGGCCGCCCGTTCCTTGGATGCCGCCGAGCACGGCCGGTCACTCGCGCCGGCGTTCTCGACGTTGCTGCAACAGCCACGCTTCGCCGAACTTCGACAGCACCGGCGGCCGACGATCGAGCCGGTGTCGGCCAGCCAACGGGCGACCGGGCGGCTGTCGGCGGAGATTCTGCTGGCCCAGTTCCGGCTGTTCTCGCCGTGGTTGATCGCGAGCGCGGTCGGGCTGGCCGTGCTGTCCTGTATCGCCGGGTTGACCGTGCACGACCCGGCCGCGGCCGGTCGGCTGAGCGCGGCGGCGGTGTCGCTGCTGCTTATGCTGGCTGCGGCCTGGGCGGCCGAGTCCGGTGGTGCGGCGCGGCTGGAACTGCTACGCAGCCTGCCGATCACGCCGCGGCTGACCTACCTGTTCCGGCTGTCCGGCAGCCTGGTCGTGGCGTTGGTCCTCGGCCTGGTGGTGAGCGCGATCGGGATGACCCGGGACGGCCCGATGGTCTCGCTCTGGCTGGTGCCCGGTCTGCTGGCCGCCTCCGCCGCAGCCGTTGTCGGCGTCCGATGGAACGTCACGATCGGGCAGACGGTCGGTGTGCTGGTGTGGCTGGTGGGTTCGGTCAGCCGGCTGCCCAGCCGGGCCGACGACCTCGGGCCGGCCGGTCTGCTGCATGCGGACTGGGCCCGTTCTCCGCTCGCGCTCGCCTTGGCCGTGGTGCTTTTCGCCCTGGCAGTGCAGGCGGTTCCTGGTCAGGGCCTGACCTCGGCGCGCAGGTGAACCTTATGGCGGCAACCTGCTACTCCCATGATGTGACCGATGTATCGCTCTACCGACATGAGGCCAAACGATGTGGCCCGGCCGCCTTCGCGCTGCCGGCGCTGGTGGTCGCGGCGATCGCGCTGCTTTGCTATTTCGACACCCGCGGCCACTACGACCCGGATTCGCTGGGCTCCGGCCTGATCCGGCTGGCGGTGGCCGGGCTGGCGCTGGCCTCCGGGCTGGCCGCAGCCTCGGCGGTCAGCCGGGAACGGATGCTCGAGGTGCAGTTGACCCTGCCGACCAGCTACCCCGTCACGATCCGCCGGCGGGTGCTGCTGGTCGGGCTGGCCGTCGTGCTGGCCGCAGGTGTACTGGTCGTGGTACTGGCCGGCCTGGGCCTGTGGTCCGGCCCGGGTGGTCTGGCGGCCGCCCCGGTGCGGCTGCTCGGCCCGGCGATGTTGCCGGCCGGGGTCGGCGTCTACTTCGCGATCGCGTCCCGATCGGCCGCCGCCGGCTCCACCGCGGCCGTGGCCGGTTGGCTGGCGGTGTTGCTGGTCTGGAACACCTACGTGCAGGCGATGCTCGTCAACACCGGGGTGCAACTGATCGTGGGTCTGGCCTTTGCCGTGCTGGGTATTCGTGCCGCTCGAGACACCGAGCGGCTGCTCACCGGAGGTCGATGATGAGTGCGTTGCTGAGCCCGGCCATCCGGGGCACCCTGATCTACGAATCGCGGGTCGCCGCCCGGCGCAAGGTGTTGTGGATCGCGATGATCCCGCTGCTGGCTCTCGGGGTGCTGGCCAGTCTGACCTCGCACAAGCTCACCGGAGGCAGTTCGACCACCGGCCGGATGGCGGGCTGGGTGTTGGGGCTGGCCGCGTTCGGAACCTTCGGAGTCGGGGTCGCGCTGGCCGACCGGTTCGACAGTCTGCGCCGGCGCGCCAGCAGCGAGGTGTTCGACGCGACACCGGCCCGGCTGACCAGCCGGATGGCGGCCAGTCTGCTCGGCGGCCTCGCCATCGCCTTGGGGCCGGCCTTCGTGGTGACCGTTATCGTGGGAATTGCCTTTACGCCGAAGGACATTGCCGCCGTCCCGATCGCCATCGCCATCTTCGCAGTGACCTTGTTGCCGGGATCCTTGCTGCTGGCCACGGTGACGGTCGCCCTCGGCACGGTACTGCCGGCCCCGGTGGCCCGGGCGCTCTCGGTCGTGCTCTGGGGTTGGGCGACCCTGCTCAGCACGCGCGTGGTGCCGATCCCGAGTATCACCGGATCGATCATGTCGCCGTTGGGTGATTACGCCACCCAGGCGTTCTTCCACGGCCCGGCGCTGTGGGCCGGCCAGCTCGGCGGTAGCTGGTGGCATCCGGCGCTCGGTACCGGGCCCGCGATCATCAATCTCTGCTGCACGCTGCTGCTGAGCGTGCTCGCCTTCATCGGGGCCCGAGTCGTCGTCGGAGCTCGACGATGAGTCCGCCAGCTCGAGAATCCCTCTTCCTTTTCGCTACATTCCTGGAGACCTGAGCATGGACATCGCAGTAGAGAACCTGACCAAGCAGTACCGCCAGTCGGTCCGCGCACTGGACGAAGTCACAGTGCAGCTGGGCACCAGCATGGTCGGTCTGCTCGGTGCCAACGGGGCCGGCAAGACCACGCTGATGCGCACGATAGCTGGTCTGTGCCGCCCTACGTCGGGGACGGTCCGGGTCGGCGGACACGATGTCCGGACCGCCCCCGGTCGGGCCGCGATCAAACGCCTCCTGGGCTATCTGCCGCAGGAGGTCGACCTCTATCCCGACCTGACGGGCCGAGAATTGCTCGACTACATCGGCCTGTTGAAGGGATTGGACGATCGCGGCGCCCGACGGCGCCAGGTCGACTCGGTACTGGAGCGGGTCGGGCTGTCCGATGAGGCCAAGCGCAAGGTCGGCGGCTACTCCGGTGGCATGAAGCGACGGCTCGGGATTGCCCAATGTCTATTGGGTGATCCGCGGCTGATCATCGTCGACGAGCCGACGGTCGGCCTTGATCCGGAGGAGCGGATGCGTTTCCGGTCGTTGCTGGCCAGCCTGGGTGGCGATCGGACGGTGATCCTGTCGACCCACATCCTGGACGATGTCGCCCAGACCTGTCCTCGGGTCGCGGTGCTGGCGTCCGGTCGGCTGGCCTACGACGGCACCGTGACCGGCCTGGTGCAGTGCGCCCGTGGTAGCACCTACAGCCTGCAGACCTCGGGCCCGGCCCCGAGCGGACCGAACGTGATCGTGAATGCGCAGATGGTTGCGGATGGTTCGACGATGTACCGGCTGGTGTCGGACGAGCCCCCGGCCGGTGCTGTTCCGGTGCCGCCCAACCTGGAGGACGGTTACGTGGCACTGCTGCGACGTAGCAACGAACTGATCGGAGCCGGCCGATGAGACGCCTTCAGCTCTCGGCCGTCCTCGTTCTGCTGGTGGCCGTCGCCGGCTGTGGTGCCGGCCGGTCCAACACCAGCGGTCCGATGCAGCCGATGCCCGCGCGGTCCGGGAACACCCAGGCAGTGTCGGACAAGAATCTCGGACACCTGTGGCCGTTCAACGTCGATCACGGCACCTTGAGTTGTCAGAACCAGAGCGAGGCGCTGTTCACCAGCCCGGACGGCACCAAGTACGCGCTCAACGACAAGGCGACGCAGGCCGGATTCCCGAAGTCCGATCCGATCCGGGCCAAGGGCGCCGCCGGGTCGAAGGTGAGTCTGGGTGCGGTGGCCAGCGATGCCCTCGCCCTGTGCGACGGCAGTTGACCAGTGTTCGCCAGCGTGATCCCCGAGCTGCACCGGGACGTTCGGCCTGGCTGGATGACCGCATCGGCCCCTGCACTCCTGGCTCATCACTGCCTGCGGACGCCGTTGCAGGTCTACTGCAGCGAGTTCGCCAGCCAAGGCCTGTCGGTGCGACTGTTCGATGAGGATTGTGAGCAACTGGCGTCGGATCGGCCGTCCGCCATCGCCCTTCCGGCCACGACCACCGGTCGGCTGGACCTGATCACGCAGGTGGCGCAGGACTACCCGTTTGCGGCCATCGTGGCGACGGTGATCGATCCGACCGGTCTGATCAGCCGTGGTGCGATCGACGCCGGAGCCTGCCTGGTGCTGAACCTGCTGATCCCGGCCGAGCACACCGTACCGGTGATCGCCCAGCAACTGTTGGCTCATCTGAACTACAGCATGGCCGAGGCGGCGCCGCCACCACCGCCACCGACAGCGTTGCGGCCGCACCTGGACGACGACACCTGCTGGCTCACCGCGATTCTGCCCAGCACCGATGACGACCACGAACTGGTGCATCACCTGATCGGCGGTGAAAGTACGTCCGAACTGGCGCGTCGGTTCTACTGCTCCGAGCGGTCGATGTATCGGCGGCTACGGCATATCTATGATCGGGTCGGCGTCAGCGGACGCTACGAGCTGATCAACCGACTGGCCCGCTGGGAGAGCTGACCGACCAGAACTCGATCAGCTGGCCGCCTGCGCCGCCTCACCGAAGAGGGCGTTGGCCGGGCGCGGCCGGGCGAACAGGAAGCCCTGCCCGTTCTCCACATCGAGCGCTCGCAACCCGTCGGCCTGGCTGTCGTACTCGATACCCTCGGCCACCACGGTCAGGCCGAACGCGTGCGCCGCCGCCACGATGAGCCGCACCAGTTCGGCGTGGGCCGGATCGGCCGACGCGACGAAGCTGCGGTCGATCTTCAGGCTGTCCACCGGAAGCCGGGGGAGCTGCCCGATCGAGGTGAAGCCGGTGCCGAAGTCGTCGATGGCGATCTGCACGCCCAGTTCGCGTATGGCCTTCATATTGCGGGTGGCCATCGGATCGTCGACCAGCACGGTCTCGGTGATCTCGACGATCAGTTGCTGCGGTTGCAAGCCCGCCGCCGCCAGCGCGTCGCGGACGTCGCCGATGAAGTCGGTGCTGGCGACGTGACGGCCGGAGATATTGACCGATATCGTCAGGTGATTGTCGACCGCCGAGTCGTCCTGCCAGCGAGCCAGTTGGCCACAGGCCTCGAACAGGACCCAGCGCCCGATGTCATTGACCAACGGCGACTGCTCGGCGATCGGAATGAAATCGTTCGGCGGCACCATGCCGAAGCCGGGACGGTTCCAGCGGATCAGTGCCTCGAGGCCATCGATCTCGCCGGTGCCCAGATCAACCACCGGTTGGTAGTGCAGCAGGAACTGGTCCTCGGCCAGTCCCAGCCGGATCGCTGCCTCCAACTCCGACCGCTCCTTGAGCTGGGCCCGCAGGAGGTCGTCGAACACCTCGACCCGGTCCCGACCGGCGTTCTTGGCCCGATAGGCGGCCGCGTCGGCCTCCTGCAACAGCCGATCGGCGTCGACATAACCGTCCCGGCAGAACGCCAAGCCGATGCTGGCACCGATCCGAACCTCGCGCTCGGAGATCAATTGTGCTTGTGCAGTAAGGGAAACGATCCGCTCGGCCAGGGCGACGGTATCCGCCTCGTCGTCCACCGCCTCGAGCAGCACGACGAACTCGTCGCCGCCGAGCCGGGCCACGATGTCACCCTCACGCACCGCCGAACGCATCCGTTGCGACGTGGTGCGCAGCACCTCGTCGCCGGCGGCGTGACCGTGGGTGTCGTTGACCGCCTTGAACCGATCCAGGTCGATGAACATCAGCGCGGTCTTGGTGCCCGAGCGCTGGGCCCGGTGCAGGGCCTGCTCGATGAGGATCATCGCCTGCGCCCGGTTGGGTAGCTCGGTCAGGGCATCGTGGGAGGCCCGGTGGGCCAGCTCGCCCTTGGCGATCTCCCTTTCATTGATGGCCGAAATGATGGTGGTGACCGAAGAGTGCACGACCTCGCCCAGCGGGCCGGGCAGCGAGGTCTGCACGACCGGACTATCCAGTTCACCCGCGGCGACCGCCGCCGCCTGGGCCTGGATGTTGCGCAACGTGGCCACCGAACTCTCCAGCGCGGCGGCAACCGTCCGTACCTCGTACGGCCCACCTGCGTGCACATCGGTCAGCTCGCCGTGGCTGATCTGCTTGGCCTGCTTGGCCAACAGTTGCAGCGGCCGGGTCACCGAGCGCTGAACCACGAACAGGCCCAGGATGCTCAGGGCCAGTAGCAACAAACAGGCCAGCGCGATCCAGAGCAGGTCGAGATTCGCCTGCCGAAGCTGGGCATTGCCGGCGGCCAGGGCGCGATCGACCGCGGCCGTCAGCACCTCGCTGAAGGCCCGGTTCCGGAGCCCGTCGGCGTTGACCAGGCTGAGCAGCTTGACCATCTTGATCGGCTGCGGGTCGAGCGCGTCTGCGGTCAGGAAGGCGGTGTACTGGGCCACGGCGGGGGTGGACGTAGCCGCCTGCCAACGGCGGCCCGCCGGGGCCGAACCTCGGCTGACTAGGTCGTTCACGGCGGCGGTGTAACTGGCCCAGGTGGTCGTCCAGTCAGCCTGCAGATTGGCCTTGCTGAAGACGGGGATGTCGAACTTGGTCGAACAGAACAGCAGGATCTCCTCGGCGCCCACCTGGGTCGCGCGGGCCGTCAGGTCCAGGTCCTGCAGCGCCTGGGCCGCGGAGTCGGACAGGCCCGCCCGGTTGGCCCGGCGGATCTGGTCGTTCTCGACGCCGGTGATGGCGGTCAGGAATTGCTCCGGCTGGTTCAGCCCGTCTTTGAGCGTGCTGGCGTGGTCGATGGCGCTTCGCACGGTGCTGAGCTGAGCCATCAGCTGCTCGGCCGGTGCTGTCATCCCGGGCTGGCTGGCCAATCGGGACAGCGCGGCCGAGGTGGTCGCCCGCAGCTCGGGCAAGCGGCCGATGATGCTGAGCGCCTCGGACAGCTGGGCCGAGGTCAGGCTGGTGTCGATCAGTCCGGGCTGGCGGGCGACGGCCGAGGCGAAGGCCGGTACCACCTCTTGCTCGAAGGCGGCCCGGACGGCGTCGGCTGCGGCCGCGGTCCGGATGCGCTGTTCAGCGTTCTGCGCGGCGTGCGCGCTGCCGACGCGGACCGCGACCTGAGCGCCGGCCGCCACCAGCATGCCCAGCAGCGGAATCAGGATCAGGGCCAACAACCGCGCACGAAGCCGGCCGCCGGTGCGCAGCACCGAACGCAATGAAGAGATCACGCCGACCCATCGGCCGGACTGCACCCCGGATTAGACGAAGTATCACCAGGCGGAGGGACGATAATCCTTCAGAAATACGCCATAAATGTCGTTACCGGACTCGCCCTGGACGATCGGGTCGTAGACCCGGGCTGCGCCGTCGACCAGATCGAGTGGCGCGTGGAAGCCCTCGTCGGCCAGCCGGGCCTTGGTCGGGTGCGGTCGTTCATCGGTGATCCAGCCGGTGTCCACCGCGGTCATCAGGATTCGGTCGCTGAACATCTCCTCGGCCGAGGTCCGGGTCAGCATGTTCAGCGCGGCCTTGGCCATGTTGGTGTGTGGATGCCCGGCGCCCTTGTAGCGGCGGCCGAAGACGCCTTCCATGGCTGAGACGTTCACCACGTACGTCCGGCGGGCCTTGGACGCGGCCATGGACGGGCGGAGCCGGCTGATCAGGATGAACGGCGCGCTGGCGTTGCACAACTGCACCTCGAGCAGCTCGATCGGGTCGACCTCGTGTACTCGCTGGGTCCAGCTGTTGATCGGGGCCAGATCGGGGACGAGGCCGCCGGCGTCGATCGCCGTGCCCTCGTGCACCCGTTGCAGCGAGGCCGAACCGGCCTGCAGCGACAACCGGGTCAGCTCGGCACCCGGCAGGCTGACCGGATGCAGGTCGGTGGCTCGACCGAAGTGCAACACCTCAGGCAGCGGGCCGGACGGCAGCGGTTCCGATTCGGCCGCCAGCAGTGGGGCATACGAGCCGGGCGAGCGCCGGACGGTCTGGGCGGCATTGTTGATCAGGATGTCCAGCGGGCCCTGTTCGGCCACCGAATCGGCCAGCGCCACGACCTGGGCCGGATCGCGCAGATCGATGCCGACGATCCGCAACCGGTGCAGCCAGTCGGCGCTGTCGGGCATCGCGGCGAACCGGCGAGCGGCGTCGTTCGGGAACCGGGTGGTGATGGTGGTGTGCGCCCCGTCGCGCAGCAGCCGCAGCGCGATGTACATGCCGATCTTGGCCCGGCCGCCGGTGAGCAGCGCGCGGCGGCCGGTCAGGTCGGTCCGAGCATCGCGCCGAGCGTGGCTGGTGGCGGCGCACTCGGGGCAGAGCTGGTGGTAGAACGCGTCGACCTCGTGGTAGCGCTGCTTGCAGATGTAACAGGCCTGGGCATTGATGAAGCGGCCGGCCGTCTCACCGTCGGCCCGGCTGGCCAAGGGCAGACCGGCGGTCTCGTCGTCGATCCGGTCCGGCGAACCGGTCGCGGTTGCGGCGACGACAGCCCGATCCGCTTCCAGGATGATCTGGCGGGCCTCGATCCGCCGCTGCCGTTTGACTGCTTTGAACATCGACGCGGTGGCCCGGCGGACCGCGATGAAATCGGGGTGCTCCTCGTCGACCTCGTGGATCCGGGCCAGCACCGACAGACACGTCTCGAGCTCGTCGGTGGAGATGGGCGATCCGGTGGTCCGGTCGTCCTGGAGGGTCATCTGCCGCTGCCTGTCCTGCGCTCGTGGGCCGGGCGCTCGACTGGTGAGTCTAAATTCGACCGGCCGCCGAACCGAAATCGTGCGGCTCGCACGCGAGTGGCCAGATCTCAGCCGAGTGGCTGGATATCTCTGGCCACTCGGTTGATAAGTGGCCACTCACGGAGATGGGAGCGGCCCGGTCAGGCGAGCCGCGTGACCTGGACCAGTACCCCGAGCGCCGACGATGGCGGGCCGGAGTAGATGCCCTTGAGCGGGGTGACGTCGTCGTAGTCCCGGCCGCGGGCAACCAGCACATGGTGCTCACCGGCCGGCTGGCGGTTGGTGGGGTCGTAACCGACCCACTCGCCGTCCCACCATTCGACCCAGGCGTGGCTCTCGCCGTCGACGGTGCGGCCGATCTCGGCCGCCGAGTCCGGATGCAGGTAACCGGAGACGTAGCGGGCCGGCAACCCGATCGAACGCAGCATCGCCAGCGAGATGTGGGCGAAGTCCTGGCAGACGCCGCTGCCGGCGTCCCAGGCCTGCATGGCCGAGGTCTTGACGTCGGTCGAGCCCGGCACGTACGTCAGGCGTTCACCGATCACATCGAGGCAGGTCTGCGCGGTCTCGGTGGGGCTGCCGCCGCGGCCGGCGATCTCTCGGGCCAGCTCGGACAGGGTGCCGTTCGGATCGGTGCGCGGGGTGATGTCGAGCCACTCCGAGTACTGGTCGATGACCGGATCGCTGCGCAGCACCTGCCAGTCCAGTCCACCCGGCGTCCAGTCCCGCAGTCCGGTCTCGACCACACTGGTCGCCACCACCTCGAGCTCGGCGTGCGGGGAATGCAGGTCGAACGCGGTTACCTCGGTGCCCCAGTAGTCCCGGTAGCGATAGGTGCTGGCGTTCGGGCTGATGTCGACCCGGGACTCCAGCGTCGTCTGGTTCGGGTCGGTCAGCGGCGTCATCCGGGCCTCGTTGTAGGACGAGCGAACCTCCCCGTCGTAGGAGTACCCGGTGCGGTGACGCACCCGCATTCGCCAGGTCATCGAAGATTCCCCTTTATCAACAAGGACATCATGCGCCTTCCTCGCCGACCCAGGACAGTACGGTGTGCGGAAAGTAGCGATCGCCGAGAGCCTCGGTGGCCTCGGCGCACGCCTCCTGGATTGCTTCGAGCTGATCGGTGAGGTCGGCCAGCATGTCGTCGACACCCCGATATTCCAAGCCGGTCCGGGCTCGGCCGAGCAGCCGGATGGCGGCATCGGTGGATCCCAACCGCCCCTCGCCGGTGTCGAGCAGCCGCAGGCTGCTCTCGGCGGTGGACAGCGCCGCGAACATCGAACGCGGGAACAGCCGATCCAGCAGGAGGAATTCGGCCGCGGTCCGCTCCGAGACCCGGCCCCGGTAGGTCCGCAGGTAGGCCTCGTAGGCCCCGCAGGATCGCAGCAGGGTCGGCCAGCTCGGCACTGACCGGCTCATCGCCTGGGTGGTGATCATCAGCCGGGCCATCATGTCGACCCGCTCGATGCTGCGACCCAGCACCAGGAACATCCAGCCCTCGTCGCGCGACATGGTCGAGTCGGTGATGCCGGCGACCAGGGCCGCCCGCTCGCGGACCCACTGGAAGTAGAGGTGCGGTCCGGTGCGCCGGGCCCGGCGGGCCTGTTCGTCCATTCGCAGGTAGGTCAGGTTCAGCGCTTCCCACAGCTCGGAGGACACCGCGTCGCGGGCGCTGCGGGCGTTCACCCTGGCTGCGGCGAGAGATCCGCTGATGGAGCTGGCGGCCTTCTGGTCGTAGGCCAGCTGCTGCAACACCTCGCTGACACCGGGACCGCGATCGGGTACCGGGCGTCCCATCACCTCGAACATGGCCCGGCAGGCCTCGGCCTCGACCGAGGCGTCCTCCAGGATCTGGTGTAGATAGATGTCCAGGATGCGCGCGGTGTCATCGGCCCGCTCGATGTATCGCCCGATCCAGAAAAGGGATTCCGCGATCCGGCTCAACATGAGCGGGCCTGTTGTTGCTGCTGTTGCTGTTGCTCCATGCCCGGACCGGGGGACCGGGCTGATCAGGTGCGCCTGGCGGGCGGACGGAGGCTCCAAGGCGATGTCGAAGTCGGCCATGTGATCGGCTTCCTCCTTGTTGTCGGCTGTGTTTCTGCGCGGCGAGGCCAGCACCAGGGTGTCCTTGGAGCCGCCGCCCTGGCTCGAGTTGACCACCAATGAGCCTTCCGGCAAGGCCACCCGGGTCAGGCCACCCGGCAGCACCCAGACGTCGTCACCATCGTTGACCGCGAACGGACGCAGGTCGACGTGCCGTGGCGCGATGTTGTCACCGATCACCGTCGGCACCGTCGACAGGTGCACCACCTGTTGCGCGATCCAGCCCCTGGGATCGTCAATCACCTTTGTTCGCAGGATATCCAGCTCTTCCCGGCTGGCCTGCGGTCCGATCACGATGCCCTTGCCGCCGGAGCCGTCGACCGGCTTGAGCACGAGTTCGTCGAGCCGGTCGATCACCTCGGCCAGGTGATCAGGCTGCTCCAGGCGGAAGGTGTCGACGTTGTCGATGACCGGTTCCTCGTTGAGGAAGTAGCGCACCAGGTCGGGGACGTAGGTGTAGAGCAGCTTGTCGTCGGCCACCCCGTTGCCGACCGCGTTGGCGATGGTCACGTTGCCGGCCCGGGCGGCGGTCAGCACGCCGGGGCAACCCAGCGCCGAATCGGGCCGGAAATGCACGGGATCCAGGAACGCGTCGTCGATCCGGCGATAGATGACGTCGACCCGGCGCAGGCCGAGGGTGGTCCGCATGCTGACCACGTTGTTGCGACAGACCAGATCGCGGCCCTCGACCAGTTCGACGCCCATGGTGCGAGCCAGCAGCGCATGTTCGAAGTAGGCCGCGTTGTAGGCACCGGGTGTCATCAGCACGACGGTCGGGTCGGTGACCCCTGGTGGTGCCGCCTTGCGCAGCGCCTGCAACAACCGGGCCGGGTAGTCCGAGACCGTGCGGGCCCGGACGCCGGCGAACAACTCCGGCAGGGCCTGCATCGTTGCTCGCCGGTTCTCCAACACGTAGCTGACTCCGGACGGCACCCGGACGTTGTCCTCGAGCACCCGGAACTTGCCCAGCTCGTCGCGGATCAGGTCGATGCCGGCAACGTGCACCCGAACCCCGTTGGCCGGCTCGATGCCGGCCGCGTGCCGTTCGAAGTACTTGGAGGTGATCAGCACCCGCTGTGGCACGACGCCGTCGGCGACACAGCGCCGGGGGCCGTAGACGTCGGCCAGGAAGGCCTCGAGCGCCTTGACCCGCTGGGCCACTCCCCGGGAAACGGTGGCCCACTCGCGGGCTTCGATGATGCGCGGGATGACGTCGAGCGGGAACGGACTCTCCACCCCGCCGACATCGAACGTCACGCCCCGGTCGAGGAAGGCCCGCGCCAGGTTCTCGGCCCGGGACTTCAGGTCGTCGGCGTCGAGGGACTGCACCGCGTTGACGACCGCGTCGTAGGCCGGTCGGACCTCGCCGGCCGAGGCGAACATCTCGTCCCAGGCCCTGCCGAAGCTGTAATCGGAGAACAGGTCCGCCATGGTCGCACGATATGGAGGCGCTGTTTCGGCATCGTTAACGCCGGCGTCGGGACTCACAGGTTGCTCTCCCTTCCGGCCTTGCGTCGTGGTGCTTGTCGCACAGACTAGGACTACCCGATCCGGTCGGTCGTTAGCCGTAGGCTGATCGCGTGGAACTGACACACACCGATGCCACCGGGGCGGCGCGGATGGTCGACGTCTCGGCCAAGGACGTCACCGTGCGGCAGGCCACGGCCTCGGCCGTGTTCCGGACCACGCCCGAGGTCATCACGTTGCTGCGGGCCGAGGGGCTGCCGAAGGGTGACGCCCTGGCGGTGGCGCGGATCGCCGGCATCGCCGCGGCCAAGCGGACGCCGGAGCTGGTGCCGTTGTGTCATCCGGTGGCCATCCACGGCGTGTCGGTCTCGCTCGAGCTGGCCCCAGAGGCGGTGCTGATCTCGGCCACGGCGCTGCCGGCGCGCTCCACATTCGGCCTCGGCGTGCTCGCGGTGGCCTGCGCCTCGGTCCTGTTCTTCTTCCATTTGCCGCTGCCCTGGGATTCCGACGATCCCCTGGTGCTGCCGCCGATCTATCTCGTCGGCATCTGGCTCTCGATCGTGCTCGCGATCGGCGTCACCAGCCTCTACTCGTTTCAGGTGACCGAAGAGGCGCGCA
>CAZZZW010000002.1:0-34274 GCA_964658795.1 Phormidium nigroviride PCC 7112
ACGCTGTCACCGAGGACCACGAACCGACGCCAGCGGTGGCCGCTCAGCAACGAGAATGCCTCGTCGGCTCCGAGACAATCCGGATCGGCCAGCTCGGCCGGCCGATCCCGCAGCAGTCCCAGCTCGAGCGGAGCACTCATACCGGCTGCACCGGCTCGGGTTCCAGCAACGGCACGGTGGCCGGAGCCAGCGATACCGGTCGCCGGTCCAGGAACGGGAGCAGATTGACGACGAGGCACAGCACGCCGGCACCGATCAGCGTCGGTCGCAGCCCGAACGCGCCGACCGACCAGCCACCGATCACCGCCCCGATCGGGATACCGAGGAAGCACACCGTGGTGCACAGGCCGATCACCCGAGTCTGCAGGGCGTCCGGGATCCGGTCATACATCGCCACGCCCAGGATCGGGTTGACCGAGGCGATCGCGAACCCGGACACCGCGCTCACCAGCAACACCACGGCCAGGTTCGAGCTCCAGCCGAGGGCAAACAACCGGGGGGCTCCGCTGATCAGAGCGCCGACCAGGAAGGCGGGATATTGCGGAACCCGCTCCGACACCAGCGTGAACAGCACGGTGCCGGTCAAGGCCCCGGCCGCGAACACACCCAACGCCAGGCCGAGCGCCTCGGGGGAGTGCAGCACGTCCTTGGCCCACAACGGGATGAACACCAGGGTTGCCGCATTGGCAAAGAAATTCAGGAAGAACACCGTCGCCAGCATCATCGACAGCACCCGATCAGCGCGCAGATAGCGGATGCCGCCGAGCAGGGCGATCCAGTACGGCTCGCGAGCGGGCTGGTCCGGCGACGGTGCCACCGGTGCCACCGAGACCAGCACCAGCAGTGCGCACAAGGCGAACGAGGCCGCGTCGACCCAGACCGAACCCCGGGCGCCGACCCCGACGATGAGCAGGCCGCCCAGCGGAGCGCCCAACAGCGTGCTCAGCCGGGTCAGGCCCTCATAGAGCGAGGTCACCTTGATCATCGAGTAGCCGGCGGCCGCCGCCGTCGGCTTCAACAACACATGCTTGGTGCGGTCGCCGACCCCACGCAGCGCGCCGGCCACCGCGACCAGCAGCAGCAACATGCCCATCCCGGTATGCGGAAACGCCGCGATCGCCGCCACCGCCACCGCGCTCACCGCGTCGCAGAACACCGAGGACCGGCGCAGTCCGAACCAGTCGGCCACGGGGGTGAGGAACATGCTGGTCAGCAGATAGGGCACCATCTCGGCCGCGGCCACATAGCCCATGTCGGCCGCGCTGCCGTGCAGGGTCAGCACCAGCCAGGGAATCGCGACCAGGGAGATCCGGCTGCCCAGCGCCGACCCGATGTCGGCGCTGATCAGGCCCAGGAACCGCAACCGTGGGCTCATGCCGGCGCCGCTGTGAACAGGTCGGCCCAGCGAGCTCGCAGCGCCTGCTTGTCGAACTTCTGCGAGCGGTTCAGCGGCAGCTCGTCGACGAAGGTCACCCCACCGGGGGCGTACATGTCGTTCAACGATCGCGTTATCAGCTCGATCAATTCGCTCTCCGAGACCGCGGCCGAGGTGACGACGAACGCCCATGGCACCTCGCCGACGACCGGATCCGGCACGCCGATCACAGCGGCCGCCACCACGGCCTCGTGTTCGGCCAGCGCGTCCTCGATCGGTCGGGTGAAGATGGCCCAGTTGCGTCGATGGGTCACGATCATGTCGTGCACCCGGTCGACCAGGTAGAGGTAGCCGTCGGCATCGCGGTAGCCGAGATCGCGGGTCCGGACCCATCCGTCCACCAAGGTGGTTGCGGTGAGGTCGGGCTGACCGAAGTAGCCGGAGAAACTGAGTTTGCTGCGCACCCACACCTCACCGGTCTCGCCGGCCGGCAGTACCAGGCCGGGGTCGAAGTCGGACGGTGAAGCCCCTTCCACGGTCGAGCGAATCTCGATCTCGACGTCGCCGAACGGGAGCCCGACCGAGCGGATCCGGTCCGGGTGCTCCGGGTCGTCGGTCAGCCCCGGCAGTGCGGTGATCACGACCGCTTCGCTCAGTCCGTACACGATCCGCAGGCACTGGCCGAACCGGGTGATGGCCTGCCGCAGCCGCGCCGGGGTGGCCGGGCCGGCGCCGACGTTGAACATGAACATGCTGGAGAAATCGGCCTGATCCAGGTCGGGGTGATCCAGCACCTGGTACAGCATCGGCGGTGAGCAGAACGTCGAGTTGATCTGCTCGGCCGGCACGATCGCCAGGAACGCGGCCGGGTCCCATTCCTCACGCAGGAACAGGTCGCCGCCGGTGAACAGGTTGAAGAGCGAGGTCATCTGTCCGCTGGCCAACCACATCGCCGAGTGGCCCAGGTGCCGCAGTGTGGGATAGCCGGCGGCCATGAAATCGGCGCCCAGGGACAGGATCTGGGCGTAGAAACCGTGTCGATGGTGCACCAGTTTCGGCGTCCCGGTGCTGCCGCTGGTCTGCAGGAACGACTCCGGCAGCGGGGTCACCGTGGCCAGGTCCCACGGAAGCTGACCGCCGGTCGGTGGCGCGGTGATGTCGGGGCCGGCGCCACCCGGTCCGATGCAGAGCACCGGAACCCCCGGCAACTCGGCGGCCACCTCCCGGCCCATCGCGTCGGTGTTGACGCTGTCGTAGAGGAACACCTCCGGCGCGGTCAGGTGCGCGAATTCGAGAATCTCGCGGCGGGCGGTGACCGGAGCGACCCACATTGATCGGCAACCGAGCAGATGCAATGACAATTGCACGATCGGGCCTTCGACCACATTTGCGGTCATTACCAGAACTGCACTGCCTGGCTGCACACCGTAATCACGAAGGCGTCCGGCCATGTCGAGCACCGCCTGCCGCAACTGGCCGAAGGTGAGCCGTTTTCCACCGCCGACCAACGCCTCCCGCCCACTGATCGAGGCGAACAGTGCCAGTGCCCCGTGGACATAGTTCTGCTCGTGCTCAGAAGGAGAAATGTGCTCGGTCACGTCTGCCCGCCGTTCGTGGTTCTGATGCACAACATCATGGTTTTCGTCCGATTTAGAAGGATATTCTCACGTCCAAGATCGGTTCCGAAACTGATGTTCTGACCCGCTTTCTACGCTGCTTCTGAACTTTTTGGTAGGTCTTGACTGCATCAAGTGACCGGTACTATTTTTCAGCTCTCATAACCAAGCGCGGGGACTCTTCCACATTTCTACGGGCTTAGAGTGCTGCGCCTCTTGGAGGTCATCTGTGACGACTCGTCCGACTTCGCTGACGTGGAAGAAGACTGCGATCACCTGCTCGCTGCTGCTGGCCGGGTCGGCGGTGGTGGCCTCCGGTGGCGGCATCTCGGCGTTCGCCAGCGCCGGCCACGCCGGCCCCGACCACCACAGCGCCCCGCCGAAACTCGGCTGGGCCAACACCTGGATGGCCGCGGTCACCCACGGCGACCTGTCCGGCTCGACCAACGTCGGCCTCAACGATCAGTCGGTCCGTCTGATCGTCCACACGACGGTCAGCGGTGGCGCGGTCCGCATCCGGATCTCCGACCAGCACGGCGAACAGCCGATCACGGTCGGGCACGCGACGGTGGCCAAACCCGACACCAGTACCGCCTCCGAGGCCGACATCGTGCCGAGTTCGCTGAAGGAACTGACGTTCAACGGCGCGGCCTCGACCCTGATCCAGAAGGGCGCCACGGTCCTCTCGGACCCGATCGCGATGCCGGTCGGCAGCCAGCAGGACCTGGTCGTGTCGATCTACTTCCCGACCGGTACCGGCCCGACCACCTTCCATTCGACCAGCCGGCAGACCAACTTCGTCGGCCCCGGCGACAACACCGACCAGATCGACGGGTCCGGCTTCACGACCACCCGCACCTGCTGCTGGTTCTTCCTGTCCGGAGTGGACGTGCTGCGACCGGCCGGCGCCGGGCCGGTGGTGGTCTTCGGTGACTCGATCGGGGACAGCAACGGCAGCACCCTGGACGCGAACACCCGGTGGCCGAACCTGCTCTACGCCCGGTTGGCCAAGACCTGGGGCGCGTCGGCCCCGGCCGTCCTGAACGCCAGCCTGGCCGGCAACCGGCTCAACCACGAGGGCACCGAACCCGGCGCCGGCGGCTTCCCGGGCTTCCCGGAGCTCGGCACCAACGCGATCTCCCGGCTCGACACCGACGTCTACGCCGAGACCGACGTGCGGACGGTGATCACCGACCTCGGCATCAACGACATCTGGATGTCCGACGACTCAGCCACGGCCATCATTACCACGCTGAAGCAACTGAATACCCAGTTGAAGGAAAAGGGCATTCGTAGCGTGGTGGCGACCCTGGGCCCGTACAAGGGCATGCTGCCGGTCGAGACCTGGACGCCGGAGAAGGAGGCCAACCGGCAGGCGGTCAACGCCTGGATCCGGAGCCAGCACGACTTCGACGGCGTGATCGACTTCGACAAGGTGATCCGCGACCCGGCCGACCCGCAGCAGCTGAACCCGGCGCTGGACTCGGGCGACCACATCCATCCGAACGATCTCGGCAACCAGAAGATGGCCGACGCGGTCGCATTGTCGCTGCTGGCCCGTTGAGTAGCAGCTCTTAACACCGAATAGCTGGTTCTAGGAATCGAAATGGCGGTAACCTGCTCATCGCTCCCAAAGTGAAGATGATCCACTCTGGGCGGCTCTCGTCCGATCTGCGAAGGGCTTTGAGCAGGTGACCGCCGACTCCATCCTCGCCGAACTCTTCACCGAAGAGTCCCGCGCGAATCCTTATCCGTTGTACCGGCAACTGCAGGAACTCGGTCCGATCCTGCCGCTGCAGCAGGGCGTGGCCGGGGCGACGCCGTTCGCGGCGATCGCCACCGGCTACGACGTCATCGACACGGTGCTGCGCGACGTCAGCTATTACAAGAAGGCCCGGCCGGACTGGCGCGAACACGTACTGACCACGACGTTCGAGACCTCGATGATGTTCTCCAACCCGCCGCTGCACAACCGGCTTCGTGGGTTGTTCGCCGGCACCTTCACGCCCCGGCGGCTGGCCGCGGTCGACCCGGTGATCGCCCGGATCGTGTCCGGTCTGCTCGACACGATGGCCGACAAGGGCGGCGACGGCTCGGTGATCGACTTCGTCGACGAGTTCGCCGCCCAGCTGCCGGCCCTGCTGATGGCTGAGTTCGTCGGCATCCCGCTGGCCGACCTGGACTGGTACCGGGACCGGGTCCGGCCGATCGATGCCTACCTCGACCTGAACGGCAAGACCGAGAACGCGCTCGAGGTCGCCAACGACGCGACCCAGCAGCTGCGGGACTACTACCTCGACCTGATCAAGCAGAAACGGGCGCACCCGCAAGAGGATCTGCTCAGCGCGCTGATCGCCTCGATCGATGCCGGCGATCATCTGATGACCGATCCCGAGCTGGTCAGCAACATGATCGTGCTGTTCAATGCCAGCTTCCTGACGACGATCTACATGCTCGGCAGCGGGTTGCCGCTGTTGCTCGATCAGCCGGAGTTGACGGCCAAGTTGCCCGGCAACGAGTCGCTGGCCGAGGACTGCGTGAACGAGATCCTGCGGGTCGAGTCCCCGGTGCAGTTCCTGACCCGGGCCGTCCCCGAGACCACCGAACTGGCCGGCGTCCGAATTCCCAAGGACGGCATCATCCTGCTGATCCTCGCCGCGGCCAACCGGGACCCGAGCCGGTTCACCGATCCGGATTCCTTCGATCCGAACCGAGAGAAGTTGATCTCGCTGACCTTCGGCGCCGGCCCCCATTTCTGTGTCGGCGCGGCGGTGTCCCGGGCCGAGGGACGGATTGCGCTGCCGATGCTGTTCGAACGGTTCCCGCGGCTGGCCCTGGCCGGCCCGCCGGTCGGCACCGGCAGCCTGTTCCTGCGCGGCATGAACTCCGTCCCGGTCACGGTCGTCTGATGGCGTTGACGCCACAGGCCGAACGCTGGCACGCGGCCCGGGTCGCCGGTCAGGTCCGGCCACTGTACGAACAGAGCCTGGCCGAGGCCCGGGCGGCCGATCTGGCCGACATCCAGGCCAGCAGCGGATCGCCGGAACCGGTGTTCGCCGTCGAAGATCTGGTCGCCGGCGACGGAGCAATCCCGATCCGGGTGTACCGACCGTCCGGCGAACCCGACCTGCCGGTGCTGGTCTACTTCTTCGGTGGCGGCTGGGTGCTCGGCCAGATCGAGACCTGCGACGCGATCTGCCGCACCCTGACCAACCTGGTCGGTTGTGCCTGCGTCGCCGTCGGCTACCGGCTGGCCCCGGAACACAAGTTCCCGGCCGCGGTCGAGGACTGTGCGGCCGCGGTCCGGTGGATCTCGTCGGCCGCCGGGTCCCTCGGCCTGGATCCGAGTCGGATCGCGGTCGGCGGCGACAGTGCCGGGGGCAATCTGGCTGCGGTCACCGCCCAGACCGTGCGGGACGTGCCGCTGGTCGCCCAGCTCCTGATCTATCCGAACACCCGGTATCGGGCTGACACCGATTCGCTGCGGGAGATGGACGATCCGACAATGTTCAACCGACGCTCGGTGGACTGGTACTGGTCGCATTACCTGACCTCACCGGCCGACGGGACCGACCCCCGAGTTTCGCCGTTGCTGGCTTCCGACCTGGCCGGATTGCCGGATGCCCTGGTGATCACGGCCGAGTACGACCCGCTGCGGGACGAGGGTGAGCAGTACGCCGACGCCTTGGCCAGCGCCGGCGTGGTGGTGGAGCGGACGCGCTACGACGGGGTTCCGCACGGCTTCTTCACCATGTCCGGAGTGTTGGACGAGGCCGGGCAGGCGTTGCGCCAGTCGGCCGCCTTCCTGCGGCGGGAGTTCGCACGGTGAGCCCGCCGGTGACCCAACCGGTCTGCCTGGAAGACTTCGAGGCGCTGGCCCGAACGGTGCTGTCCGCCTCGGCGGCCGACTACGTCGGCGGCGGTAGCGGCACCGAGTGGACCGTGGACGCCAACCGCCGCGGGCTGGACTCGGTGTCGGTCTTTCCGCGGGTGCTGCCCGGTGCAGCCTGTGATCCAGCCGTCTCGCTGTTCGACACCGAGCTGTCGATGCCGATTGTCGTTGCTCCGATGGCCTATCAGCGCATGGTGCACACCGACGGCGAGCTGGCGATGGCGCAGGCGGCGGCCACCGCCCGGGTGCCGATGGCGCTCAGCACGCTGAGCAGCTGCGCCATCGAGCCGGTCGCCAAGAGCGGGGCCGACCTGTGGTTCCAGCTGTATTGGGTCAAGCATCGCCCTTTGTTGGAAAGCCTGATCGACCGAGCTGAGCTGGCCGGCTGCCGAGCCCTGATCGTCACCGTGGACCTACCCGTGCTCGGCCGCCGGCGCCGAGATCTGCGCAACGCCTTCCACCTGCCGGCCGATGTGATCGCGGCCAACCTGGTCGACCAAGATGCCGTTCTCGTCAGCCACACGGGTGTCGAAGGGCGGTCCGCGCTGGCCGCGCACACCGCCGACATGATCGGCCCGGCGCTCACCTGGGACGACCTGGCCTGGCTGCGATCGCGGACCCGGTTGCCCCTGATCGTCAAGGGCATCCTCGATCCTCGTGATGCCGTCCGGGCCGAGGGCATCGGGGCCGACGGCGTGGTGGTCTCCAACCACGGCGGTCGTCAGCTGGACGGCGCCCCGGCCAGCATCGATGCGCTGCCGCTCGTGGTGGATGCGGTCGAGGTGCCGGTGCTGATGGACAGCGGCGTCCGCAGTGGCACCGACGTGCTGCGCGCGCTGGCCCTCGGCGCCCGGGCCGTACTGGTCGGCCGGCCGCTGCTGTGGGCGCTGGCCGTCGGCCGGGTCGAGCTGGCGCTGGAACTGCTGCGCTCGGAAGTGACCGATGCCCTGACATTGGCGGGCTGTCCGCGCCCGGCCGATGCCACTTCACTGCGGACGAATCGGAGAGGACTGCAGTGAGTACGGTCGTGCCGACACTGATGACGATGGAGCTGGCCGACTTGTTCGGCGCACTGGACGATCCGGTGCTGAACTCGATGAACTTCCTGAACGAGATCGCCAACCGGTATCCGGACGCGATCTCGCTGGCCGCTGGCCGTCCGTCCGAACAGACTTTCGACCTCGCCCTGTTCGACCGCTATCTGCAGCGGTTCTGCCGGTACCTGAAGGAAGATCTCGGTCAGACCGACGAGCAGGTGCGGCGCACACTGTTCCAGTACGGCCGGACCAAGGGCATCGTGCACGGGCTGATCGCCGACAACCTGGTCCGCGACGAGGGCGTGACGGTCGATCCGCAATCGATTGTGGTCACCGTCGGCTGCCAGGAGGCGATGTACCTGGTGCTACGGGCGTTGCGGCGCGACGCCGGCGATGTGCTGTTCACCGTCGCGCCGACCTACGTCGGGTTGACCGGGGCCGCGCGGTTGGCAGAACTGCCGGTGTGGCAGGTGGATTCCGGCACCGAGGGGGTGGACCTGGCCGACCTGTCGGACAACCTCGAACAGGCCCGCGGCCAGGGATTGCGCCCGCGCGCGCTGTACGTGATGCCCGACTTCGCCAACCCGTCCGGGGCGAGCATGACCAGGGAGCACCGGCAGGCCCTGCTCGACCTGGCCGTGACCGAGAATCTGCTGCTGTTGGAGGACAATCCCTACGGGCTGTTCGGACAGGACCTGGCCGAGCGGGTACCGACCTTGAAGGCGCTGGACCAGACCCGGCAGGTGGTCTACCTCGGCTCCTTCGCCAAGACGGCCCTGCCCGGTGCCCGGGTCGGTTACCTCATCGCCGACCAGCTGGTGCGGGATTCCTCCGGCCACACCGGGCTGTTCGCCGACGAGCTGGCCAAGATCAAGAGCATGCTGACCGTCAACACCTCGCCGATCACCCAGGCCGTGGTCGGCGGCAAGCTCCTGGACAACGACGGCAGTCTGATCACGGCGACCGCGGCCGACCGCGAGGTCTACCGGGCCAACCTGCGCCAGCTCGTCGAGGGCATCCGGCGCCGGTTCCCGGACGGTCGCCACGGCGTGACGGTGAACGCGCCGGCCGGTGGCTTCTTCGTGGTGGTCACGGTGCCGTTCCCGGTGGATGATGCGCTGCTGGAGCGCTCGGCGGCCGAGTTCGGGGTGTTGTGGACGCCGATGCATCACTTCTACGAGGCCGGCGTCGCGATCAACTCGCTCCGGCTGTCGTGCAGTGTGGTGACCCCGCAGCAGATCGAGGACGGCCTGGACCGGCTGGCGGCCTTCATCGAGGACGTGATCGCGCGATGAGTATGGATTTCAGCGGCTGGAACTGGGAGGACCCGGACAGCCTCAACCCGTTGATGGATTCCTTCACCGACGGTCTGGCCCAGGCCAAGTCGGTCGAGTCGGTCGAGGCCGTTCAGCCCTACACGGCCGAGGCATTGGCGCAGCGAGGGATCACCGGGATCGAGTTTGCGGCGTTCAAGACCGAGCATCCGCACGGCATCGCCGCCGACCTGGTCGGCGTGCACAGCCCGGAGGCGACCACCGAGCCGGGCCAGCTGTATCGGATCGACGACGAGAGCTACTTCGTACAGCTCGACATCAGCCAGACGTTGCCGTTCGCCGATGGTTCGGTGCACTGGGTGTACGCCGAGCACCTGATCGAGCATGTGCCGCTGCCGACGGCCGTCTTCTGGCTGACCGAGGTGCGGCGGGTGCTGGCCCCCGGTGGCCGGCTGCGACTGACCACGCCCGATCTGCGCAAGTACGTCGAGGGCTACCTGAGCGGTGACAAGTTCTTCGCCCGGCACCGCCGCCGGGTCGGCCTCGGCATCGGGGTCGCGCCGCCGATGCCGGCCCGCAATGCCTTCATGTTCAACCAGATCTTCTACCTGTACGGGCACAAGTGGCTCTATGACCTGGCGGAACTGCAGCACGTGCTGGCCGAGGCCGGTTTCGATCCGGCTGCGGTCGAGGTGTGTGGTTACCGGTCCGGTGCCGACCCGGCGGTGGCCGATCTGGACCAGATGTTCCGCAACGACGAGACGATCTACCTCGAAGTTGTCCGATAACCGATTCACCGGCCGGGCCGGCCGCGGCCCCCTGACCCTGGGGCAGCGCAACACGCTGGCCTGGGTCGATCAGGAGCTCGATCGGTTTTCCGCCGTTGTGAGCTGGCGATTCCCCCTCCCAGAGACGGCGAGCGTGGCCGAGGTCCAGCGTGCCCTGACCACGCTGGTGGCCCGGCACGAAGCGCTGCGGACGCACTTCGAGGGCGGCCGGGAACAGGTGGTTGCCGGCATCGGCGAGGTGCTGGTCGAACTTCGCGACGTCACCGAGGAGCCCTCGACCACCGACGAGCTGGCCGACCGGCTGGTCACCGAGCTGCGGGCGGCCGGGGTCGACTTCACTGCGGGACCGCCGCTGCGGTTCGTGCTCGCCACCCGGTCGGGCAAGCCGGCGGCCCTGGTCGCGGCCTATTCGCACATGGCGGTCGACTTCGGAAGCGCGGCGCTGCTCGGGCGTGAATTCGATCAGCTGCTGGCCGGAGTGCCGCTGCCCGATCCGGAGCACCAGCCGCTGGACCAGGCGCACGTCGAGCAGTCGGCGCACGGTCGCCGGCAGGCCGCGAATGCTGTGCGTTACTGGGAGGAAAGCTTGCTGCGAGCCCCGCAGGCGATGTGCACGCTGCCACCGCCCGCGGCGCCGGTCGCCGGACATCGGACCGGTTTCCTGCGGTCTCCGGCGGCCGGTCGAGCTTTGACCGCGATCGCGCTGCGGACCGGAGCCAGCCGGCAGGCGATCGTGGTCGCGGCGCTGTCAAGCCTGCTGTGCCACCGCACCGGGGTGGACCAGAGCACCTTCGTGTCCATCTCCAGCAACCGGTTTCGGCTGCGGCTCCGCGGCTACGTCGGCACCCTGGCCCAGGACGGGCTGCTGGCCCTGACGGTCAGCGGTGGATCCTTCGACGAGTTGGTCGGACGGGCGGTGAAGGCCAGCCTGGCCGCGTACACCAACAGCATCTTCGACTCGACCGAACTGTGGCAGGTCATCGATTCAGTAGGAGAACGCAGAGGAATCGCGTTCAGCCGGGACTTCACCATCAACGACATCAGCGCACATCTCGGTACGACCGAGGTCGACGGCGAGGCCGGCGACGGACCGTCATCACTCGAATGGGCCGACGCGCCGCCGTTTCCCACGGTGCTGATGTGCAATCCGGTGCAGCTGGCCCCCGAGCTGCAGCTGGCTCTGACTTATGACGGTGCCCGGCTGGACGGTGTCGAGGTCGAGAACCTGCTGTGGGCGGTGGAGAAACTGGTCGTTGCCGCCGCGACCGCCGACGTCCGACTGGCTGATCTGACGGCGGTGACCGGCCTGACTCCGTTCGCCCGCGACGATGATTGGACGTTGGTGGACGGCTGCTGGATCCGGCTGTCGGCCACCAGGGCGCTGCTGGCCGAAGCCGCACGACGACCGGTCGAGGTGACCGTCGTCGACGGCCAGCTGCGGGCCGACCTCAGCACCGACGAGCGGGCCGCGGCGCTCGCGCTGATCCGAGCCGGTGACCACCGGCTGGCCAAGCTACCTTGTTAACCTGATCGGGTGACGTGCCCGGCTTGTAACGACGGCGCCCAGCCGCACCGGGACCTGCCGGTCCTGACGCAATACGCATCGGCCGACCTCATCGAGGAATTCGCCACCGGTCGTCGATCGCTCGAGTCGGATCCCCGCTGGGCCGAGTTCGGCTCGCCGACCGTGGCTGACTACGCGTTCTGGGCCAACCGGGCCTGCGGTCCGACCTGCTTGAGCATGGTGCTCCAGCACCTGGGGAGACCGGTTCCGCCGCTGTTCGACCTCGCGGTCGCATGTGCGGGCGTCGGCGCGTTCGCGGTGCAGGGCGAGGATGTCGGCGGCATCTACTACGCGCCGTTCGTCGACTACATCCAGCAGGTGCACCAGCTCACCGCCGAGGTGGCGGCCGAGCTGTCGATGACCGATCTGGCGGCCGAGCTGAGCGCCGGCCGGTTCGTGCTGGCCTCGGTCAACAGCAGCATCCGCTACGTCGACCGCCAGCCACCGCGACGGGGCGGTCACCTGGTTCTGGCCTATGGGTTCGACGAGAACGGCATCCACTTCAACAACCCGTCCGGCCACCAGCCGTCCGCGCGACAGATGGTGCTCCCCGCCGCGGCCTTCGAGCCCTTCTACGCCGGCCGGGGCATCCTGATCGGCTGAGCCGAGCAGTTACTTCAGCACCCGGTCGATCGCCTCGCGTAGCTGGGCCCGATTCGGCACCAATCCCTCGTCCAACTCGGGCGATGCGCCGACCATGGCCGCCTCGGGCCGGGTTACCCGGCGCGGTGGCGCGACCAGGTTCATCTCCTCGGCCGCGGTGGCCAGGATCTCGGCCCCCAGCCCACTGAACTTGTTGCCGTCGTCGAAGACCACCAGACGTCCCGTCCGAGCAAGCGATTCGGCCAACCCGGCCCAGTCGAACGGGTAGATGGTGCGAGGATCGAACACCTCCACCGAGACGCCCTCCTTCTCCAGATCGGCCGCCACCGCCAGCGCCTCGGCCACCAACTGGCCGACCGCCACCACGGTCACGTCGGTCCCGGGTCGGTGGATCCGAGCCACACCCAGCGGGATCGGGCCGAGTTCGGAGTACTCCACATCCTCGCGCAGCCCCAGGCAGGCCAGCGGCCCGAACACCACGACCGGGTCGTCGTCCCGGATCGCGGTCAGCAGCAAACCGTAGGCGTCGGTGGGCGTGGCCGGCATGACCGTCTTGACGCCCATGTGCGCGAACAGGCTGTACGGCTGGTCGGAATGCTGCGCGCCCCACGCGGTCCGGACCCCGGCCGCCGGCATCAGATAGGTCACCGGCACGCTGGTCTGGCCGCCGCTCATCAGCCGGAACTTGTTGGCCTGGTTGGTGATCTGCTCGAACACCAGCAGTAGCAGGAACGGGATCTGGAACTCCACCACCGGTCGTCGGCCGGCCATCGCCGCACCGGTGGCGAAGTTGGTGAAACCCTGTTCGGACAACGGCATCTCCAGCACCCGCTGTGGCCCGAACCGATCCAGGAAACCGGCGGTGGTGTTGGTCAGGGCGAAGTTCATGTCCTCGCCCATGACGAACACCGAGTCGTCGCGCTCCATCTCGTCACCGAGCGCGCGGTTGAGCGCCTTGAGGTAGGACAGCTTAGGCACGGGGCACCCCGCCGGTCTCGGTGCCGACGAAACCCGGCCGCGGTCGCAGCCCACAGCTGAAGGTGTATTCCTGGGCCTGCGACGGCTCGAGGCGATCGCCGGACAGTGCGAACTGCACCGCCTTCTCCAAGCTTTCCTCGACCTCGGCGTCGATGTCGGCCCGGGCCACCTCGGCCAGCCGGTCGCCGGCGATCAGCATCGGGTCGCGGCCGCGCCAGTAGTCCAACTCCGCCGAGGTCCGGTACTTCAACCGGACCTTCTGCTCGAAGGTGTGGTGCCCGAAGTAGCGGTAGGTGTCGATCTGCAACACCGACGGACCGTCGCCGGCGCGGGCGCGCGACACCGCCTGCGCGGTGGCGGCCAGTACCGCTTCGACGTCCTGACCATCAACGATTTCCGCGCTGATCCCGAACGCCGCCGCCCGGGCCGGCACCGAACCGGCAATGGCGTAGGAGGCCGGCAGGGTTGTGGCGTACTGGTTGTTCTCGCAGATGTAGACCACCGGCAGCGAGAACATGCTGGCCAGGTTGAGCCCTTCCAGCAGCGCGCCCTGGCTGACGGCCCCGTCGCCGAAGAAGCAGAGCACCACCTGTCCGCTCGCATCCTGCTGGGCTGACCAGGCGATCCCGGCCGCGATCGCGGCACTGTGGCCGACGGTGCCGGTGGCGTTGTAGACGTTGTGCGAGAAGTCCGACGGGTGAAACGACCCGCCCCGGCCACGGGAAACTCCGTTGGCCCGGCCCAGCAGCTCGGCCAGCAACATGCCCGGATCGCTGCCCTTGGCCAGGAAGTGGCCGTGGCCACGGTGGGTGCTGAGCAGGATGTCCTCGGCGTCCAGGGCCGCACAGGTACCCGCCGCAACCGCCTCCTGGCCGATGCAGGGGTGGATGCCGCTGACGATGTCGCCGGACCGCACCAGCTCCATCGCCCGTTCCTCGAAACGTCGGATGAAGCGAATCGTGCGGTACAGCGATTGCCGCTGATCCTGTCCCTCCACGGGTTTCTCCTTACTGAAGAACGCTGAAGTCAGCTGGCTTGATCGAGAACGGCCCGGACGTCCGGTGGCCAGCGGTCCGGGTTGGTCCCGTGCACGTGGCTGAGCGCCAGGGCGATCCGCTCCAGGCCGAAGGCCATGCAGGCGGTGTGACCGAGCGCGCCACCGGCGGTGAAGTCGAACCCCTCACCGAAGTGTTCCTTGTGGTAGTTCGCCGAGGCCACCGCCTGCACCAGGTCCGGGCCGACCGGGATCTTGAACTCCAGCTTCAGTTCCTGATTGCGTTGCGCGGCCTGAAACAGCTTGCGGCCGGGACCGAAGAACGGGTCGTCGGCCAGTTCCACCGAGCAGTCGAGGCCGAGGTCGGCGAACCACGCCGTGACGGTGTCCAGCCACTCCGCCCGCCACCGGATGCAGTGCTCCTCGGTGCCGGCGGTGACGTACTCGACCATCCGGAACGAGCGCAGCCGACCGGCCTCGGCGGTGGCCTCCTGGCGGAAGCAGGTGCCGGCGACGAAGAAGCGGGCCGGCTCGGCCAGATCGGTGCCGGCGATGGTTGCGTAGGACGGGTAGCAGACCGCCGGCAGCAGCACCAGATCGCTGATCTGCTGGCTCTGGTGCCAGTCGCCGCCGTCGGCCAACGGCGCCAGCCCGGACCAGGTCCGGCCGTCACCGGTGAAGCTGTGCACGGTGCCGAGCAGGTGCGGAAAGGCCTTGACGTAACCGGCCTTCTCGATCAGCCGGCGAGAGATCACCGGCGGGATCGCCAGCGATCGATAGTCGGCTCCGGCCCCGAGCCGGGTGATGCCGGTGCGGAGCGCGGCGATGATCTGTTCGAAGGCGGCCGGGAACAGATAGACCCCCGGAACGTCCGTGCTGATCGGCCGTTCGGCCGGATCGTGGATCGGAGCGGCCAGCAATCCGGTGTCTAACACGAGGTACCTGCCATCAGGACTCCAGTTGGTTCGGGGTTTGGCGTCGGGTCCGCGGCGGACCACCAGCTGAGATGTAGGTCGATCGAGTCGTGACCGGCGACGGCCACGGCGCCGTGGTGGCCGGCCGGAACGGCCAGGTCGCGACCAGTCACCGCGGGTTCGGTCCAGCCGAAACTCGCGTCCTCGAAGGTGACCAGTGGCCAGACCAGGCTGGGGATGAGCCGACCGCCGGTGACCTTGAGGCAGGCCTCCTTGCGGCTCCACAACCGGCTGAACCGGCGGCCGAGCTCGTCCTCGTCGACGGTCGATTGCATCCACGATGCCTCCAGTGGCGCGAAGTACCGGGCGGCCATCCGGTCCAGACCGGCCCCGGTGCGCTGCCGCTGCACGTCGATCCCGACCGCGCGTTCGCAGATCGCGATCGCGGCCAGACCGTCGGAGTGCGACAGGTTGAACTCCAGTTCGCCGCCGGCCAATGCCGGTTTGCCATGTGTTCCGGTGCCGAACGTGAACGCCGATTGTGGCCGGCCGAGCGCGTCGGCCAGCAACCTGCGCAACGCCAGCCGGCCCAGCACGTACTCGGCCTTGGCCACCGGATCGGTCAGTCCGGCGCAGCGCACCTGTTCACCGGCCGGCAGCTCGGTGGAGAATTGTTCGACCAGAGCGGGCGATACGACCGTGGACAGCAGCCAGACGTCGACCCGGACGCTCATCGGGCCGCCACCATCGCCGGCTCGTGCCGGGCCACGGACAGGTAGCCCAGCCGCGGCTCGTAGTCGGCCAGCACCACCGGCCGGTCGATCGTCTCGGCCAGTTGCCACCAGGTGCCGGTCAGCGGCTGGCCGGCCGGCGCGGCGGCGATCTCGACGTCCGAGCGGTCCAGCCGGTCCAGCCCGCAGGCCTGCAGCCCGGCCCCGGCGATCAGCGCATCACCGTCCCGAAGCTGACCGGCCAACTCAGACAGGACCCGATCCGGTGTGATAGCCGCCCGGATCAGCGGGGCGACCGGGGGGCGGCCGGGTTCGAGGACGAACATCGCGGCGGCGTGACAGTCCGGCACCGGTGCCGGACTGAGCAGTTCGTAGTGCATGGTCGATTGCTCGGCGACGAACAGCAGGGCCCGCCGGACCGCACCGGTACGGGCGTAGGTCTGGATCAGCCGCAGGGCCGTGTACGGGGCGGCATTGCCTTGATCGCACACGGTGAACGCCAACGGGTCACCCGGACAGAGGTGGCTGAGATAGATCGAGGTGGCTTGACCCGGCCGCAGGTCGTGCAGATCGAAGGCCAGCACCAGCAGGTCCACCGGCTCACTGACGTGTTCGGCCATCAGCGGCTGGCACATCTCGCTGAACGACTGACCGAGGTTGGCCGCCAGCGGGGCATTGTCGTAGCTCAGTCCGTACGGGGCGACCATGTCTCCGACATAGACGGGCAATCGGTCGTCCTGGGCCGTCGCGGAGGGTTGGTCGTAGCGGCGACGGGCGGCCGAGACGATGCTCAGCCGACCACCACCGGTGCGAGCCGGACCGGACGTGTACATGGTTCAGTCGTCGGCGAGGGCGTGCGAGGCGACGAAGGTGGCCAGGCTACCGATGGTCTCCAGGTCGTCCTGGTCGATCTCCTCGACATCGATCTGGATCTCCAGCGCCTCCTCCAGTTCGAGTAGCAACTCCAAGGTGCTGGACGAGCTCAGGCCGAGTTCGTCGAACAGTTTGGCGCTCTCCGACGTCTCGGTCAGCTCCCGCTTGAGGATGCGGGGCAGCAACCCGTCGATGCTGGTCACCACCCGCGTCCGCAGGTCAGCGTCGATCACCTGTTCGGTCACTGCTCCTCCATCTCGATCAGTCATTACCTTGAGAAATCGGGTGAAACTTTCAGTGTTCGAAGATCATCGCCGAGAACACCGCGCCCAGTCCGGCCGCAGCCATCAGATACTTGTCCCCGGGATTCAACCGGCCCTGGTCCAGCGCGGTCCGGTAGTTGATGAACGGGTCGGCGGCGAAGGAATGGCCGCTGGTTGCGACGTTGTCGAGCACGACGTTGCCGACCGGATAGCCGATCCGCTTGCACAACCGCTTCCAGGACACCGTGTTGACGTTGTGCGGCAGGATCAGCGCGATGTCGGCCAGGTGCAGACCGGCCCGGTCGACCACAGCGTGCAGCACCTCGGCCAGGCAGTCCGGATAGGCCTGACTGTAACGGGTGAACGCCTCGACCTGGTCGGTCCGCCAGGTGTCGAAGTCGCCGCGCATGCTGCTGGCGTAGGCCAGCAGCCGATCGGACCGGCCGTGGGCCGAGATCAGGCAGGCGGCCGCACCTTCGGAGAAGATGGACGTCTCGGGCACCAGCTCGGCGTCCCGGGTGAACGTCTTCTCGCCGGTGATCAGCAACGCCAGCGCATCCGGGTCGTCGTCCTCGAGCAGCATCCGACCGGCCAGGTCGATGGCCAACAGCCCGTTGGCACAAGCATGATTGGTGACGGTGAAGGCGATCGCCTTGGTCAGCCCGAATTCGGCACAGACGTCGTGCAGCGGGTTCAGCGGATAGGGCACGGTGGCACCGTTGCCCCGCGCGTACAGCACGTACTTGACCCGATCCTCGGCGCCGGCGAGTTCGGTCAGCTTGCCGACGGCGGCGCTGAGCAGATCGGTGAGGGTACCGTCCGGCTCCCGGCAGACCTCGGACAATCCGTAGAAGCGTTGGAACAACTGCATGTCCCGGTCCCGCAGCCTGAGCCGTTCGGTCAGTGAGGTGATCGGCACCCGGTTGGCCGGCAGGTAGTAGGCGACGGCCTCGAGTGCGGTCATGCCGAAGCCATCGCAGTGGTGTCGACGCTGCTGACCCGGGCGACGGCGAGGGTCGTCGGGTCCAGGGCGGCGTCGATCGCCAGGCCTTCCATCGACTCGGCCAGCGCGACCGCATCGGCCTCGGTCAGGTAGCGGACGTCGAAGGTCATCCGATAGACGATCGCGTCGGCCTCGTCGTCCACGCTGAGGTACAGCTTCTCCGGAACCTCCTGGGCCTCCGGCCGGATGTCCCACACGGTGCCGGCCCGGGCGGCGCGCAGTTGGTCGGCCCGGACGTCACCGGTGTCGGCTGGTTCACGATTGACCCGACGATCGTTGAAGAAACATGACATGTCGACGGGGGCCCCGCGGTCGGCCGCGACCTGTGCGATCAGCTCACGGCGGGCAGTCGGGTCGTAGTAGGCGGTCTTGTAGGCGGTGAGCGCGGCACCCCGGGCTCGCCGGAACACCTCGGCCAGGGTGGCGTCCGCGGTGTCGATCAGACACGGGCTGACGCCGGCCAACTTGCTGACCGAGGTGGCGAAGCCGGGTCGGAAGCGATTGCTGACGGCCAGCACGGCCAGGAACGGATTGGTCTGGTAGCGACGAGCAACCGCGGTGGCCATCAGGCCGAGCAGCACCGGGGAGGTGTCGATCTCGCACTGCCGTGCGATCGCCCCGACGGCCAGGTGCAGGGCCCGGGACGAGAAGGTCAGCATCGGGTAGGCCGCGGGCACGTCTGCCACCTGCCCCCTGAACCGGTCGATCGGCACGCTGCGCAGCGCCCGCTCCAGGTGCCGCAACGAAGCCACGGACTGCCGTCGGGCGGCAGCCTGACGCTGCAGACGTGCTTGTTCCAACGGGCCGATCCCGTCCGCTGGCGCCAGCTCGCGCTTGGTCTCGGGGTCCATGTTGGCCAAGTCGTCGACCAGCACCTGCAGGCCGACCGCATCGATCTGGACGTGCAGGTAGACCGCCACCGTGTGGGTCGCCTGACCGTCCTGGCAGACCACAGCCATTCGGACCGGCCATTCGTCCTCGTAGTCGAAGGGGCGGGACTTGTATTCATCGGCCACCCGTTCGGCGACGACCACTGGGTCTTCCTCGCCGGCCTCGACCACGGCCAGTGCGATCTCGCCGGAACTGAACACCCGTTGCCGGACCCGGCCGTCGGGCGCGAAGTGCAGTCGGGTCCGCAGGGCCTGGTGCCGGTTCATCGCGAATTGCAACAGATCGGCGATCAGTTGGGTCGTGGTCCCGGCCGGCAGCGGGCTGATGCCCCCCATGGTCACCGACTGACCTTCGCGAAGAATCGTGTTCCACATGCTGCCCTGGCCCCACGACAGGTCCTCGATGCCTTCGCCGGGCCCGGCAAAAGGCACGAGGATGCTCGTGGCCATGGGGGAACTCCTCGCCTACATGGGTAGCCAAGCCGTCAATACGGCGAATACGTCTGGGTGCAGCATATTGTGCGGATGCCGGTTATCAGGTGTCAATAGGTTCGGATCGGACACCGGCCGACCCGCCTGCGCACTCTGTTAACAACGCGTGTCGTTACATTTGACTGCGATGATCATTTAGACGACTGCGCGTGGTCTAGGACAATAACGCACAGTAATTTTGCCCCTTTCCCACCTGCGACTGCGGATTTGCCTAGTGACTCTTGGCGCCGTTCCAGGTACTGTCCGGCGCAGCAATATCGCCCATCGGCACATTAATTCCTCACCTGGCTCAGATCCGGAGATGACGTGCATTCGACGCATGCCCAGTCGCCGAGCTCCGACCGGCCGGTGGACGAGGTCTTGGCCGTGGTGCTCGACGTCGTCCGGTCAGTCGTCGGACACGAGGTCAGGCCGCAGGATCGGCTGGAGGCGGACCTGGCGATCGACAGCATCGACCTGGCGCGGATCTCGGCGGCGTTGCCCTACGACGTCCAGGAATTGCTGGCCCGGTTCGACTTCGACCGGCTGACGGCGCTGACCGTCGCCGACCTGGCTCCCGACCTCGCTGCGGCCGGCGCTGCGTCATGAGCCGCTACCTCTTCGTCGTGCCGCCACTGCTCGGCCACGTCCGTCCGGCCGGCGCGATTGCCGACCAGTTGACTGCACGGGGTCACGAGGTGGCCTGGGTCGGATCGAAGCTGGCGTTACGGCCGGTCCTCGGCGAGCAGGCGACCATCTACAAGACCGGGAGCCGGATCCATCGGCCCCAGGCCGAGCGCGGCCTGGCCTCGGTGCGATCCCTGTGGCAGGAATTCATCGTCTCCTACACCAAATTCATCCGGCCCTCGGTGGCCAAGGCGGTTGCTGACTTCGCGCCCGACGTCATCGTCACCGATCAGCACGCGCCGGCCGGTGCGATCATCGGCCACCGCTCCGGCACGCCCTGGGCGGTGCTGGCCTGTTCGACGATCGAGCTCACCCTGCCGTACCGGCAGCTGCCCGGCGTCGAGGCCTGGCTGGCCGAACAGCGCCGGCGGATCGTCACCGAAGCCGGACTCGACCCGGACTTCGAGTTCCGGTTCTCCTCCTGCCTGACGCTCTCGCCGACCACACCCGGCCTGACCGGTCCCCTCGCGCTGCCCGGCCCGCTGGCCCAGGTCGGTCCGTGCGTCGGTGCACGACCGGACGAGCCCGACTTCGAGTGGGACTGGCTGGATGATCGGCAGCTGGTGTTGATCAGCGCCGGCACCTTGGCCGATGACCTGTCGGTCGGCTTCTACACCCGGGCCATCGCCGCGGTGTCCGGAATGGGTAGCGAACTGCAGGTGATCGTGATCGCCGACCCGGCACAGCTGCCGACGCCGCCGCCCCATGTGCGGATCGCGCCCCGGGTGCCGATGCTCGAGCTGCTGCCGCGGCTGTCGGCGGTGATCAGCCACGGCGGGTGGAACACGGTGTCGGAGTCGCTGCTGCACGGCGTGCCGCTGGTGCTGGCCCCGATCCGGCACGACCAGCCGCTGAACGCCTCGCTGGTGTCCGCGGCCGGCGCCGGTGTACGGGTGAACTTCGCGCGCTCGCAACCGGCCGAGCTCCAAGCTGCCTTGACCGCGGTGTTGTCCGAATCGACCTACCGTAACGCGGCATCCGCGATCGCAACCGAATGTCATACCGCCGGCGGAGCCACTGCTGCCGCGGCCCTACTGGAGGGATTGAGCATGTCGAGCAGTTCGGAGCCGGTGTCGGCGGTAGGAGCGATCAGATGACCAGCACCGCCGAATCGGTCCAGGTGGCCGAGTCCGTCGTCGCCGCCGAGGCCATGATCGAGGTCCGTGATCTGCGAAAGTCCTTCACCGTCAAGCACAAACGCAAGACCACGTCGGTCGAGGCGGTCAAGGGTATTGATCTGACGGTGGCCCGGGGCGAGATCTTCGGCTTCCTCGGCCCGAACGGGGCGGGCAAGACCACGACCCTGCGGATGCTGTCCACGCTGATCACGCCGGACGGTGGTACCGCTCTGATCGCCGGGGCGGATCTGCGCCGGAGCCCGGGCGAGGTACGCCGCCGGATCGGGTACGTCGCGCAGGGCGGCGGTACGAACGACGACGTGACCGGCCGCGAGGAGCTGGTCCTGCAGGCTCGGATGTACGGGTTCAGCCGGGCCGAGGCCGAACGCCGGGCCGAGGCGGCGCTGGGCTCGTTCGACCTGACCGAGTATGCCGATCGCAACTGCTCTACCTATTCCGGTGGCCAGCGTCGGCGGGTCGACATCGCCCTCGGCGTGATCCACGACCCGGTGCTGCTGTTCCTCGACGAGCCGACCGCAAGCCTCGATCCGCAGAGCCGGGCCCGGATGTGGGACGAGGTCCGGCGGTTGCGCGGTGCCGGTATGACGGTCTTCATCACCACGCACTACCTCGAGGAAGCCGACGCGTTGTGCGATCGGATCGCGATCATCGACCACGGCGAGGTGGTCGCGCTCGGTACCCCGAACCAGCTCAAGCACGAGATCTCCGGTGACGTGGTGAGTGTGCGGGTGGCCGATCCGGCTGCGGCCGGCGAGCTGCTGGCCGCGCTGTCCTTTGTGAACAAGGTGGAAACCCCCGAAGGAGAAGACGTGCGCTGCTACGTCGAGGACGCCGGTACGGCGATCCCGCAGATCCTGCGCCATCTGGACGGGGCCGGGATCGAGTTCGACAAGATCGAGTTGCAGCGGCCCAGCCTGGACGACGTCTTTCTGGCCAAGACCGGCCGATCGTTGCGTGAATCGTGACCGCCGCGGTCGTGACACCGGGCCTGGTGCGTGGCCCGGCAGCGTCGAATCCGGTCAAGTTGTTGCGGGAAACCTGGTTGGTGTTCCAGCGTCAGATGCTGATCGTGCGGCGGACCCCGGTGCGATTGGTGATCGGCATCGTGCAGCCGATCGCCTACCTGCTGCTGTTCGCCCCGCTGCTCAAGCCGGCGCTGGCGTCGGTCGGTGCGCGCACCACGGCCGATGCCTATCGCATCTACGTGCCTGGGCTGCTGGTCATCCTCGTCTTGTTGTCGTCGTTGTTCGCCGGGTTCGGGCTGCTCGCCGAGTTGCGGGCCGGCGTCATCGAACGGGCCCGGGTCACACCGGTGAGTCGGTTCGCGCTGCTGTTCGGGCGGGCGCTGTCCGAGGTGGCCACCTTGATCGGACAGGCTTTGCTGATCACGGTGTTGGCGATTCCGTTCGGGTTGACGGTCAAGGTCGGGCCTCTGCTGATCGCCTACGTCATGCTGGTGCTGATGGGCATTCTGGCCGCGTGCGCGTCGTACGCACTGGCGCTGATGGTGCGCAATCCAGCCGCACTCGGCCCGCTGATCAACACCTTCGCCCAGCCGCTGGCGTTGTTGTCGGGCGTGCTGTTGCCGTTGACGCTGGCGCCGCACTGGTTGCGGGCGATCGCGCAGTGGAACCCGTTCTACTGGGCGACCAACGGCACCCGCGCTCTCTTCGGTGGCCACATCGGTGACTCGTCGGTGTGGAAGGGCCTGCTGCTCCTGGTCGTGCTGACCGTCCCGGTGACCTGGTGGTCAACCCGACTGTTTGCTCGCAGGGTGCGGTAGGTGAGGTCGATGACGGTGTCGAGTTCCGCCTTGGTCCGTAAGTACAGGGTGCGGTAGGTGAGGTCGATGACCGGGCCAATTCCCTTGCGCCCACGAAGTTGTGAAGTGAGCTGAGCAATACCGATGACCGTCCGCATCACGGGAGAACTGCCATGACGATGGCCCCGGCAACATCGCTGCACCGGGAACCGGAACTGCACCTGGAGCCGGAACCCGACCCGATCGAGGCCGTCCGGTCCGAGGCGCTGGCCTTCTACGGCTTACCGGAACTGGGCGAGTTCGCCAGCCCGCAGCGGCTACGCGAGGTCGAACGCGAGATCGAGAGCACCGGCACCTACTGGCACACCGCCGACGAGTTGCTGGTCGGGGCCAAGCTGGCCTGGCGCAACCACGCCCGCTGCGCCGGCCGGTACAACTGGCGCAGTCTCAAGCTGCTCGATTTCCGGGACCGCAGCACACCCGAACACATCGCCGAGGGCTGCTTCGAACATCTGCGCCTGTCGACCAACGGTGGCCGACTGCGTTCGGTGATCACGGTGTTCTCGCAGGAGCGTCCGGATTCGGCCGGTCCCCGGATCCACAATCCGCAGTTGATCCGCTACGCCGGTTACCGGACTCCGAACGGAATCCACGGCGATCCGGTGCACGCCGAGTTGACCGACTACGCGGTCAGCCGGGGATGGCGTGGTCCCGGGACCCGGTTCGACGTGCTGCCGGTCTTCATCTCGGTCGACGACGGTCCGGTAAGCCAGTTCGAGGTGCCGGCCGACGCGGTGCTGGAGATCCCGATCGAACATCCGGAGTATGACTGGTTCGCCGAGTTCGGCCTGCGTTGGCACGCCAATCCGGCGATCTCCAACCTGACCCTGGACATCGGCGGCGTGCGCTATCCGGCCGCGCCGTTCAGCGGTTGGTACGTCAGTTCCGAGATCGGTGCCCGCAACCTGTCGGACGAGGCCCGCTACGACATGCTGCCGGCGATCGCGGCCGGAATGGGCTTGTCGACCAAGCGGAATTCATCGCTCTGGAAGGACCGTGCGCTGATCGAACTGAACCGGGCGGTCATCCATTCCTATGAGAAGTCGGGCGTGTACATCGTCGACCACCACACCGCAGCGGCTCAGTTCATCACCCACGTCGATCGAGAGGAGGCGGCCGGTCGCGAGGTGATGACGGACTGGTCCTGGATCAACCCGCCGCTGTCGGCCAGTACGGTGCCGACCTTTCACCGGAGCTTCGCGACGCCTGACTTCACGGTTCGGCCGAACTTCTTCAAGCACCCGTCGCCACCGGTGTATCTGGCCGTGCCCGACGAGGGCTCGGGCTGCCCGTTCCCGACGCCGGCGGCCGAGCCGGGCTGCCCGGTGCACTGAACGTCCGGTGCCGGATTGAACGGGGCTGGCGTTCTCAGGCCAGCTTCCGCAGCTGACGGGCCAAGGCCGGTAGCTCTTCCGTGGCGTCCCGGTAGCAGTGCAATGCCGCCTGCAGCTCCGGTGATCGCAGCCTCACTGCCAGCTTGGCCGGTAGCGCCAGGGTGCACAGCAGACCCTCGCCGCCGAAGCCCTCGACCAGCCAACCGACCCAGCCGATCTGGGCCGTGGCAGCCGGGATGAACGCGATCGGCTCGGTGTTGTCGAAGCTGATCTGGTACAGCCCGAACCGGCTCCAGTTCGACAGCACCACCGTCCGCCGGCCCGGGTCGAATCCGATCGGGACGCAGCGGTCGAGCTGGGATCGGCCGATCTTCTGGAGGTAATCGTGATTGGCCCGCAGACCGAGGTGCCGGTCGGTGAAGTGCTCGATGCCGTCCCGGAGCGCGGCGGCGATGGCGGCCGGATCCGACCGCGGCGGGGTCGCGAGCACGACCTCGCCCAGCACATTGCCGATCAGCGCACCGGGCAGGCCCAGCTGGCGGCGCACGTTGACCGGAACCACCAGTCGGCGCGGTTGGTTGTCTTCGGCCAGCTCCCACAGCGCCGCCGTGAGGTGACCGCAGATGGCATCGTTCACCGACAGACGCCGGCCGGCCTGCTCGGACAGCCCGGCGTGCATCCGACGGAGCTCGGCTTCGGTGAAGTAGATCTGTACGCTGCGGTTTGCTCGGGGCGCCGACCGGATGCTCTGCTCGAGCAGAGCCTCTTCCTCGGCGGAGTCGGGCAACCGGAAACTCGCCCGGCCGGAGTCGGTGTCCGGCAGCATCGGCAGCAACTCCGCGTCGCGGTCCCGGACGAGAATCGGCTGCGGTAGGGGAAGGTTCGCGCACGCCGCCGACCATGCCTGCATGAGCACGAGGGCACTCTGCAGATCGCCCACCGCGTGGTGCCAGGAGATACCGAGTGCGCTGCCACCGTCGGCCAGCCAACTCAGCCGAGCCGTGAACAGTGGCAGGTCAGCCGTGCGGGCGTCGCGGGCACGGACGTGGTCCACGAAACCGGATTCGGACAGGGTCATCCGCGCGATCGCCTCGACCGCCGTCTCGGGCATCTGGACGTGTACGAACGGCACGCCGCTGCCGTCGCAGTACAGATAGAGGCCGTCGGCCTCGGTCCGCAGCCGGCCGGCAAACACCGGCACCACGTCGAGAGCGAGCGACAATCCCCTGGCCAAGACGTCGTAATCGAGCTCGCGGGCATAGAAGAAGACGACTGACGTGGGTAGGTCGGCCAGGCTGATGTCGATCAGGCCACAGCGAACCACCGTCTGATCAGACGACTCGGCCCGCACCACTCGCTCGGTCAGCAGTCGGGGCGTGGTCGGGCTAGGGACGGGGCCGGACTCGATGGTGGACATGGGGTCTGTGGACATGGGGTCTCCGGACAGGTCAGCAGCGAGCGCGCCGCGTGATTGCCCGACAGCGTCGAGGAATTGTCGATTTGCCAGCACCCGACTGTCAAGAGTTTCATCACGTATTCCGTGATGCAGGCGAGAAAACCTGATTGACCCCGATGTAACCGGTACGCGGGTAAAGTGCGCAGTCAGGCACGACATTCTGGAGGTCTTTCGATGGCGATGACCGCTGCCCCGCTCACCTTTGGCCAGTTGTCGGTCTGGCGGGACCTCACCGGGTTGCCGCGGGAGCGCTGGCACGAGGGAAACCTCTCGCACGGCTTCGATCTGCCCAAGCCGGTCTCGCGTCGCCAGCTGGCGGCAGCGGCCACCGCGTTGCAGGAGCGGCATCCTTCGTTGCGCACGCTCCTCGACACCGGCGAGCCGCCCCGTCAGTTGGTCCAGCCGCCGGAGCCGATCAGTGACGTCGAGGTCGCCTTCTCGGATGTGGTGGACGGCGAGGCGCGAGCCGACGAACTCAAGCACACTGCTTTCGACATGCGGGTTGATCGGCCGTTTCGGGTGCTCGGCATCGCGAGTGGTCCGGTGGTCGACGACCGGGACGCGGAGAACATCGTCCGGGTGCATTTCATCCTGCATCACGTGGCGGCTGATGGCTGGTCGATCGGCTTGCTGTTGATGGACACGCTGGCGCTGTTGGGTTTCGGTGGCGAACTGCAGCCGTCGCCGCCTCGCAGTCTGCTGGAGGAGGCGATTGATCAGCGCACGTCGCCGTCGGCGGCGAGCAAGCTGAAGGCGACCCAGAAGCACTTCCGCGCGATCTACGAAGCTGACGCGACCACCTTCGTCGACCGTGACGCGGCTCGGGGTGGCTTGGAGGCGGCGGTCGAATCCGCTGAGCTGCTGCGGGCGACCCAGCGGCTGGCGCAGGCAGAGAAGGTGTCGCCGTCCACGATCTTCACTGCCGCTTTCGCCGACGCGATCAGCCTGTTCTGCCATCCAGGGCCGATCCGGATGGGGCTGATGGCTGGTAACCGACTGACCGAGCGATGGCGGTCGCACGTCACCTCGATGAACCAACTGGCTTTGCTGCTCGCTCATCCCAGTCCAGCTGGCCCGTTGAAGGATTCGTTTGCCGACATCGGCATCGCAACCATGCGGGCCTACCGGTTCGGCGTGTATGACGTCGATGAGATGACGGTGCCGGCGCTCGGCATCGACAAGGATCCGGCCGAGGTCAAGTACCTCAGCCTGTTCAACTACATGGACATGGCCAGCGGTGAATACCTGGAGGAACCGGTGACCGCCGGCCAGCCCGAGGTGCATTGGGAGCCGGTGTTCAGCCATATTTCCGCGGGGTGTTATCTGCGGGTCTACGGCACCGTCGACGACACGATCCGACTGCGGTTGCGTACCGGCGGCCTCACGAAGGAGACCCACGCCGGCATCCTGCTCGGCACCTACGACCGAGTGATGGACGCTGCCGCTGCTTGCTGACGGCCAGTGCGTCGCGAGGTCGGACTGCGACTTCTTGCTGTCGAGATGAGCTGAACCAGGTCACTGTGCCAGGAGTACGACAACACCGACCTGCAGCTGAGATTCACTAATCTTCTGCGGCCGAATCATGGCCAGCAGGCGATCCGCCAGGCGGCGATGCGCGGGCCACTGGTCGCGGCACGCGCTGGTCCAGGTACTTCCAGCCGGCGATGGTGCGGGACGACAGCGATCCGACCCCGCGTCCGAAGCCGAAGCCGATGTACGTTGTCGGAGGTCTGGTCTAGCGTTCTTATCAACCTAAACCGGAGGAATCGATGACCATTCTGACCGACCGACCCAACACCGCCCTGCTCGTCATCGACGTGCAGAACGATGTAGTGGGCGACGCGCACAACCGGGACGCCGTGGTGGCCAACGTCGCCCGAGCTGTGGACAAGGCACGTGCGGCCGACATCCCCGTCGTGTGGGTCCAGCACTCATCCGAGGTCATGCCCCGAGGCAGTGACGGCTGGCAGTACGTGCCCGAACTGAGCCTCGCCGACGGGGAGCCGGTCGTGCACAAGCGCTACCCGGATTCGTTCGAGGAGACCGATCTGGAATCAGTATTGGCCGGCGCCAGGATCGGCAGCCTCTTCGTGGCCGGTGCGCAGACCGACGAGTGCATCCGCTCGACGTTGCACGGTGCGATCGCTCGCGGTTATGACGCGACCCTGGTCTCCGACGCGCACACCACCGAGGATCTGAGTGAGTGGGGCGCTCCCACTCCGGACAAGGTCATCGACCACACGAATCTCTATTGGGGCAACCACGAAGCTCCGGGCCGGAAGGCCGGCACGGTGACCACTGACGAACTCAGCTTCGGTTAGCGGTCGCGGAATGGTCATCTTCAAGCGTTCCAAGCCGCCGCCGGGCTCGAGTCCTCCGACAGCTGGTTCGAGCGCACCATCGACGTCGCCCACAGTGGCAATGCTGACCGACGCCGAACGGAACTGGATAGCGGACCGCCTGGCGCAGCTGGCTGCCCTTGAGGCGCTGGATCTGGTGCGACTCGGCGATCTCTACGATCGACGGTTTGCGGAATGGCAGGCAGCTCCGCAGCACGACCGGTTCGATCCGAACGAGGTGATCAGCCTGGTCGGCGTCGGCTTCGGCGAGCAGCTACGAAGGCTCGCTGACCTGCAATGGGTTATCGCCACCGACCACTTCGGCACCGATCTCGCGCTGAAGGGTGAGCCGGGCGAGATCTTTCTCTTTCCACTGAACATGCTCGCCAAGCGGTGGGAGGCGGGCGAGGTCGGCTTCATCCCGGCGCTCGCGACCGCGGCAAGCCGGTCGGTCGATGAGTTACGCCGTGGGAAGCGTCCTTGAGATCATTAGAACGTATGTTCTAATGATTTATGCGATGGCGGCTGGCAGACGACGAGCACGACCCGCAGTCCTCGCTGTTCCGAGTCAGCGATGTCGTCGGTCCCGAGCAAAGCACCGGCCGGATGAGCGACCTCACGTTTCTGCCGGTCACGGCAAGGCGGATCTTGAACGAAGTCGCGCCCAGCCGGGCGATGCCCCACCGATGGACGATCAATGCCTATCGCGGCTGCAGCCATGCCTGTACCTATTGCTTCGCCCGCCCGACCCACGAGTACCTGGGCTTGTCGCCGGGGGAGGACTTCGACCGCAAGATCGTCGTGAAGATCAACGCGGTGGAGCGGCTCAGGGTCGAGTTGTCCGATCCACGGTGGCGCCGGGAGCACGTGGCGATGGGCACCAACACCGATCCCTACCAGCGGGCCGAAGGCAAGTACCGGCTGACCCGCGGCCTCATCCAGGTGCTGACCGAGCATCGAACACCCTTTTCCATCCTGACAAAATCTGGTCTGGTCACCCGTGACCTGGACCTGCTCACCGACGCCAACGAATCGCTCGACATCACGGTGATGTTCTCGATCGCCACGCTGGATGAGGCGGTCTGGCGCATCAGCGAGCCGGGCACGCCACATCCGCGGCGGCGGCTGGCGGCGATGCAGGCGATGGCCGATGCCGGCATTCGGACCGGGGCGCTGATGGCGCCGATCCTGCCTGGCCTGTCCGACTCGGTCGCTCAGCTGACCGAGACCGCCACGAGCATCCTGAACTCGGGTGGCCAGGTCCGTGGCGTCCTCCCGCTCTACCTCAAAGGTGCCACCAGAGGCGTGTTCCTGGGCTGGCTGCAGGACCAGAACCCCGAGTTGTACCAGCGATATCGGCAACGCTACGGCGGTCGCACCGAACTCGGCCCGGAGTACAAGACGTGGCTCCGGGCGGTCGTCGACGATGCAGTGCGCAATGCCAGCCGGCCCGCCCAGCCGGGTCAGTCCGGTCGCCGGCCCAGCAGCGCCAGTGCCTCGAGCCAAGGATCGTCCGGCGGCGCCTCCAGTGCCGGCCCGAATGCGGCGCCGGGAGCAGTCCGGGCCTCGCCATCCGGCACCCGTCGGGCGATCGCGACCGTCGCCGACAACAGCTCCGCCGTCGGGCGATAGTCGCGACCGGACGCAACCGCGATATCCCAGGTGTGGATCACCGTGTCCAAGAGTTGAAATCCGATCGCGATGCCGGTCGCAAAGCGCAGCTCCGGACTGATCTCCACCAACCTGACCTCTGCGGCAAGGTCGGCCGCAGCGAAGGCCGCGCTGACTCGATGCACCGAGGCGGGCCAGGTGAGCAGTGCCCGGTCGCCGCCCGGGCCGGTGTAGTCGGCCGCCGAGGCGTCGCCGGTCTCGACCGCCACGGCGAACCCGTAATGCTGACCGACCATGTGATCCAGCAGATCGGCGAGATTCCAACCGGCACACGGAGTCGGATGGAGCAACTCGGACTCCCTCAGGGTGGCGACCTGAGCGTCGGCGTCGGAGAGAGCGCGCAGATGCAGCGGACGTAGATCGGTGACTATGACGAGGATTGTGGTCCATCGAGGCGACATCCTGCTGGCGTCTGCGATGAAGCATCCGACCAACGGTGATTTCCGGGGCTTTTGTCGACTCTGGTGGTTTCGCGCGGCTGCCTCGACGTCTGCGTAGCGGTCACCCGTCAGCCCATGACCGGCCAAGGACCGGCCCACGACCAGCGCCGGACGACCACCGCCACGCGGCATCCCGGACCCGAGGCCGAGAATTTAGCGATCTGTGAGCAGGCTCGGTAAACTCATGTGACGAGGCCGAGAGGCGCTGCGACGGGCCCGGTGTCCGCCACGCTCGACCTCAGCGCGGCAGCAAGGGCGCCTCTGTCAAAGGAGGCTTGCGTGACTTCGGTGCACGAGACCAACCAGACCAGTCAGACCGACGCCGAGCGGCAGTTGCGCGAGATCCTGTCCGAACGCATCGCGGTCCTGGACGGGGCCTGGGGCTCGATGTTCCAGAACGCCGGCCTCAAGCCCGACGACTACTACCACCCGCGGCTGGAGAACCACCCCCGCGACGTCGCCGGCGACCCGGACCTGCTCAACATCACCCGGCCCGACGTGGTGCTCGACATCCACCGCCAGTACCTGGCCGCCGGTGCCGACATCACCACCACCAATACTTTCACCGCGACCAGCATCGGTCAGGCCGACTACGGCCTGCAGGACTGGGTCCGGGAGATGAACCTGGCCGCGGCCAAGCTGGCCCGGCAGGCCGCCGACGAGTGCGACACCAAGAAGTTCGTCGCCGGCTCGATCGGCCCGTTGAACGTCACGCTGTCGCTGTCACCCAAGGTCGAGGACCCGTCGTTCCGGGCGGTCACCTTCGACCAGGTCAAGGCCTCCTACGCCGAGCAGATCAAAGCGCTCGACGACGGCGGGGTCGACCTGCTGCTCATCGAGACCATCTTCGACACGCTGAACGCCAAAGCCGCCATCGCCGCCGCGCAGGAGGTCGCCCCGCACCTGCCGCTGTGGATCTCGGTCACCATCGTCGACCTGTCCGGACGCACGCTGTCCGGTCAGACCGTCGAGGCGTTCTGGGCCTCGGTCGAACACGCAAAACCGCTCGTGGTCGGGGTGAACTGCTCCCTCGGCGCGAAAGAGATGCGTCCGCACGTCGCCGATCTGGCCCGCTTCGCCGACACCTTCGTCGCCTGCCACCCCAACGCCGGCCTGCCCAACGCCTTCGGTGGCTATGACGAGCAGCCGGAACAGACCGGCTCCTTCGTGGGTGAATTTGCCGAGGAAGGCATGGTCAACATCGTCGGCGGCTGCTGCGGGACCACACCGGCCCACATCGCCAAGATTGCCGAAGCGATCCAGGGGCTGACGCCGCGCACGGTCGCCGACGACCCGCACCGCACCCGGTTCAGCGGCCTGGAGCCGTTCCAGATCACGCCCGACACCGGCTTCGTCATGATCGGTGAGCGGACCAACGTCACCGGTTCCAAACGGTTCCGTCGGCTGATCGAGTCCGACGACCACGCCGGCGCGGTGGACGTGGCACTGGAGCAGGTGCGTGGTGGTGCCAACCTGATCGACGTCAACATGGACGCCGACCTGCTCGACAGCGAGCAGGCGATGACGACCTTTCTCAACCTGATCGCGACCGAGCCCGAGGCTGCCCGGCTGCCGATCATGATCGACAGTTCGAAGTGGACCGTGCTCGAAGCCGGTCTGAAGTGTGTCCAGGGCAAGGGTGTGGTCAACTCGATCAGCCTCAAGGAAGGCGAGGAACTCTTCCTCGAACATGCCCACAAGATCAAGGGATACGGCGCCGGCGTCGTGGTCATGGCCTTCGACGAGCAGGGCCAGGCCGACACCGCGGACCGGCGGGTCGAGATCTGCGGCCGGGCCTACGACCTACTGACGACCAAGGCCGGCTTCGCGCCCGAGGACATCATCTTCGATCCGAACGTGCTCGCCGTCGCCACCGGCATCGCCGAACACAACTCATACGCCAAGGCATTCCTGGACGCGCTGCCCCGGATCAAGGAGCGCTGCCCGGGTGTGCACATCTCCGGCGGCATCTCCAACCTGTCCTTCTCCTTCCGCGGCAACGATGTCGTTCGCGAGGCGATGCACTCGGCGTTCCTGTATTACGCGGTCAAGCTCGGGCTCGACATGGGCATCGTCAACGCCGGCCAGCTCGCGGTCTATGAGGACATTCCCAAGGACCTGCTCGAACTGATCGAGGACGTCCTGTTCGACCGGCGCGAGGACGCCACCGATCGGCTGGTTTCCTTTGCCGAAACGGTGACCGGCAGTGGAACCAAGCGCGAGATCGACCTGTCATGGCGGGAAGCCCCGGTGGCCAAGCGGCTCGAGCACGCCTTGGTACACGGCATCGTCGACTTCATCGAGGACGACACCGAAGAGGCCCGGCAGCAGTTCGACCGGCCGCTCGAGGTCATCGAAGGTCCCTTGATGGACGGCATGAAGGTCGTCGGTGACCTGTTCGGGTCCGGCAAGATGTTCCTGCCCCAGGTGGTCAAGAGCGCTCGCGCGATGAAGCGTTCTGTCGCCTACCTCGAGCCGTACATGGAGGCGGAGAAGGCCAAGGCCAAGGCCGAGGGCCGGGTCGAGCGGGGCCAGGGCACCGTGGTGATGGCCACCGTCAAGGGCGACGTGCACGACATCGGCAAGAACATCGTCGGCGTGGTGCTGGGCTGCAACAACTATCGGGTGATCGACCTCGGCGTGATGGTGCCGGCGGCCAAGATCCTGGACACCGCCATTGCCGAAAATGCCGATGTGATCGGGCTGTCCGGGCTCATCACGCCGTCGCTGGACGAGATGGTGTCGGTGGCCGGTGAGATGCAGCGACGGGGGATGAAGCTGCCGCTGATGGTCGGCGGTGCCACCACCTCCCGGCAGCATACGGCCGTCCGGGTCGCCCCGGCCTACGACGCCTCGACCCTGCACGTGCTCGATGCGTCCCGCGTGGTCGGCGTGGTGTCGGCGCTCCTGGACCCGGTTCGGGCCGAGCAGCTGGACGTGGACAACCGGGTCGAGCAGGAGCGGTTGCGAGAGGCTCATGCCAATCGGCAGAAGCGGAAACTGCTCTCGGTGGAGCAGGCGCGGGCCAACTTCGAACCGGTGTCCTTCGACGATCTCGCCACTCCGGCGTTCACCGGCGCGCGGGTGGTCGAGCCGTCGCTGGACGAGCTTCGGGCCATGATCGACTGGACATTCTTCTTCTTGGCCTGGGAGGTCAAGGGCAAGTACCCGGCTATCCTGGACAACCCGGTAGCCCAGGAACTGTTCGACGACGGCCAGCAGTTGCTGGACGAGATCATCGCCAACTCCTCGTTGCAGGCCAAGGGTGCCTACGGTTTCTGGCCGGCCTACTCCGACGGCGATGACATCGTGGTCTGTGCCGACGGTGACGTCCGGTTCCCGATGTTGCGACAGCAGACCGAGAAGCACGCCGACCGGCCGAACCGGGCGTTGTCGGATTACGTTGCGCCGAAGGGCAAGAACGACCACGTCGGTGGCTTCGCCGTGACCATCCTCGGCGCCGAGGACCTGGCGGCCAAGTACGAGGCGGACAACGACGACTACCGGTCGATCATGGTCAAGGCGCTGGCCGACCGGTTGGCCGAGGCGTTCGCGGAGTACATCCACCTGAAGGCGCGGCGGGAGTGGTTCGAACCGGATGCCCAGCCAGAACTGGCCGATCTGCACGCCGAGCGGTTCCGGGGCATCCGGCCGGCCCTGGGCTACCCGGCGAGCCCGGACCACACCCTCAAGCGCGAGCTGTTCGATCTGCTTTCGGCCGAAGACATCGGCATGTCGCTGACCGAATCGTTCGCGATGAATCCGGCTGCGAGCGTGTCCGGCCTGATCTTCGCCAGCCCGGACTCGAAGTACTTCACGGTGGGACGGCTGGGCAAGGACCAGATCAGCGACTACGCCAAGCGCCGCGGGATGCCGCTGGCCGAGGTCGAACGCTGGCTGCGGCCGAACCTGGACTACGACCCGTCGTAAAGAGCAGACCGATGAGCGACGCAGCCCTCTAGGGTCAGGCCATGCACTGGCTCAGTCATTGGTGGCATCGCGACATCTTGGCCGCCGACAAGCTGCCGTTGATGTTGTGCTTCTCGGCTTATGTCCTGACGTTCGCGGTCACCCGGACCATCACCCGGCTGATCCGCGGGGCGTTGTTGCGCGGATCGAA
>CAZZZW010000002.1:34284-37534 GCA_964658795.1 Phormidium nigroviride PCC 7112
CCTCGGCCTCGTGGACGCCGACGGCAAGAAGGTCGACGGCAAGGGCCCGTTCAAGAATCAGGTGACGGCATCGGGCACCCACGTCCATCATGCGGTGCCCGGCCTGATCCTGCTGATCACCGGCGCGTTCGTCTCGGTGGCGACCCGTGGACTGTTGTGGCCCTCGGTCGCGGCGGTCCTGATCGGCGTCGGAGTGTCGCTGGTACTGGATGAGTTCGCGCTCATCCTGCACCTGTCCGACGTGTACTGGGCAGCCGAGGGCCGGGTCTCGGTCGACCTGGTCAGTCTGGCCGCAGCCTGCCTCGGACTGGCGCTGGTGGGCTTCTCGCCGATCGGCGTGGACGATGTCGGCGGGGCGGAGCTGGCGGTTCGGATCAGCGGCGTGGCCATCCTGGCGATCCACCTGCTGGTGATTTTCACCTGTGTTCTGAAGGGCAAGTACTCCCTCGCCCTGATCGGGCTGTTCGTGCCGCTGATCGCCCTGTGCGGCGCGTGCAGGCTGGCCCGGCCCAAGTCCGTCTGGTCCCGGCACCTGTACGACGCCCGGCGGGAGGAGCGCGCCACCCGCCGAGCGGTCGAGTTCGACGCGCGGTGGGATCCGTGGCTCCGACGCTGGCAGAACCTGATCGGTGGCCGGATCACCCCACCGGTAGCAGGCTAGTTCGTCGCTCCGAGGACATCGGCGGCCGTCTCGGTCAGCGACCGGTCGGTCCGGATGGCCAGCTCGCGGAGCCGTTGATAGGCCTGGGACATGTCGATGTTGAGGTCATAGGACAGGAATCCCTTGGCCTGCTCGATGATGTTACGACTGGCCAAGGCCGCTTGGGCGCGCTCGACCGCCTGATCGGCGTTGACCAGGCCGGCGTGCAACATCGCGATCGTGGCGATGTTGGCGAAGGCGCGCGCCAGCTCCCGTTCGTCGTCGGTCCAGCCGGTCAGGTCGGAGCGGAAAACGTTCAACGCGCCGATCACCGTGTCCTGCCAGATCATCGGCTGGGCCAGGAAGGTCGTGTAGCCGGCATCGGCCAGGGCGTCGCCGAATCCGGACCACTGCCGCCGGATCTCGTCCAGCCCGGCGGCTTCGATGGGCGCCGCGATGATCATGCTCTGGATGCAGGGGCCGTCATCGGCCTGGCTCTGGTAGAGCTCCAACTCCAGGCTCTGGTGCGAGGACGCGCCGGCCACGTCTGCCGTCCCGTCCGGCAACCGCACCATGATGCCGGCCGCACAGGACAACGCCGATGCGCAGTCGTCCAACAACCGGGCCAGGATGCCGGCCAGGTCGCTGCTGTCGGACACCGCGTCGGTGGCGTCGGCCAGCAGCCACTCGATGCTGCGGTCGCGCATCAGTCGATGCCTCGGAAATCGATCTGGCGATCCAGCACCATCCGGGCCACGCTGGCCAGGTCGGTGTCGTGAGCGTAGGCATGGGCCTTGAGCAGGGCGAGGGCGTCCGGGGGCGCGATCCCGAGCTGCGCGCACACCATGCCGGTGGCCTGATGGATGCCGGCTCGCAAGGACCAGGGGCCGCCCTCGCCGTATTCGGCCTGGGCATCGGGATCCTCCAACAGCGCGGCGCCGACGGCATCGGACAGGAACTGGGCCGTTGCGGCTCCACCGGGCAGGTAGGGGCCGCCGGTCCGGATCAAGCTGAGCACACCCATGACCTGCTGGCTCGGGTGCATCGGCACCGCGAACATCGAACCGGCGATGGGCAGACCGCGCACCGCAGCCATGAACGACGGCCAGCGAGGCTCGGTGTGCCCGAAGACGGTCGTCACCATCCGGCCGGTGTTGAAGGCATCCCAGCCCGGACCTTCCTCTAGGACGTCCTGCAGATCTTCGATCCGGGCGGCTACGTCATCGGTCGCGGCGACGGTCAGACGATTGACGGTGGAGTTGTTGAGGGTGATGGCGGCACTGTCCACGTGCAGCAACTGCCGGCAGGCGTCGCACAGCCGCCAGCTCAGTGGCCGGGTGGTACCGGCCTCGGCGACCAGACTGGCCAGTCGAGCCAGCACCTCAGCTCGTGAGGGCACGGAACTCAGCTGCTGCAGCATCGTGTTCCATAACTCCACCCTAGCCTTCCCGCCCCTGGACTGGTTGGTGGACCGAACGGGCACACTCCACCCATGCGACCGCCCGACCGATTGCAGCGAGAGGCCATGAACCGCGCCGAGGCCGACTCCTTCGCGCGGTGGCCGCTGCGCCGCGGCTCCGGTCAGGATCACCCGTGAGGTTGACCGTGCTGGGCCTGATCAGCGGTACGTCCTACGACGCCGTCGATGCCGCGGCTGCCAGCTTCGACCTGGTCGGCGATGAACTACGGTGCACGCCATTGGGCTTGTACAGCAAGGACATTCCCGATCAGGTCCGATCCCGGATCGCCGCCGTCCTGCCGCCGCACCGGATCGGCATCGACGACGTCTGCCGGCTCGACACCGAATTGGCCCAGTTCTTCGCACAGGTCGGTACCGAGGCGAACGCGCAGCTGGCCGGTGACCGCGCCGATCTGCTGGTATCTCATGGGCAAACCGTGTTCCACTGGGTCGAGGCCGGCCGGGCGAAGGGCACCCTGCAGCTCGGCAACCCGGCCTGGATCGCTGAACGCACCGGGCTGACCACGGTCACCGACCTGCGGACCCGGGATATCGCCAACGGCGGCCAGGGCGCACCGCTGGCCTCGACTCTGGATGATCTGCTGATATTGCAGGGAGGAACCCGACGCGGTGCGTTGAACCTCGGGGGCATCGCGAACATCACCGTCCGCGAGGGCGACCTGATCGCCTATGACCTCGGACCGGCCAGTGCGTTGCTCGACGCCGCCGTCACCGCGGCCACGGCCGGTGCCGAGCGGATGGACATCGACGGAGCCCGGGCGGCGAGAGGTACACCGAATCGCGAACTGCTCGACATCCTGCTGGCCGAACCGTACTACCGGCTGCCGCCGCCGAAGTCGACCGGCAAGGAACTGTTCCACCTCGACCATGTCCGGCAGGCGATCGGCAACCGGCAGTTGGCCACGGATGATCTGCTGGCGACGCTGACCGAGCTCACCGCGACCCTGGTGTCCGATGCCTGCGGCCGGCACCGATTGGCCGAGTTGGTGGTGGCCGGTGGCGGGGTACGAAATCCGACGCTGATGGCCCGTATCGAGCAGCTCAGTTCGCCGACGAGGATCCGGCTGGTCGACGAGTTCGGGCTACCGGCACAAGGCAAGGAGGCCTATCTGTGCGCGTTACTGGGATAC
>CAZZZW010000002.1:37544-40629 GCA_964658795.1 Phormidium nigroviride PCC 7112
GCACGGGCTGCCCGGCACGGTGGCCTCGGCCACCGGGGCCGGAAGCGGATCGGTGCTCGGATCGATCACCCCGGGACGGCAGCCGACCAGGCTGCCGGAACCAGTCCCGAACCGGCCGCGTCGGATGCTGATCTATCCCGGTGCGACGGTCGAACCGTAGTCGGTACCGGTCCAGCAGCCGAGTACGTCGGAGGCGATCTCGTAGGCCAGGTCGCTGCGCTTCTGACCCTGGGCTCCGAAGACGGCGGGCAACTTGGTGGTGTCGACCACCAGCGTCTTGTCGTCCTTGACCACGACGACGATGCCATCGTTGGTGCCGTAGGAGGCCTTGCCGAGACCGATCATGGTTTCGGTCTTGCCAAATCCGGACCGGATCTTGGCGAAGTAGGCATCAGCTGCGGCATCGTTGGCCGATTGCTTGACCGACAAGGTCATCGGCCCCATCGGTAGCTGGTAGACGCAGCTGTACTGCGAGTTCTGCCAGGTCGGCTTCGGCGCCGCCAGGGTGGCCAGACTGAGGGCCTGCTTCACGCTGCCCTGGATCTGCGGCCCGCACACCATCTTGGCCGTGTCCGATGGCGTACCGGCAGCCGGCGGGGTGCTGGTGGCCGGGGCGGAGCTGGTCACGGCCGAGCTGTGGGTGCTGGCCGGAGTCTGCGAGGCGGCCGTGGTCGTGGCGCAGCCGGCCAGCACCAGAGCGGTGCAGCCGAGTCCGGCGATCGTCCAGGTCGATCTCATGGGAATCTCCAAACCAGGTCTACGCCGGGTGGCTGGAGACCAGCGAGGCGTAGACGACGATGTTGTTCAGGTAGTTGTGCGTACTGAAGTCGAACTTGCCGCCACAGGTGATCAACCGCAGCGCGGCGTTGTCGGTGTTGCCGTAGACCTCGAACGTCGGGAAGGTGTTCTTCGGGTATGACACCACCCGATCGACCCGGAAGACGGCATCGGTGTTGTCGGAGCGACGGACGTCGACCGAATCGCCTGGCCGCATGGCTCCCAGCTTGAAGAACACCGCGGGGCCGTATTCAGCCGAGTCGACGTGACCGAGGATGACCGCCGGGCCGAGCTGCCCCGGCGTCGGGGACTTGTCGTACCAGCCGGCCTGGGAGTTCTTGGCCAGTGGGGGCACCTGCACCGAGTGATCGGGATTCAGCCCTAATTGCAGCAGGTTCGAGGTGATGCCGATCGACGGCAGGCTGATCGACACCGGCACCGAACGGGACAGGATGGGGCCGCGCGTTGTCGTGGTCGGCTTGGCCGCGGCACCGGTCCGAGAGGGCTTCGCCGTCGGGGCCGCCGGCGAATTGCTCGTCGTGGCCAGCGGAATCGCGGCTGATGCCGGCGGCTGCGGCGCGTGTCGCTGAGACCTCAGCCCGACGACCAGAGCGATCGCCCCCGCAAGCACGAGCAGCACGGCCAGTGCCGACCAGGTGATACGTCGGCGTGATCCGTGCTGCTCGTGCTCAGTCATGCGAGATGTTTCCTTTACTCAGGTGGTGTAACGGTCGCTCAGCGCTGCGACAACTCAGGCGTTGTTGCGACGACGGAGCGCCACGCCACCGGCAGCTGCACCGGCGAGGATCAGACCGCCACCGATGGCGAGCAGGCCCTCGTCCTGGATGCCGGCCGTGCTACCGCCACCGGTCGCCGCGCCGCCACCCGGAACCGCACCCATCTGCGAGGCGGTCAGGGTGCCACACAGGGCCGGCGAGGTCGCGGCCAGCGGCAGCGACGGGACCAGGTCACTCTTCTCGGTCTGCGCCGCCTTCGGCAGCGTCGCCGGGTCGAGACCGTGCACGACCACGACCGCAGTGCCGGCCGTCAACGAGGCCATGGTCTTGGAGTCCAGGGTGATCGTCCGGCTGTAGCTGGTCGAGGCGCCGGTCGGCGCGACGGTCAGCGTGGTGCCGGCCGCCGGGCTGGTGTCACCGGACTCGGACAGGGTCGCACCGATCGCGCCGTAGTCCGGAGCGCCCTCGGTCGTGCTGATGACGCCGTCCTTGCTGGTGTCGGCAGCCGTCGTCGGGCAGACGCCCATCGCGCCGATGTGGATGTGCTGCACGTGCGGGTAGGGCTTGCCGCCGAAGGTGGCGGCCAGACCGGTGAAGCTCTCGGTGACGGTGGCCTGATCGCCGTTGAGCGACAGCATCACGTTGCCCGAGCCGGTCGAGAAGTTCAGCGGCTTCAGGGTGGCCTGGTACGACGTGGCGCCGGCGGCGGACGCAGTGCCCGGCAGAGCCAGCGCGGCGATGCCGAGGGCGATAGCCGGTGCGGCCAACAACAGGGACTTCTTCATGGTTCCTCCATGGCTGTGTCGACGGTTTGGTCCGTCGATCGTTTGCGCGTGGTGCATTCGGATCAGTCCTGCCGGGTGGATTGGAACAAGTTCAACATTCCGATCAAGGACAGGACGGTAGCCACGGCTTCGGCGATTGCCGTCACCGTCTTCTTCGTGAACCACAGGGGTTCGTACATCGACGGGAGGGGGCCGATCGCCCCGACGTCGACGTACCGGTAGAGCAGGACGGCGGCCAGAGCACTGCCGGCGACGAGGAAGCTGACCAGGTAGGACAGCCGATTTCCCTTGATTAGCAGGAAAACGGCGGACAGAATGGCCACGACCGCCTCGATCCGGAACAGGTTGCCCTGCCCGATTCCACCCGGTGCGGCCAGTTGGTAACGCGAGGCCAGCTGGAGGTGGATCACGGCATCAACCACGAGGCCGCCGGCGACGATAATGCGCAAAGCCCAGTTCGTCAGCCCCCGTTGGCGAACCTCAATGGTGGTCATTTGACGATCAGAACGCCGTGCATGTTCGAGTGGTACGTGCAGTGGTAGGGGTAGCTACCGGGCTGCATCGGAGCCTTGAAGGTCGTCGTCTGGCCGGCAGTTGCCTTGTCGTCAAACGCATTTCCGCTGTCGGCGGTGACCGTGTGGTTCTCGCCGTCCATGTTCATCACGCTCACGGTTGCTCCGGGGCTCACGGTGAGCGGCGTCGTGTACTTGTAGTTGTCGATCATGATCATCGAGCTCGACTGACCGGCCGCCGAACTCATCGAAGAGCTCATCGAGGAGCTCATTG
>CAZZZW010000003.1:0-34351 GCA_964658795.1 Phormidium nigroviride PCC 7112
GATGACCCGATCGGCGACCACCTCGACCTGCCACTTCTCGCGCGCTTAACACGAATCGGCCCGGCTGGCGGGCGTCCGGCAACTGGTGTAGACCATAGCGGAGGAAAAATGGTCTACACCATTGCCAGACGGCGGCGGGTAGCGCAGAATCGGGCACCAACCACGGAAAGCCCGAAGTAGGACCCGAAATCGGCACGAAACACAACCGGGAGACTCGCGATGGCATGGAAGAAGACGGCGTTGCTGGCCGGTGTGGCCGCGGCCGCGCTGACGTTGGCCGCCTGCGGTGGGGGCACCGGGAGCAGTAGCTCATCCGGCGGTGACAGTGGCAAGAAGGTCACCTCGATCAAGCTGGTCGCAGCGCAGTACTCGGCCGATCACACCAAGGCGTTCTGGGACCAGTTCGCCAAGACCTACAAGCAGAAGTACGGCATCGATCTCAACGTGCAGATCGTGAGCTGGGACGACATCGCGCAGCAGAGCACCACGATGGTCCAGAACAACAATGCCCCCGACATCCTGAACATCAACTACTACTCCAGCTACGCCAAGGACAACCTGCTCTACAACGCCGACGAGGTCCTGCCGTCCTCGGTCCAGTCCGATCTGCTGGACTCGTTCAAGACCAGCGGCACGTTCAACGGCAAGTTGTACGGCTTCCCCGACCTGTCCTCGGCCCGGGCCTTGTTCTACAACAAGACCCTGTTCGCCAAGGCGGGCATCACCAAGCCGCCGACTACCTGGGACGAGTTCGAGACCGACGCCAAGAAGGTCACCGCACTCGGCAACGGCGTCGTCGGATACGCCGAGCCGCTGGGCCCGGAAGAGGCCCAGGCCGAGTTCTCCATCTGGACGTTCAACAACGGGGGCGACTGGAAGGACGCCAGCGGCAACTGGACGGTCAACAGCGACAAGAACGTGCAGACGCTGCAGTTCCTGAAGAAGCTGGCCGTGACCGACAAGGTCACCCAGAACAATCCGGGTAAGACCAACCGCACCGACGGTGCGTTCCCCTTGTTCGAGAACGGCAAAGCCGGCATGATCGTCGGGTTCGGTCCGCTGTCGACCACGCTCGACCAGGACAAGAAGGTCGACTACGGGATCGCTCCGATGCCCTACCAGAACGTCAGCGGCCCGCAGACCTACGGCGTGACCGACTACCTCGACGCGTTCAAGCATGCGGGCAACGAACAGGCGGTGAAGGACTTCTACGAGCTGTACTACCAGCCGGACCAGGTCAACACCTGGATCAAGTCCGAAGGCTTCCTGCCGGTGACCAAGTCCGGGCTCGACGCCTTCAAGTCCGAGGCCGCACTCAAGGTCTACATCGACACCTTGCCCAACATTCACCTGACGCCGAACCAGGATCCGACCTGGGACAAGCTGCTGCTCGCGGTGCAACAGCAGATCGGAGCCGGCGTCGCGCCCGACGGCGACCCGAAGAAGGTGTTGGACGCGCTGCAGAAGACCGCTCAGGCCGGCGGGTAAGGCGTGAGCGCCACTACCGCCGCCACCGCCAGGCGTCGACGCCGCTCCCGGCGCGGGCACCTGTCGTTCTGGACCGCGCTGCTGTGGCTCAGTCCGGCGCTGGTACTCGTCGCCGCGGTGGTGATCTACCCGGCGATCGAACTGGTCAAGGCTTCGCTCGGCTCGTACTCGATCACCGGTCTGCGCACCGGGTCGGCCGGGTGGTCCAACTACCGGCACGGTCATGAAGAACACGCTGGAGTGGGTCGTGTTCGTCGTGGCGATCACGATCCTGCTGAGCCTGGCCCTGGCCCAACTGCTGTCCAAGGAATTCTTCGGACGCCGGTTCGTCCGGTGGGCGATCATCGTGCCGTGGGCGGCCTCGCTGGTCATCACCGCTCGACTGTTCACGTTGCTGTTCGACTTCTACCACGGCCTGATCAACCGGGTGCTGGTCGCGATCGGGGTCCTCGACAAACCGGTCGACTTCCTCGGCGATGATCACTGGACGATGGCCTCGATGATCCTGGTCGGTGTCTTCGTCTCACTGCCGTTCACGATCTATGTGTTGCTGGCCGGACTTTCGGCCATTCCGGCCGAGGTGTTCGAGGCGGCCCGGATCGACGGCGCATCGCCTTGGCAGCTCTATCGATCGGTGACCCTGCCGCTGCTCCGGCCGGCCCTGCTGGTGGCCAGCGTCCTCAACATCATCTATGTCTTCAACTCGTTCCCGGTCGTCTACACCCTGAACGATCGCAACCCCGGCTTCACCCATGACACCTCGATCACCTTCATGTACAAGCTGGCGTTCAAGAGTGCCGAGCACAGCGTCGGCATGTCGGCGGCCGCGGGCGTGTTCAACGTGATCCTGATCCTGCTGGTGGTGCTGGCCTATCTGCGGGTGGTCAAGTGGCAGGAGGCCGTCCGATGACCACCGTCCAGACCCGACCCGAGGTGGTTGCCGCCCAGCCAGCACCCGACCGTAACCGGGTGACCGGCTGGCGTCGATGGCGGCGCATCGTGCTGCCGCTCGCCGGGCTGCTGGTGGCGATCGTGTTCCTCGCCCCGTACCTGGTGATGGTGCTGGATGCTCTGCGTCCGAGCACCGATGTGCTCGACTCGCCACCGACCCTGCTGCCCCGGCATTGGCAGTGGAACACCTTCGGCACCGTGTTGTCGGATTCCAGTTTCCGGAACTGGCTCAAGACCTCGCTGCTGGTCGCGACCGCGTCGACGGCGATCGTGCTGGTCGTGTCGGTGCCGGCGGCCTACATCACCTCGCGGTTCAAGTTTCCGGGCCGGACTCCGTTTCTGCTGTTGGTCCTGATCACGCAGATGTTCTCGCCCACGTCACTGGTCGTCGGCATCTACCGCGAGTTCTTCGAGGCGAACCTGGTCAACACCTACCTCGCGATCATCCTGACCAACGCCGCGTTCAACCTGGCGTTCGCGATCTGGATCCTGCACGGGTTCTTCTCCTCGATCCCGACCGAGGTCGAAGAGGCCGCCGACCTCGACGGCTGCGGCCGGCTGGGCACGCTGCTGCGGATCATGCTCCCGCTGACGCTGCCCGGGGTTGTGACGGCGGTGATCTTCACCTTCATCGCGGCCTGGAACGAGTACGTGGTGGCACTGACCCTGATGCAGGACGACGCCAAGAAGCCTTTGACCGTCGGCATAAACTCCTACGTCACCGGCTACTCCCAACATTGGGACCAGCTGTTCGCCGCCTCGATCATCGCGATCGTTCCGGTGATCATCCTGTTCGCCGCGATCGAGAAGTACCTGGTCGGTGGCCTCACCGCCGGCTCGGTCAAGTAGTACCGTCTCCGCGATGGCCAAGTACCAGCGGCTGAACGCGCTGCTCGAGCTGCTGGCCACCGAAGGTCACGTCAGCGTCGAGGCGGCAGCCGCGGCGCTCACCGTCTCGGCCGCCACCGTCCGGCGGGATCTGGACACCCTGGCCGCCCAGCAGTTGCTGACCCGCACCCACGGTGGTGCGGTCAGCAACAGCACCGCCTACGACCTGCCGCTGCGTTACAAGAGTGTTCGGCGGGTCGAGCAGAAACTGCGGATCGCCCGGGCCGCCGCCGACCTGGTGCCGTTCGGCTCGGTGGTCGGGCTCAACGGTGGCACCACAGCGACCGAGGTGGCGCGGGCCTTGGCCACCCGGGCCGACCTGCACGACGACGCGGACGCGGTCACCGTCGTGACCAACGCGCTCAACATCGCCAACGAGCTGACCGTCCGCAACCACATCAAGATCGTGGTGATCGGCGGCGTGCCGCGGCCACAATCGTATGAGTTGATCGGGCCATTGGGCCTGCCGGCGTTGCGTCAGCTCAGCCTGGACATCGCCTTCCTGGGAGTCGATGGTTTCGACGGGCAACGAGGCGCCTGCTCGCACAACGAGGCCGAGGCCGAGGTGAACGCCCGCATCGCGACCCAGGCCCGGCGGGTGGTGGTCGTAGCCGACTCCTCGAAGCTCGGCCGCGCGGCCTTCGCTCAGATCCGGCCGTTCGACGGGGTTGACCTGCTCATCACCGACTCCGACGCCGACCCGGACCTGGTCAAGCAGATCACCGGGGCCGGCGTCGAAGTGCTGACCGCCTGACCGGACCTGCTTCGGGTCAGCGGAGGATGAGGCAAGCGTCGCCGAACTCGTGCCACAGATACGGCCCGGCTACGGCCGCGTCGTAGGCCTGCTGGCTCAGCCGGGCTCCCGCTATCGCCTCGACCAGCAACAGGTGCGAGGCATCGGGGTTGTGCAGGCCGGTGACGAGACCGTCGACGACCCGCGCCGGATGCTCGGGCCCGACCACGTGCTCGGTCCAGCCCCGGCTCTCGAAGACGAATCCCTCGTCGTCGGCGGCAGATTCCAGAGCCCGGGTCACCGTCGTCCCGACCGCGATGACCCGGCCGCCGGCGGCCCGGACGTGGTTGACCAGGCGAGCGGTCGTCGCCGGCACCTCGAACCGCTCCGGCTGGGGGCCCTCGCCGGCCTCCTGGGAGGACACGCCGGTATGCAGGGTGATCGGCGCGAACAGCACCCCGGAGCTGACCAATCGGGTCACCAACTCGGTCGTGAACGGTCGACCGGCGCTGGGCATCTCGGCGCTACCGGGCCGGGTGCCGAAGACGGTCTGATAGTCGGCCAGCGGCCAGTGCCGGCTCAGGTAGCCGTACTCGATCGGCCGCCCGGCACGGGCCAAGAACTGTGTCAGCGGCCCGTCGGAGGTGATCGCGGCTCGCCACAACCGCACGCCGGTGCCGGCGGGTGCCCGTTGTCCGCTGACCTGGTACGGCTCGATCAGCCTGATCCGGACGGGCAGTTCGCCGTCGATGGTCAGCTCCTGATCGATGCCGGCGAGCAGGATAGGCCGGGCCGCGTCGGGTGCCGTCCGCAGTTCGAGGACCCAGGTTCCATCATCGAGTTCGGTGGCCAGGTGCACGACGACCGGCCAGTTCCCGTCGGCGGTGGCGTCGAACTCGGCCGCGACCGTCCGGGAGTTGTTGACCACGACCAGGTCGCCGGGACGTAGGTGGTCCGGCAGCCGGTCGAACCGGGTGTGGTTGATGACTCCGGGGTCTCCGCTGGCGACCAGCAGCCGAACCTGGTCACGGCCCAACCCGCGGTGCTCGGCCGGCTCGGTCGCGAACCGATGCTCCGGTAGGAGGAACCGGGTGGTGGGCTGTCGCGAGGCGTGGGGGAGCAGCGCAGTCATGACGAAACTCCTTCTTCAGAAAGGGTATTGGCAAGTTGGTAGCGCCCGGACTCCGGCCGTGACTCCAGCAGCGCGAGCAGCTTCGGTACGACGGTGCCGGGCAACGGACGGTCGCTGATGTCCTGGCCCGGGAAGGCGGCCTGATGCATCTCGGTGCGGAGGTCCCCGGGATCGACGGAGTACCAGGCCAGCTCCGGCGTCTCGGTGGCCAGAGTCCGGGTGAGCTGGTCGAGCGCGGCCTTGCCGGAGCCATAACCGCCCCAGCCGTCGTAACCGGCCAGGGCGGCGTCCGAGCTGACGTTGACGACGGTGCCGGTCGCTGCGAGCAGGTTGGTCCGTAGCAGTTGGATGAGACCGAGCGGGGCGAGCACATTCACCTGATAGGACTGACCGATCGCCGCCAGGTCGGCCTCCCACAGCCGGGGTAGGGGTAGTTGGCCCAAGCTGCTGGCGTTGTTGACCAGCAGATCCAGCGGACGGTCGCCGATGACCTCGGCCAGCGCGCGCCGGTGTTCCGTATCGGCGACGTCGCCGGCCACGGTCGTCACGCCGGGACGGCCGGCCTTCCGGAGTCGGGTGGTGTCCCGTCCGTCGGTCACGATCTGCCAGCCCTGTGCGGACAATTCCTCGATCAGAGCCAGGCCGAGGCCGGCCGAGCCGCCGGTAACGAGAGCCAAGGTCATGGTGGTGTTCCTTTCGTGTTCCCGGCCCCTGGCGGAAGCGCTCATCGCGGTCCGCGCCGATCCGGTTGCTCTCCATCCTTGAAGTTGAAGTCAGCTTGAAGTCAAGTAGGCTGGTCGACGTGAAGCCGACCGACTCGCTGACCGTGTCCGAGGTTGCCCATCGAAGTGGCTACGCGGCCTCGGCGCTGCGCTACTACGAGCGCGAGGGGTTGATCGCGGCCAGCCGGACCAGCGGTGGCCAACGTCGTTACGAACGCAGCGTGTTGCGCCGGCTCGCCTTCATCCGGGCCGCCCGCAACGTCGGGCTCACCCTGGAGGAAATTCGGGCCGAGCTGACCCGGCTACCGGCCGGTCGGACGCCGACCAAGTCGGACTGGCACCGGATCTCCCGGGACTGGAGTTCCCGACTCGACGAACAGATCAATGCCTTGCAGGCGCTGCGGTCGGGGTTGGACAGTTGCATCGGGTGCGGCTGCCTGTCCCTCAAACAGTGCGCGATCTCCAACCCGTCCGACGTCGCGGTGGATCGGGTGCCCGGTGGCGGCGCGGTGTTCCTGCCCGCGTTGCTACGTCGGCCACCGGAGAACTAGCGGGGCAGCCGATCGCGTCGATCCGTCAGCGGGCCTCGCCCGGCGCGCCGTTGACATCGACGACGGGGTGCCCGGCGACCTGCCAGGCGGCCATGCCACCTACCAGGTTGACGGCCTGCCAGCCGCCTCGGTTGAGCGCTCCGGTGACCATCGCCGATCGGCCGCCGACGTGACAGACACAGATGATCGTCCGATCCTGGGGGATTTCAGTGGCCCGTGCCTGCAGTTGCGACATCGGGATCAAGGTGGCCTGCGGTGCGTGGCCGGCGTCCCACTCGTCCTGCTCGCGGACGTCCAGCAGCAGCGCGCCGGACTCGAGCAGGGTGAGGGCCTCGTCGACCGAGACATCGGAAGTCATGTCCTCAGCCTACGTTCGGGCCGAACGCGCCTGGCAGGTCGAGGAGCAGCTCGGTCACCAGTAGCCTGGCGAGCTGCTCGTCGGCAATCAGCGGATGAATGGCAAACCCGGCCACGGCCAGCTCGGTCGAGCCGGTCCGGGATGCCTGCAGGATCAGCCGTTCCGAGGCTCGGACGGAGCCGATCAGACCCAGTTGGTGGAGCGTGAACGGCGCCGCGGGCAACGGACGGGCACCGCGCTCGTCGACCACGCACCTCGTCTCGACCACCAGGTCCCGGGGCAGCGCTCGGAAGGTGTTCTCGTTGGCGACGTTGAGGATCAGCTCGGTGGGGCCACCACCGGCCAGGGCCTGCATCAACCTCAGGGCCACCCGCTCGTAGCCGCCACCGGCCAGGTCGGACTCGTCCCGGTCCGAGGTGCGCGCCTCGGCCAGATAGCTCTGCTCCCGACGCAGCCGGGTCTCCTCCCACAACCGCGGGGCGTTCTCCGGTGTCGCGGCGCGGTAGAACGCCGCCTGCTCGGCGGCCAAGAACTCACCCCGGCTCTGGCCCCGCTGCAGTTTGGCCAGCACGGTCTGGGAATAGTAATAGAAGTAGAGGTATTCGTTCGGCAGTGCCGCGATGCCCCGCAGCAGTGCCGCATCGAACAGCCGTCCTTCCTCGAAGGAAGCCAGTCGGCTCGAGTCGGCCAGCAGGGTCGGCAGCAGGTCATCTCCGCCGGCGGTGAGCGAACGGAGCCAGCCGAGGTGATTGATCCCGGCGTAGTCCGCGGTCGCGTCCGGAGCTCCGGCCGCGCGCCGGGCTCGTTCGACCAGCCCCGAGGGTGAGTCGCAGATTCCGATCACCCGGTCACCGAGGACCTGACGGCTGGCCTCGGTGACCAGACCGGCCGGATTGGTGAAGTTGATCAGCCACGCGGTCGGGGCACACTCCGCGACGGCCCGCGCGATCGCGGCAGCCACCGGCAAGGTGCGCAAGGCGTAGCTCAGGCCGCCGGCACCGACCGTCTCCTGCCCGATCAAGCCGTGCCGCAACGCCCGTTGTTCGTCGGCCACCCGGCCTTCGGCGCCACCCACCCGAACGGCGGAGAACACGAAGTCGGCTCCGGTCAGTGCCGCCGGCAGATCATCGGTCAGACGCACGGCCGGCCCGGTCCGCCGATCCAGGACGGCGGCGATCACCTTGAGACGATCGGCAGAAACGTCGTGCAGCACCAGCTCGGTGACTCCGAGCTCAGGGCGGCGGACCAGCTCACGGTGGATCAGCGGTACGCGAAAGCCGCCACCACCGAGAATGGTCAACCGCACGCCGCGCCAACCTCCCCGCCGAACACGGCCCGCTCGAGCCACCCTGTCTGAAACCCTATCGGGCTGGCATCCTGCTACAGATGAACAGCCCACAGTTCGACGTGCTGCTGCAAGGCACGGTCTACTTCGATGTGGTTCTCACCGGCTTGCCGAGTTTGCCGCTGGCCGGCACCGAACTGTTCGCCGAAGGCATGGGTTCCTGTCCGGGTGGGATCGCCAACCTGGCCGTCGCGGCCAGTCGATTGGGCCTTCGCACCGCGCTGGCCGCGGCCTTCGGCGACGACGTCTACGGCGACTTCCTCTGGCGCACGCTGGCCGAGCAGGAAGGCGTGGACCTCAGTCATTCCCGGCAGTTGTCGGACTGGCATTCGCCGGTAACGGTGTCGTTGGCCGTGCATCGGGACCGGGCCATGGTCACTCACAGCCATTCCTCTCCGGTGCCGGCCAGTGAACTGCTGGCCGAGCTGCCGGACGCAGTGGCCGGCGTCGTGCATCTGGGGCAGGATCGGGAACCGTGGATCGGTAAGGCCAAGGCTCAGGGCATGCGGCTCTTCGGCGACATCGGCTGGGATCCCAGCCAGCAATGGTCGCCCGGGATCCTCGACCAGCTGGCCGATCTGCAGGCGTTTCTGCCCAACAGCATCGAGGCGATGGGTTACACCCACACCGATGATCCCCGGGCTGCCCTGATCAAGCTCGCCGATGCCGTCCCGGTCGTGGTGGTGACCTGTGGCGGGCAGGGTTCGATCGGCATCGATTCACTGACCGGCGAGGAGGAATGGGTGCCGTCGTTGCCGGTCAACGCGGTGGATGCGACCGGAGCCGGCGACGTCTTTGCCGCCGCCTTCGTGCTCGGCAGCCTGCGGGACTGGCCGCTGCGATCGAGAATGGCCTTCGCCAATCTGTGTGCGGCGCTCTCGGTGCAGCAGGTCGGCGGGTCGCTGGCGGCTCCTGGGTGGGGTGACATCGCCGACTGGCTGAACGAGATCAGGCAGCGTGCAGCGGCCGGTTCTCGGGCGGCGGCGGTACTGGCCCACAGTTACGAGTTCCTGACCGAGGTACTGCCCGCCGTACCCGCGCCCTCGGTGCGCCGAGCCAGCGCCACCATCGCCCGGAGCTCGGACGCCTGAGCGCGTCCGCACATCCGCGAAACAGGCTCCGACGAGTGATCAGTTGACGCACGAATGATCGCTTGCAACTGATCACTCGCCGGTCAACTGATCATTCGCGGCGGGCGGAGGTCAGGGCCGGCGTTCGCCCGAGCCCCGCTCGATCAGGGTTATCGGCAGCCGTTGCCGGACGGTCTCACGCTCGCTGCCCGACAGTCGGGCCACCACCAACTCAGCCGCCAGCTCGCCCATGCGCTCGGGAGAGTGGCTGATCACCGTCACCCCGAGCAGATCGGCCAGGTCGAAATCGTCGAAGCCCACCAGCGCCGGCGGATCGGGCAGGTCCCGGATCGCCCGCAGCGCGCCGGCGGTGATCCGGTTGTTCGTGGTGAACAGGGCCGTCGGCGCCCAACGCATCGACATCAGTTCCCGGGCAGCGCGTTCGGCCGTCTCGCTGTCGTGCGAATCGACTCGGACGAATCGTTGCCAGTTCTCGATCCCGGCGGCGGTCATGGCGTCGGAGAAACCGGAAACGCGTTCCCGGTGCGTGGCCAGCCGGCTCAGGTCACCGATCAGACCGATTCGCCGATGGCCGCGGGCGATCAGGTGTTCGGCCGCGCACCGCGCCCCGCCGACGTTGTCGAGTTCGAAGGTGTCGGCTTCGATGTGCGCCGGCGGCCGGTCCAGGAACGCCACCGGGATGCCGAGTTTGCGTTCGGCCTCGAGATAGCTGTGGTCGTCCACGCAGGTCGTCACGAGCAGGCCGCTGACGCGTCGCTCCAACAGCTCGGCGGTCAATTGCCTTTCCAACACGGGGTTCTCGTCGCTGGATGCAGTGATCAGCTGCAGGTCCGCGGCGCGCAGCACTCGCTCGGCACCCCGGGCGATCCGGGCGTAGAACGGGTTGGCCAGATCGCTGATGATCAGACCGACGGTGGCTGAACGCGCCCCGGCTCGCAGTTCGCGAGCCAGGATGTTGAGCCGGAACCCGAGCTCGGCGGCTGCGGTGTGCACCTTGCGGGCGGTGTCGGCCGAGACGTACGGCTCGTCGTTGAGGACCCGGGAGGCGGTCTTGACGCTCACCCCGGCTCGGTGGGCCACCTGAACCAGGGTCGGGCGGCTGCTCTGTTCTCTGCTCACAGTGCGGCCATCAAACCGCACTGGCCAGCGGCTGGCAATTGCCGCGGCAACATTGGAACCAGATGTTGACAACGATGTCATACGAGAGGCAAGGTGGTTTCGCCGTGGGGGGTCGGCGAGTTCGACTGCATATCGAAGCCGAGCTGGTGTGTGCCCACCGATCTCGTATTGGCCGGGTCGGAAATCGTGCGTGCCTACCGAGGAGAACCATGTCAGGCGCTTTCCCCAAGCGATCAGCCCGTCACCGCTCGCGCGCCGCGCTCGCGAGCTTGGCCGGTACCGCGTTGACCCTGTCGGTCGTGTCGGCGGTGATCATGCCGGCCGCCTCGGCCACGCCGACCGGTGGCGCGTTCAGCACCTCTTTCGAGGCGACCGATCCCGCCGCCCTGAGCAGCACGGTCGAGCTCAAGGGCAGAGGAAAGCCGATCCAGTCCGGCATCGTCGGCATCAGCTCGCACCTGCCCGGCAGCGTGATCGAGGCCAACACCCCCATCACCGCCAGCGCGGAGAACCCGCCGGGTGAGGTCGCGACCAATCTGGCCGACGGCGACCCGACGACGAAGTGGCTGGCCTTCCAGACCGCGGCCACGCTGACCTATCACCTGCCGGCGGCGGCCAAGGTCACCAACTATGCCTTGACCTCGGCCAACGACTCACCCGAACGCGACCCCGCGGCCTGGACCCTGTCGGGCTCCAACGACGGCAGCACCTGGACCGCGATCGACACCCAGTCCAAGCAGAGCTGGTCCGGTCGCGAGACCCAGAACAAGTACCCGGTGCCGGCGGCCAACGTGGCCAGCTACGCCTACTACCAGCTGGCGATCTCGGCCCCGCAGAGCGGCGGCCTGCTGCAACTGGCGGACTGGGACCTGGCCGTGACCAGCACCGGCACGACCGCGGTGCCGATGGTCACCGCGACCGGGGACGGCCCGACCAGCGGGCTGAACATCAAGGAGCGGGCCGGTTTCACCGGCATGCACGCCTATTCCTACACCGGCCAGCAGACTGTGACCGGACATGCCTATGAAACCAACGTGATCCAGAGCGGGCTGGACATCAAGGTCGGCCCCAAGAGCCGGCTCAGCTACGTGATCCTGCCCGAGTTCACCGCCTCGAACCTGGACTACCCGTCGACCTACGCCGCGATCGACCTGCACTTCACCGACGGAAGTTACCTGTCGCAGCTGGCGCCGGTCGACCAGCACGGGGTGGACTTCACGGCCAAGGGTCAGGGCAAGGGCAAGATCCTCTACGCCGACCAGTGGAACGCCGAGAGCAGTGACATCGGCACCTGGGCCAGTGGCAAGACGATCGACCGCATCCTGCTGTCCTACGACGACCCGGCGGCCAAGACCGGCGCCCAGTTCGGTGGCTGGGTCGATGACATCAAGATCGATCCGGCACCGGTGCAGGTCGACGCCTCGACCCTGACCAATGTGGTCGACACGCGCCGCGGCACCAACGCCTCCGGGTCGTTCTCCCGCGGCAACAACCTGCCGATCAGCGCGGTGCCCAACGGCTTCACCTTCTTCTCCCCGGTCACCGACGCCACCTCCCAGAGCTGGGAGTACTACTACCAGCAGGCCAACGACGCCCAGAATCATCCGACATTGCAAGGGTTCTCGGTCTCGCACGAGCCGAGCCCGTGGATGGGTGACCGCAACCAGCTGTCGGTGATGCCGTCCATCGCGACCACGGTCACCGGCAGCCCGACCGGTCGCGCCCTGGCCTTCACCCACGATCAGGAGATCGCCCGGCCGGACTACTACTCGGTGAACTTCCTCAACGGCATCAAGGCCGAGATGACGCCCACCGACCACGGTGGCGATCTGCGTTTCACCTTCCCGGCCAATGCCAATCACACCGGGACACTGGTGTTCGACACCGTCGACAACAACGGTTCGTTCGTGGTCAATCCAGCGGCCGGCACCGTGACCGGTTGGGTCGACAACGGCAGTGGCCTGTCGGTCGGCCGGAGCCGGATGTTCTTCAGCGGTACCTTCTCGGCCAAGCCGACCGCGACCGGGGCCGCCCCGGGTGGTCACACCGGCACCAGCTACGCCACCTTCGACACCTCGGCGTCCAACACGGTGACCCTGCAGCTGGCCACCTCGTTCATCGGACTGGCCCAGGCCCAGCACAATGCCGCTTTGGAACTCGGCGGAAAGTCGTTCGACCAGGTGCACTCGGAGGCGACCGCGGCCTGGCAGGCCCGACTGGGCGTGGTGAGCGTGTCCGGTGAGACCGACACCCAGCGCGAGACGCTTTACTCCAACCTGTACCGGCTGAACCTCTACCCGAACTCGCAGTTCGAGAACACCGGTACCGCGACCGCCCCGGTGTACAAGTACGCCAGCCCGGTGGCCGACCCGAACGCCACCGCGACCGCGACCACGACCGGTGCCAAGGTGATGGCCGGAAAGGTCTATGTCAACAACGGATTCTGGGACACCTACCGGACCGTCTGGCCGGCCTACTCCCTGCTCTACCCGCAGGTCGCGGCCGATCTGGTTGACGGTTTCGTGCAGCAGTACCGCGACGGCGGCTGGATCGCCCGCTGGTCCTCGCCCGGCTACGCCGACCTGATGACCGGCACCAGCAGCGACGTCGCGTTCGCCGGTGCCTACCTGCGGGGTGTTCCGGAGAAGGATCCGCTGGCCACCTACGACGCGGCGCTGAAGAATGCCACGGTGCTACCGGACAATTCCGGGGTCGGCCGGAAGGGCCTGGCCAGCTCGATCTTCGAGAAGTACACCGACACCGGAACCGGCGAAAGTGTGTCCTGGGCGCTGGAGGGTGACATCAACGACGAGGGGCTGGCCCAGATGGCCGCCGCCCTGGTCAAGGACCCGCGGACCCCGAAGGCCCGCGTCCAGGAGCTGAAGGACGAGTCGGCCTACTTCGCCGACCGGGCCGGTCAGTACGTCAACCTGTTCGACCCGTCGATCGGGTTCTTCCAGGGCCGCAACGCCGATGGCAGCTTCAACCAGACGGCGGCCGACTACGACCCGAAGAGCTGGGGTGGCGTCTACACCGAGACCGATGGGTGGAACTTCGCCTTTCACGCGCCGCAGGACGGCCAGGGCCTGGCTGATCTGTACGGCGGCCGCAAGCAGCTGGAGAACAAGCTCGACCAGTTCTTCGCCACTCCGGAGAAGGCCGACGAGCCCGGTGGCTACGGTGGCGTGATCCACGAGATGGTGGAGGCCCGCGCGGTGCGGATGGGCCAGTTCGGTATGAGCAACCAGCCCTCGCACCACATCCCGTACATGTACGACTACGTCGGCGCGCCGGCCAAGACCCAGGCCCTCGTGCGCCAGGTCATGCAGCGGCTCTACGTCGGGGACGAGATCGGCCAGGGCTACACCGGCGACGAGGACAACGGCGAGATGTCGTCGTGGTACATCCTGTCCTCGCTGGGCATCTACCCGCTCCAGTCCGGTTCGCCGAACTGGGCGGTCGGCAGCCCGCTGTTCCCGCACGTGGTGGTGCACCGCAGCAGTGGTGACCTGACGATCGATGCCAACCACAACACCACCAACAACGTCTACATCCAGTCCTTGAAGGTCAACGGCAAGAAGCACGACTCGACCAACATCACCACGGCCGACCTGGCCGGCAACGCGCACCTGGCGTTCGACATGGGTTCGTCGCCGTCGTCGTGGGGGACCGCGGCCGACGACGCCCCGCCGTCGCCGACCACCGGCAACAAGGCGCCGACCCCGAACCAGGACGCGACCAGTGCCGGCGTCGGCACGCTGACCGCGGCCAACGGCCAGGACGTCTCGGCGCTGACCGACAACAACTCGACCACCCAGACCACGTTCGCCAGCGGCATCCCGGTGCTGACCTGGACCTCGAACGGCTCGTCGTTGAAGGTGAATTCCTACACGCTGACCTCGGGCTCGGCGGTCGGAGACCCGACCGGCTGGACGCTGGAGGGATCGAACAACGGACGCCGGTGGACGACCGTCGACCGGCGCTCGGACGAGACGTTCCAGTGGCGGACCCAGACCCGGCCGTTCAGCGTGGCCAGGCCGGGCTCCTACAAGATGTACCGCCTGGTCTTCACCACAGCGGCCGGCCAGACCACGTCGCTGGCCGAGGTCGAACTGCTGGTCAAACCGGGTAGCTCCGGAACGAACAACCTGACGGTGGCACCGACCACGGCCAGCATCACCGGACGCACCGGGGCATCGATCACCGCGACCCTGGCCACCTTCGGCGGCGCGAAGAAGAGCACCGCTGCCGACTACACCGCCAGCATCGACTGGGGTGACGGCGCGACCTCGGCCGGCACCGTGGTCGCCGGTCAACTCGAGGCCTACTCGGTGAAGGGCAGCCACTCCTTCGCCAAGCCCGGTTACTACCGGGTCCTGGTGAGCGTCTCGGACGGCGCGCGGACCGCGACCGCCGCGGTCGGGATCACCGTTTCGGTCTCGGCCAGCGGAGGCATCGTGACCGCCTTCGACAGCACCTGTATCGGTGACGACGGCGTTCGCGCCGCCGACTGCGATGCCGGTGGCTACGGCTACTCCCGGCAGGCCATCGCGGCGGCCGGGGTGACCCAGGGCGTGCGGGCGACCGTCGCCGGATCGGCCGTCAACGGCAGGTCCTTGACGTTCGTGATGCCGGCCGTCGCGCCGGGATCGGCCGACAACGCCAAGGGATCCGGCCAGACCGTGCCCCTGACCGTGCCGGCCGACGCCACCCGGATCGCCTTCATCGGCACCGGCACCGAGGGCAACCAGACCGCGAATGCAACGCTGAACTACACCGACGGGACCTCGGCCACAGTGCCGATGAACTTCCCGGACTGGACCTTGGGCGGCGGCGGTACGCCGGTGCCGGCCGGGTTCACCGCGGTGGCGGCGACGCAATATCGCTTGAGCGGCACGGCGACGGACGGGGCGAAGCCGTTCATCTTCGCCGCGCCGGCGATCACCTTGGCCGCGGGTAAGACGCTGGCCAGTGTCACGATGCCGACCCAGACCGGTTCGGAGAAGGACGCCGGCCGGGTGCACCTGTTCGCGGTTGCCGATGACGGCACGCCGGCCCCGGCTTTGACCGCGAAGGCCGGCTCGGGGGTCAATGCCCAGGTGGGCAAGCCGGTTTCGCTGCCGCTGGCGCTGGCCGCGGGTGGTTCGACACCGCGGACGGCCCGGGTGCAGTGGGGCGATGCCGGTTACACCGAGGACGCTGCCGTCAACGGTGACACCGTCACCGGCAGCCACACCTGGACCGCGCCCGGCACGTACGTGGTGCACGTGACCGTGTCCGACAACGACACCAGCGTCACGGTCTCGTTCACGGTGACCGTGACTGCCGCGGCCAAGGCGAGCATCCGCACCGCCGGTTCGGCCACCGGCTTCGCGCCGGAGCGCAGCGTGCCGATCACCGGCTCCGGGTTCCGGGCCGGTGAACGGATCACCCTGAAGTTCGCTGGTCGATCCCGTACGGTGACGGCGGACTCCGCCGGCCGGCTGAACACCGCGGTGACCGTGCCGGCCGGTGCGCAGTCGGGGACGTATGCGGTGACGGCGACCGGGGCCGGATCGCTGCCGGCCACCTCCACGGTCGCGGTGCCGGACACCAGCCAGGTGCGCCGGTCGATCAAGCCGACGCTGGTGCTGTCCTCGAACAGCGGGATGGCCGGTGAGCAGGTCAGCCTGAGCGGTACCGGCTACCGGCCGAACGAGGTCGTCACGATCGCCCTCGGGGCACAGCGACTGGCCACCGTTCGAGCCAACGGCGACGGCGTGTACTCGGCAACGTTCACCGTTCCGGCAAGCCTCGGCGGTACCGCGGTCACTGCGACCGGCAGCACCTCGGGCATCGTCGCCAGCAGTGGATTCGGATCGAGCGCCAAGCCGCACGGCAGCGCCTGATCCGCACCGGAACGGGCCGGGCGAGTCCGTCGAGAACTCGCCCGGTCCGTTCCGTTGTGCCGTAGGTTGTGCCGGTGGCCGGCAACGATCAGCTCGACTTCACCGTGACGCCCTACGACGACGAGCGGTCCGCCCTCGTCGAACCGGCTCGTCGTGCTGCTGGCCCGGCGCTGCTGCCGAGTGTCCTGTGGGCGGCGGCCGCCGTGCTCGCCGTCGGAGCGAACTTCTTGCTGGTGTACCGGATCCAGTACCACGCCGACTTCGGCGACGGGGCTCCGGTTCAGGACCTGTCGTTCGGATTCAACGGTTGGGGTCAGAACAAGATCCTGAGCAGCAGTGACGGTCCGGACGTCGGATCCTTCGGATCCGGGGCCCGGTGGGGCTGGGCCTTCACCACCTGTGCCGCCCTGTTGCTGACCGCCGCGGTCTGGTCCGCCGTCCGGCCCGGCCTGCGCTTTCGGCTACTCGGCGCTTCGGAGCTGGCTCTGGCCGGCCTGTTCGGGCTGATCGGGTCGATCACCGGTCTGGTGCTCAGCTTTCAGCCCACCGTGCATCAGCTGCGACTGGATCCGGACTCACCATCGAGGTTCCACTGGGGCGGGTGCTGGCCGGTCGAAGCGGTGGCGTTCGTCGTCGGGCTGATCGGTTGGCTCTGGCACCGTCAACTCGCTTCGGCGTCGGAACCAGCTGAGTCCGAGTCCGCCGAGGACGCGCCGGTCACCAGCTGGGACGGGCCGGAGCCGGGGGATTCGGACTATCTGGAAACAGGAAACTGGATCGGTGACGCCACGGGCCGCCCTGGTACTCCCAGAGATCCAGGCCCGTCGCCCTGGTGACGAACGGCTCGAAGCCGACCTCGAGTTCGGCCAGCGTTCGCCGGGCCGTTGCCGAATCCACCTTGTTCTGCACGGTGATGTGCGGCCGAAAGCCCTGGGCGTCCTGACGGGTCAGCCAGTGCGCCCACCGCTGTCCGAGGTCGGCCTGCAACCGATCCAAGGCGGTACTGACCACCCGGTAGGCGACGCCGTACCCGAGCGGCATCAGCTCGGCGATGGCGACATCGAAGGACGGCCGATCGGTCGCGTCCGCCAGATCGTCGATCACCGTCGGTTCGTGTTCACCCGGCAGGGCATGGAACAGGCTCACGTGTGCGCCGACCTGGGTTCGTCCGGCCGGGAACAGGCGACGCCGTTCAGCATCGAAGCGCCGCTGGATCTCCGGTTCGAGGCCCAGGGTGACTACCAACGGGTTCACCGGATCGAGATTAGTCCGATCCAGCGCCGGTCCACCTGACTGTCGGGTTCAGGGGCGCTCAGGCGGCGACGGCACGCTCCACGATGCGCAGGAACGCGTCCACGTCGGCCTCGTCGTAACCCCGGCGATGCCGGCCGGACCGACCCAGGCGGACGTCGTGCAGCTTCTCGGCCGGGATTGCCTCGCCGCGGTCGAGGGATGCCGCGATCCAGCCGATCAGGGTCTCGACCTGGCTCTCGTCATAGCCTCGGTGGGGGAACGGCGGCCGGCGGAACGTCAGCGCCCGGACCTGTTCACCGGTCAGGCGGATCGAGCCGGGCGACCGGGTGGTCGGCTGGTCTGCGAGCGACGTGATCACGGTTGGTTCTCCTTGCGGTGGTGCGTCGGACAACTCGCCCTACCCGTTCACCTTCGACCGGCCGGCGCCCGGGCTGAGCGTTCGGCCGAAAAATATTGTGATCGGCCGGCGCTCTGTTCGTTTCTGATCGAATTAGCGCAGCAGAAACGTCCAAGTGATCAATTGGCAATCTTTTGTTGACAATCAGGCATCAACAGTGGACGGTAACGATCGTCAAGTGTCGGATTCATCCCGGTTGCCGGCAAGACCAGTCCAGCGCCGGCGGCATCAGCGCTCGGCATTGCTCTACGGGAGTTCCGCTCTCGCTGTGTGCGGTCGCTCCCAGACACCTCGTCCCCCACCGAAAGAGGTTCGCTGTGATCGCTCGTACCCACCACCACCGCTGGCCCAGACCGGTGCTGTCGGCACTGGTCACGCTGGCCGTCACCACCCTGGCGTTGATCGGCTTCACCGGTACCTCGCAGGCCGCCGCCTCGCTGCCGTGCGACATCTATCAGTCGGCCGGCACCCCCTGTGTGGCCGCGCACAGCACCACCCGCGCCCTGTTCGCCGCCTACAACGGCAATCTCTATCAGGTCAGGCGGGCATCGGACGGGGCCACGACGAATATCGGCGTGCTGACCACCGGCGGCTATGCCAACTCGGCCGCGCAGGACAGCTTCTGTGCCAACACCTCGTGCGTCATCACCGTCGTCTACGACCAATCGGCCAAGCACAACAACCTGACCATCGAGGGGCCGGGCGGCGCGGGCGGTCAGGATGTCGGGGCCAATGCCGGTGCGCTGCCGATCTACGCCGGTGGGCATCGCGTCTACGGCATCTACGTCAACGGCACCACCGGCTACCGGGACAACGCCACCAGCGGGATTGCGACCGGGGCCGGCTCCGAGGGCATGTACATGGTGGCCAGCGGAACCCACGTCAACAGTGGTTGTTGCTTCGACTACGGCAACGCCGAGACCAACACCCGCGACACCGGCAACGGCCACATGGATGCGGTCAACCTCGGCACCGAGTGCTACTTCGCCCCCTGCACCGGTACCGGTCCCTGGGTCGAGGCCGACCTGGAAAACGGCCTGTTCTCCGGAGCGAACGGCAGCAATACCGCCAACAACGGCAACGGCAGTCCGTTCGTCACGGCCCTGCTGAAGAACAACGGCACGTCGACCTACGCGCTCAAGGGCGGCAACGCCCAATCCGGTGGACTTTCCACCTGGTGGAGCGGGGCGTTGCCCAGTCGGGGTGGCTATCAGCCGATGAGCATGGAAGGTGCGATCGTGCTGGGCACCGGCGGTGACAACAGCAACTCCTCGATCGGATCGTTCTTCGAGGGCGTGATGACCGCGGGCTATCCGACGGATGCGGCCGACAACGCGGTTCAGGCCAACATCGTCTCGGTCGGCTACTCCGGCAACAGCGCAGGCAACAACGGTGCGACCATCACCGGCCCCGGCGGCAAATGTGTCGATGTCGCGGCCGACGACTCCGGCCAGGACCTGGCCGCGGTCCAGCTCTGGGACTGCCAGTCCTACGCGGCCGACCAGCACTGGACCCACAACTCCGACGATTCGCTGTCGACCCTGGGCCGGTGCCTGGACATCAACGGCAACGGAACGGCCAACCTCACCCAGGTCGAGCTGTACGACTGCAACGGCGTCGGCGGTCAGAAATGGATCCAGCAGGCCGACGGCTCCCTGAAGAACCCTCAGTCCGGTCGCTGCCTGGATTCCCCTTCCGGGGCAACGGCAAACGGCACCCGCCTGCAGATCTATGACTGCAACGGTGCGGCCGCGCAGAAGTTCTCGGTGAACGGTGGTGGCCCGATCGCCTCGCCCGGTGGCAAGTGCGTGGACGTGGCCGGGGACGACAACGGCGCCAACCTCACCGCGGTCCAGCTGTACGACTGCCAGGCCGGCGCGGTGGATCAGCAGTGGTACCACAACGCCAACGGCTCGCTGCGGACGTTGGGTCGGTGCCTGGACATCAACGGCAACGGGACGGCCAACGGCACCCAGGTTGAGCTGTACGACTGCAACGGGGTCGGCGGCCAGGTCTGGCAGCAGCAGGCGGACGGATCGTTGAAGAACCCGCAGTCCGGTCGCTGCCTGGATTCTCCTTCCGGGGCAACGGCAAACTTCACCCGGCTGCAGATCTATGACTGCAACGGCAGCGCGGCTCAGAAGTTCGGCCTGAGCTGATCCGGCCTGTTCGACAGCGACAGCGACATCGGCGAACGGGGTGCGGGCGCAGTCAGCGTCCGCGCCCCCGGGCGCGACCGGCGATCACCGTTTCGAACAGGTGCAGGTATTGGCTGATCATGCGGCTGGAGTCGAAGCGGGTGACCGCCGCGAGCCGGCACGCGGCCCGATCGAGCTCGGGCAGCCGGGCCACCGCGGAAACGGCCTGATCGACGTCGGTCACCAGGAACCCGGTGGTGCCGGCCGCCAGCAGTTCGGGCAGTGATCCCAGCGCAGTTGCGATCACCGGCGTCCCGGTGGCCAGGGCCTCGACCACCGACAGGCCGAACGGTTCCTCGAACCTGATCAGGTGGAGCAGGGCCGATGCGCCGCCGAGCAGATCGTTGCGCTCAGCCGGTCCGACCGGGCCCAGATAGGTCACCGAGCCTCCCAACTGCGGCGCGATCTTGTCGTCGAAATAAGCCTGATCCTGAATCGGGCCGGCGATCACCAGCGGCACTCCGGCCTGCCGGGCCACCATGATCGCCAGATCGGTGCCCTTGTCGGGATGGATCCGACCGAGAAAGAGCAGGTAGGCGCCAGGCTCGGAGCGGAACCGAAAGTTCTCGACCTCGATCCCGTGATGGATGGTGGCTGCGTAGCGAAGGTCGGGGTGACGATTGCTGGCGCTGATCGCGACATAGTGGGCGACGTCGTTGTATCGCCGGTAGACCTCGGCGATCTCCGGCCAGCCCAGCCCGTGCACGGTGGTCACCAACGGTGTGGCGATCAGCCGGCTGAACGTCACCGGGGTGAAGTCGAACTGGTTCAGCACGACATCGAAGTCGGCCGCGCGTTCCATTGCCGCAGCGATGTGCAATGCCCCGTTGACCTTCGGCTCGATGCTCGGGTCCTCTTCGTAGCCGGCCGCGGCCACCGCCGACAGCGTGCCGGTGGTGTGCGAATCTGCCGATGCGAAAAGGGTGACCTCGTGCCCGCGAGCCACGAATCCCTCGGTCAGGACGGAAGCGATCTGCTCCCACGGGCCATAGCTGCGGGGTGGCAGCGAGTGGGCGATGGAAGCGATGACACCAATTCTCAACGTAGGCCTCGCAGAAACGCGACGGCAGCAGCCAGAACAGGGATTGTGGCCGGGTGGGCACAGCGTCGATGGGCCCGACTGTACCGGCGGCAAGCCCGATCTCTGTTACCTTGAAGGCAATCCCGTCGTGGATGTCAGCTCACCGTGTTCATCGTGGTTCGCGCGCCGACCTTTCCGAATGCCTTCTCAGGTAGTCCAGTCCGGCCCCGCTGCCCAGGCAGGTCGAGCCGCTGGTCGCGGAGCCGCTCGGCACGCTGAGGAAGGCCCATCGATGACCATGAACTTCGGTTTGCTCACCACGTACCCGCCGACCCAATGCGGGTTGGCCACCTTCTCCGCCGCGCTGATCCGGGCCCTGACCGCACCATCGGTGGGGGTGCACGTGGTCGCGGTGGTGGATTCGGCCGACGAGCAGCTCGGTCCGGGGGTACAGGCCCGCTGGGTCGCCGGCGAACCGCCCAGAATGGCCGCCCAGCAGCTCAATCGCTGGGATGTTGCGATCATCCAGCACGAGTTCGGGATCTTTCCCGGCCGCGATGGCGCCGAGGTGCTGGGCGTGCTGGCCGCGTTGTCGGTTCCGGTGATCACCGTTCTGCACACGGTGCCGGCCGCGCCCAGTCCGAATCAACGTCGCATCATCGAAGAGCTGGCCTTCTACAGCGACGCGGTGGTGACGATGACCGAAACCGCTCGTGACCGCCTACTCGGGCAGTACGGGATCGATCATCACCTGATCACGGTCATTCCGCACGGTGCCGATGATCTGCGCGGGCCCGGCGGTGCCAGCAGTCGTCCCACCGTCCTCACCTGGGGGTTGCTCGGACCGGGCAAAGGCATCGAGTGGGCCATCGAGGCGATGGTCGAGGTCGGCACCCGGGTCCCCGCTGCGCGCTACCTCGTGCTGGGTGAGACCCACCCGCGGGTGCTGGAGAGACGAGGCGAGCAGTACCGCGACGGTCTCATCGCCCGGGTCGCGCAGCTGGGCCTCTCGGATCGGGTCGAGTTCGACGGCCGCTATCTCGACCTCGCCGAGCTGCACGCGGTCGTGCGGTCGGCGGATGTGATCCTGCTGCCCTACGACTCGGTCGACCAGGTGACCTCCGGGGTGCTGATCGAGGCGATCACTGCGGCGAAACCCGTCGTGTCCACGGCATTCCCGCACGCGCAGGAGCTGCTGTCCGGCGGGGCCGGCCTCGTGGTCGAGCGCCAGAATCCGGCCGCGATCGCGGCGGCGCTGTGCCGGGTACTCACCGAACCCGGGCTGGCGGCGGCGATGTCGGCGCAGTCGGCGAGCCTGGCCCCGGCCCTGCTGTGGCCGGCCGTGGCCGAGCGCTACCGAAGCCTGGCCGCCGGCCTGTTGCCGGCCCGCCGCGACCGGATCAGTGCATGACCGCGACGACGTTCCACCACCTCTATCGGATGAGCGACGCCGTCGGGGTCTTCGAGCACGCCAAGCTCTCGATTCCGCGGGTCGAGCACGGCTACTGCGTCGATGACGTGGCCCGGGCCCTGGTCGTCTGCGTGCGCGAGCCCGACCCGACGCCGCGCCTGGTCGAACTGGCCGGCGTCTACCTCCGCTTCGTGCTCACGGCCCAGGCGCCGGACGGTCAGATCCGCAATCGTCGGGGAGCGGACACCGAATGGCAGGACGAGCCGAGCCTGGAGGACTGCTGGGGCCGGGCGGTCTGGGGACTCGGGTCGGCCTTCGCGCTGATGCCGGAGCTGAACGAGTCGGTGTTGGCCGCCTTCGAACTCAGCGCCGGCCGACGGTCACCGTGGTCACGAGCCAGTGCCTTCGCCGCGCTCGGCGCGGCCGAGGTCATCGCGGTGGACCCCGCCAATGTGGTCGCACGGAGATTGCTGACCGACCTGGCCGATTCGGTTACCTCGGTACCCATCGGTGGCCGCTGGCAGTGGCCGGAGAGCCGGCTCCGCTACGCCAACGGGGTGTTGCCGGAGAGCCTGCTCGCCGCCGGTCATGCCCTGAACCGCCCGGGCTTGGTTCGAGCCGGCCTCGACCGGCTGGACTGGCTGATGCGGATCGAGACCACCGCCGGGCGATTGTCGGTAACGCCGGTCGGCGGCTGGTCGATCGGCGAACCGCGCCCTGGCTTCGACCAGCAGCCGATCGAGGTGGCCGCCCTGGCCGATGCGTGCGCCCGGGCGTACTCGATCACCGGAGACGGTCGATGGCTGGCCGAGGTGCGGCGCTGCGCCGCCTGGTTCGACGGCGACAACGACGCCCAGGCCGTGCTGCACGATCCGCGGACCGGGGGCGGTTTCGACGGTCTGGAGGTCGACGGCCGCAACGAGAACCAGGGCGCTGAATCGACCTTGGCCTTCCTGTCGGTCATGCAGCAGGTCGGACGGTTCCCGTCGTAATCGAGGTCCGTCGCTCCGGCGTCGTGCTCGCGGCCGACCCCGGCCGGGTGCTGGCCCGGATCTTCCTTCCCGGCCAGGAGAACGTCTCGACCGGCCGGTCCCGCGCCGATGCTGTCCTGCAGCGGATCGTTGCCCTCGATCCGATCGAGGCCGACCGGACGCTCACTCGCACCGTCAGCCGGTTCGCCGATCGGCACAGCCGGTTGCCGGCGATCTTCGCCGAGCACTTCGACCAGATCGCCGCTCAGGTGCGGCTGCCCGAGCGACTCTCCAGCGCCCAACGCGCGCTCATCGGCGCCTACTTCACCCAGGAATATGCGTTCGAGGCCGCAGCATTCTTCAACCCGTCGATCGTGGCTCATCCCGACCAGACGAAGCTGGACGATGGGCAGCTTCGCTTCGTGCTCAGCGCGCGGGCGGTGGGCGAGGGGCACATCAGCAGCATCGAGTTCCGTAGCGGTGTGCTGACCGGGCATGACGGCGTCCGGATGGATTCGGTCGGGGTCGATCCGACCTCAGGCCGACTGACCGCGCTGACCGATAGCGATTATCGGCTGGCCTTCGAGCCGGGCTCGGTGCTGTCCGACCGGGTGCTGTTCCCGCGCCTGGCCCAGGAGAGCCATGGCATGGAGGACGCCCGTTTCACCCGTTACCTCGGACCGAACGGTGTTGCGACCTACCTGTCCACCTATACCGCCTACGACGGCCAGACGGTGTCGCCTCGAGTGCTGTGCACCGACGACTTCGTGTCCTTCGAGTCACGTCGACAACTCGGCGCGGCCGCCCTCAACAAGGGGATGGCCATATTTCCCAGGCAGATCGGCGGTCGATTTCACGCGCTGTCGCGGTCTGACCGGGAGAGCATCGGTTTGGCCGTCTCCGATGATCTGGTCCATTGGCAGCCGAGCTCGATGTTGCAGACGCCGAACCGATCCTGGCAGCTGATCCAGCTGGGCAACTGCGGTTCCCCGTTGGAGACCGACGCCGGGTGGCTGGTGTTCACCCATGGCGTCGGCCCGATGCGGGAGTATTCGATCGGGGCGATCCTGCTGGATCGTGACGACCCCGGCCTCGTCCTCGGCAGTCTGAGCATGCCGTTGCTGGTCCCTGGACCGGATGAGCGCGAGGGCTATGTTCCGAACGTGGTCTACTCCTGTGGCGGCCTGATCCACGGCCCGACGGTGGTGCTGCCGTATGGCTGCAGCGACGCTCGGATTCGATTTGCCTTTATCTCACTGGCAGAAATTCTGTCGAACCTGACTGACCCCGGCGCTGCCCCGGCCGAACCAGCGTAGGCTTGCCCTACCTGGGGTAACTCGCACGTCGAACGTTTTCGACCTCGCCCTTGGTGGACGAACAACCCGGCCTGAGCGCGACGGCCCGGATCGGCAGTCTCATGACCTTCATCTCCGCGAGCACCGAGCGACCGCCTCCGATCGATCCGTTACCGCGCCGAGCGTCCCGATTGCGGCTGCGCAGCGTGACCGAACGCGGAGGGTTCGTCGACGGTGGGTGGTGGCCCCGATCGTTCAACCTCGGCGCCGAGCTGCCCGCCGTCATCGAAGAGCTTTTCTCCTTCGGTTACAAGGTGAATCGGGTCAGCTACCACTTGGGAAGTTGGCGTGCTCCGGCCAAGGTCGTCGTCGATGGCCAGGAGGTCCTGCTCGGTGGCTTCCGGAGTCAGAGCCGGTACTGCCTGTCGCTGATGGACAGCACCGCGAACTCCGAGGCCGTCACCTGGATCAAACTGGTGGTGATTCCGCCGGACACCGAGGCATCCGAAGCTGGTCGGGCACTGGAGATGGCCGGCCGGGACGGTTTCCGGTACCGGCCGTCGGAGATCCTGATGCAGGCCAAGAACGGACGTGACGCGGTCCGGAAGTGATTGGTCAGGTTTGCGGCCACGCCGGCGATCCGTTCACCCTCGTCTACCCGACCAGCTTCGGTGCGGCGATCCTCGCGGCGATGTCCGCTCTCCGGCGGGCTCGGCTCGGTGTTGTGATCCGACGGGGTCGGCGGCCCGAACGCCATCGCCGCCTGCGCCGGTTCTCAGTGATTGGCACGACGCGGGCCAGATACCCGAGCCGATAGGTGGTGCGCCTGAGAGAGTGTCTTTCCAATCTCCCAAATGGAATAGAACGCCTCATAAACGCGTCCGAGAATCGGGCGATACCGGTAGTACCAACGGCCGCAGCAACAGAATCCCACCGTTTGACGCAGCCTAACCGTAAGTTACGGCCGGCTGAGATCGAGGATTTGGTCTGGCTCTATGAGGCGGGTGTCAGCCAGCGGGAGCTGAGCCGGCAGTTCGGCCTGCACTACCAAACGGCGGGTTCATCTGCGGCGACGCGGTGTGCAGTTGCGGCCGACCGGGCCAGCATCGACAAACAAGCAGGTAGCGGAAGCTGCTCTGCTCTATGCCAAGGTCAATCGAGGTGACCTAGCTGGGCGTTATGGTGTTGACCGCAGCACTGTCACCGAGGAACTGCATCGAGCTGGTGTCGTGATGCGCTCAGGCCGTCGGGTCAGTCGGAATGTGCAGTGAGACGTGCCAGCTCTACTCAGCCGGCACGCGAGTCCATACAAATCGAAGCAATGCCGGATTCGAAGAGCTTCTGGCTGTCTTGGACCGACAATGCCTGCAGGCAATACAGCTGCCAAAATTGCCCAAGTGAAACGTGACACCCGACCCCCTCAAGATCATTTCACCGGGGGGATGGCATGCCCTTGTTCGCCTGGTGGCGAGTTGTCCCCCGAAGGCGCTCTGTGGTGCGCGCTTGGTGTGTATCTCGGACTGCGGTTCGCAAGACAAGTTGACTGGCGTGTTTCGTATGGCTCCGCCTGCCCGACCGGTGCAGTCGAGCCACAACCGTCTCTTTCTCCGCCCTCTTGAAGATTCGCGGTGGTCGAGGGGATGATCGGCGAGACTGCGGGGATGACGGCCGCGCCTGTGGTGGTCCGGGCAAGATGAACATCAGGTGTCTTAAGGTCGCTTTTGTTGCCCTGATGCTCAAGGCCTGTTATGTGTAATCAAAGAGTCCAGGACTTCGACCTTCGTCGGCGTCTAAAACAGCCCTTGACACTGGAGTTCCATATGGCCAAGCGCATTTCGGTGGCTTTTGTGGCGATCGTTGCGGCGATGATGGTGCTCGCAACCAGCGCCAGCGGGAACGGGGTCTACGGCCCCTACACCTTCGATTCCGCGCACCAAAGCGCCACGTTTTCTGACGCTAACGGAACCTGGAACGGCCAGATCACCTTCACGACTGAAAATCCAATGGCCTGGAGCTTCAAGCTGGCTCCCAAGCTGGTTGGGATCGCCACCGGCCCGATGACGTGCGTGATGAACGGCTACCGCAACGGCGCTTCGACGGGATACCACGACACCCACGTCATCCCAGCCAGCTACACCTGGCACTCGACCGTCCCGCAGACCTTGGTCGGCTTCAACTACCAACTGTCGGGAAGCTGCACGTTCAGAGTCAAAGGCGGCACAGCGAACCTTGGCATCGTGTTCAACTACAACGCCCAGTACATCAATGATTCTGTGGTTCACGCCGCCGCCCGTCCCTCATTCTCCTCCTCGCTGAGCATCTCTAGCGCGGCGCCGGCTTACGGAAGCACCTTGACGATCACAACCGCTTCTGACTCGCTCGGTGGATGAGCAAGCTGCGCTAGACCGAACTCGGCAGGTGGCTGAGCTCGTGGCCTCCGACTCGATCTGTGCTAACCAGCTGTCGGTTTCGGTCATCCGGGTGGAAGCCCAAGCCGAGCCGCGCTTTCACCTGGTGACGTTTCAGGTCAACGATCGCCGATTCGTCACTGGCGTCGACAGCGCCGACGACCACGGGGCGCTGTGCAAAGCTCTCGCCGACGCCCTACAAGGCGACGTCATCGGCTACGAACGCATTCAGTGGCCGGATTGTCCCGAGCAAGGACACCACCACCTACTCGAGATGACAGCCACCGGCCAATGGCAGTGCCCCACGGGCCCGTTCACCAGAAACGCAGGAGAACTCTGCAGCTAGCTGTACTGACCCGAGAGGTAGGGACGCGGCTTGCTGGTAGGCCTGCGAGGCCGCGGTGGTGGTTGTAGGTGTGGACCCAGGTAGTGAAAGCTTCGCGTCGTTCGGTGTCGGAGTGGTAGGGGCGGGCGTAGGCCCATTCCTCGACCAGGGTGCGGTGGAATCGTTCGATCTTGCCGTTGGTCTGGGGCTGGTAGGGCCGTGTCCACGTCTGGGTGACGGGTCCCAGGGCGGCGGCGAAGGGTGTTGAGCGGTAGCAGGAGCCGTTGTCGGTCAGCACTCGGCGCACGGTGATGCCCTGGCCGGCGAACCAGGCCTGAGCGCGGAGCCAGAACTGGGCGGCGGTGTCTTTGCGTTCGTCGGGCAGTAGCTCGCTGTAGGTCAGGCGCGAGTGGTCGTCCAGCGCTGAGTGCAGGTAGTGGTAGCCGATGACGGGATGGCTGCCCTTACGGGTTGTCGTTGAGCTCTGGAGTTGCGGGTCCCGGCGGCTCGTCCGTGGGCGCGCCAGCCGCCGCCGTCGGGGATCTTGCCGAGCTTCTTCACGTCCAGGTGCACCAGTTCGCCTGGGTGGGCGTGTTCGTAGCGGCGGATGACCCGGCCCGTCCCACGATCGAGCCAGGCCAGTCGGGCCAGCACCCGATGCACCGTCGAGGGGTGCAACCCGAGCAGGTAGCCGATGCGGGCCGGCCCCCAGCGTCGGGTCACTCGAAGGTTGATGATGCGTCGCTCGGTCCGGGTCGGAGTACGCCGTGGCGATCGGTGCGGAGGTGAGGACCGGTCCACCATCCCGGCCCGGCCGAGCTGGCGGTAGCGACCGGCCCACCGTGCCGCGGTGGTCGGCGAGACCTGGAAGCGTTCAGCCGCCCGCCGTAGCGTCCAGCCCTCTTCCACGACACAACGAGCCAGCCGCAGACGGCCGAGTTCAGACAACGGGGCATTACGGTGAGACACGAAGACCTCCGGTGGTTGCGTTCCGAGACAGCTCGCACTCCACTCGGAGGTCTTCGCTTTGTCAGCCAGCCACACGCCGTCACCAACGTCCGTGGTCAGTACAGCTAGCCGTCGAAGCCGACCAACCAGGAAGCATCGTCTTCGTCAAGATCGTGGGGTGGCAGGATTCGTCCAAGCTCACCGTCGACTCCGAGGTCATACCGCCAGGCGATGCGTGCCAGTTCCGCTCCTATCTGACTCCGCATCTCGCCGAGCGCGGCACTGAACTCGTCAACGCCGAATCCATGGTGCTGCTGGAAGTTGACTCCGTTCGGTCCGGCGCGCTCGACGAATCGACGGAACGCTGCGCGCATCGCTTTCAGGGTTGCCTCCAGGGGCTGACCTGCAGCCGTGTGTGGCAAACGCTGGTACCGACTGCACCCGCAAAGCAACGCTCACAGGCGCGATAGAAGAACTGATCGAAGACTTCTACGCCACCGTCCGCCTGGCGCCTGAATTCCAAGACGCGGTACGCACACTGCTGAAAGAAGAGCTGCGCACCGACCGGGAACGCGCTGAGCCGACGAGCGCACGCTCGACCTTCGACGCCAACGACTCATCAACGAACGCAGCAAACTGCTGCAAGCCCACTACGCCGGCGCAGTACCGCTCGACCTCCTCAAAACCGAACAGGATCGCATCGCCGCTGGACTGGCCACGATCGATGATCGACTCCAGATCACCGCCGCCAGCCTAGGACGCATCCTCACCAACCTTGAAAAGGCATTTGGTCTGCTCAACGACTGCCACGCGGCCTGCCTCGCTGCCGGACCGACCGTCCGTCGACTCTTCAACCAAGCCTTCTTCGAGAAGCTCTACATCGACGAGGACAGCGTGCGCGCCGAGCTGGCTGAACCCTTCCGCACGCTGCTCGGCCCCCAACTGAAGCAGACCGTCGAAGCCGAACAGACCCGTCAGGAACTGATCACATAACTAGCCAGCGTGCCTCTTTATACATAAACGACCCGCCGGACATTTCGTCCGCCGGGCCATACCGATAGTGTCCAGAGTGGTTCCCCTGGTGAAGGTTTGAAACCGATATCTTTGGTGCCCCCGGCAGGATTCGAACCTGCGCTTCTACCTCCGGAGGGTAGCGCTCTATCCCCTGAGCTACGGGGGCCAGACGGCCCGGCCCGCCGAAGCGGGCCGACGAGAAGACTACCAGCCGTCGCTCGGTGGTTTCGCCAGGCCTCGATGGCTGCGTTGTGCGGCCACAGCTTTCACGACACGCCGGCATGGTGCGCAAGGTATGGCCGCACAATGCCCAGCCACACAAGGCGGAAACCAGCGGCGAGCGAGAACGCTCAGCTTTCGGGCGGGGGGAGCGGCGAGGCACCGCGCTGGCGCAGATCGGACTCCATCTGCAGGATCTCCTGGCTCTGTGCGGCGGCCATCTTCTGAGCGGCCTGCCGGACGTAGGGCTCCGAGGCGTGCGTAGCGGCCCACTGCGCCATCGGCAGTCCGCCCTGGTGGTGATACAGCATCAGCTGCAGGAAATCGATGTCCAGCGCCTTGCCGGTGAGCGTCTCCAGGTGGTTCAGCTGGTCCTCGGTCACCATGCCCGGCATCAGCCCACCCGAGCTGAGGTGCACATGCCCGGACCCGGCCATCCAGGCCATCAACGGGTTCGGGTTGTTCACCGGCAGCTTCCAGGTGTCGATCCAGCCCTGGAACTGACCGACCTGGTTGAACTGGCTCGTTTCGATGTCGTAGGCCAGTTCCTTGATGACCCCGTCGGTGGTGTGGTCCCGGGTGTAACCGGCCATGGTCACCGCCTGCAGGTGGTGCACCGACATGTCGTAGGCGAAGCCGGCGTCGACCGAGGTCACCGACGGCAGCGCCTTGCCCGAAGTCCGCTGACCCAGGACGTAGCCGCCAGCCCCGAAGATCAGCAACGCCGCGACGGCGATCACCGATACCAGCGCCACGACAACGCCGGACGGACGGGCCGTCATCGGCGCAAAGTCGCCGGTGTCAGCGGTGGTTCCGGGCTCGGACAAGGTCGTCATCGCAATCAGCCGTTACTAGGAGACGGTCGGGTGTCCCGGCGTCGACGGGTTGGTCTTGAACGCAGCATTGGTGCAGCTGGCGCCGTACTCCGGAGTGTTGTCGCGGTTGAGCTTCAGGTCGGTGATGAACTGCTGCACCCGCGGGTCGGTTGCCGAGTCGACGAACAGCTGGTAGCCCCAGGCTTGCAGCGACACGTTGGTCTTCAGCCCGGCGTACGGGGTGAGCAGCATGTACTGCTGGCCCGACACCAGCTTGGTCAGCACGTTGAGCTGATCGGCAGGCAGGCCGGGCTTGTAGGCGATCCAGACCGCGCCGTGCTCCAGGTCGTGCACCGCATTCTCGTTGGCGATCTGGTTGGGGTACACCGTGCCGGTGCAGTCGGCCCAGATCGGGGAGTGCGGTCCACCGAAGGGCGGCGAGTCGGAGCCGTAGTCGATGACGGTCGTCTTGTGGTCGCCGCTGCCGAACGTCTTGTGCACGATGCCGGTGATCTTGTTCGGATCGGTGGCCGAGGTGCTCTTCTTGCTGCCCTGGTGGATGGCATATCCGATGACGGCGACTGCGAGCACGATGACCACGACGGTCACGCTGATCAGTCCCCACGGCGTCTGCCGCTTGTTCATGATCTTCTTCGACTGGGCGGCGCGGGCGGCCTTGGTCGCGGCGGCACTCTTGGCCGGCGTGGACGTGGCGGCGGTCTTGGCCGGGTCGGGCTTGCCGGCCGGGCGCGTCTTGCCCTTGTTCGGTTTGGTCATGGAGTCGTTTTCATCCCTTAAACAGGCACATCAGATCAGCGTGACCGGCTGAGTCTAGGTGCTGTGGCTGTGCGTTGCTGCAGTGATGGGGGCTTCAACCCCTGTCGCCGGCTCCCGCACGCGCGCAAAATTGGAGTGAGTCGGCCGACTAACATTACCCCGGTGACCCCAGATCAGCTCAGTTCCGCCCTCCGTGACGCCATCGGGCGTGCGGTCGCCTCCGGTGCGTTCAGCGCCGACGTGCCGGACGAACTCGTGCTGGAGCGGCCGAAGAACCGGGCCCACGGGGACTACGCCACCAACGTCGCGCTGCGGCTGGCCAAGCCCGCCGGCAAGCCGCCGCGGGACGTCGCCGAGGCGATCGCCGCGTCACTGCTCGAGGCCGACGGTGTTGCCGCCGTCGACGTCGCCGGTCCCGGCTTCCTGAACATCACCGTCGACGTCGGTTCGCTGGGCGAGCTGGCCCGGACCATCGTCGAGGCCGGCGCCACGTACGGCACCAGCGACACCTTCGCCGGCCGGCACATCAACCTCGAGTTCGTGTCGGCCAATCCGACCGGTCCGCTGCACATCGGCGGTGTCCGCTGGGCCGCCGTCGGCGATTCGCTGGCCCGGATCCTGACTGCCAACGGCGCGAAGGTGACCAAGGAGTACTACTTCAACGACCACGGTGCCCAGATCGATCGGTTCTCCCGTTCACTGCTGGCCGTGGCCCTGGGCGAACCGACCCCGAAGGACGGCTACGCCGGGTCCTACCTCTCCGAGATCGTGGACCAGATCGTCGCCGCCGAACCCGGCATCCTCGAGCTGTCGCGCGAGGAGGCCCAGGAGCGCTTCCGGGAGGCCGGCGTCGCGATCATGTTCGAGGAGATCAAGGCGTCCCTGCACGACTTCGGTGTCGATTTCGACGTGTTCACCCACGAGAACTCGCTGTATGAGTCAGGGGCGGTGAACCGGGCCATCGATCGGCTGCGGGCCCAGGGCGAGATCTTCGAGGCTGACAACGCGACCTGGCTGCGGACCACCGATCACGGTGACGACAAGGACCGGGTGATCATCAAGAGCGACGGTGAGCCGGCCTACATCGCCGGCGATCTGGCCTATTACCTGGACAAGCGGGAACGCGGCGCCGACAAGGTCGTCATCATGCTCGGCGCCGACCATCACGGCTATGTCGGCCGGATGATGGCCATGTGCGCCTGCTTCGGTGACACGCCGGGGGAGAACCTGCAACTGCTGATCGGGCAGATGGTCAATCTGGTGAAGGACGGCAAACCGGTCCGGATGGGCAAGCGGGCCGGCAACATCGTCACCCAGGAGGATCTGGTCGATGCGGTCGGCGTGGACGCTGCCCGGTACGGCCTGGCCCGGTCCTCGACCGACTCGACCCTGGAGATGGACCTGGACCTGTGGGCCCGGGCCACCAACGAGAACCCGGTGCATTACGTCCAGTACGCGCACGCCCGGACGGCCAACGTGCTCAAGAACGCGGCCGCGGTCGGCATCACGCTGGACGTGTTCAAGCCCGAACTGCTCGACCAGTCGGCCGAGACGACCCTGCTGACCGCGCTCGGCGACTTCCCCCGGGTGGTCATCCAGGCCGGTCAGCTGAACGAGCCGCACCGGATCGCGCGCTACCTGGAGGCGTTGTCCGGTAATTTCCATCGCTGGTACGACAGCTGCCGGGTGGTGCCGCAGGGCGACGAGCCGATCACCGACGTCAATCGGACCCGGTTGTGGCTGGCGGTTGCCACCAAGCAGGTGTTGGCCAACGGCCTGCAATTACTTGGTGTTTCGGCCCCCGATCGGAAGTAGGGCCACCAGGCACAGCGTCGTGCCGATGATGATCAGGCCGTGTTGGTAGGACCAAACCGGAAAGTTTGTAGATGACGCGCTCTGCCCACCCGGCCGGACCCAGTCACGGACACCTGGTGCCCGGTGGCGATGGGCCGCCGCCGCCCTCGGACCTGAGCCGGCTCAATCCGCTGATCTGGCCGGCCAAAACCCATCGCGACGCCACCGGCACGATGATCGTCGGCGGCGTGTCGGTGACCGAGCTGGTCGCGACCCACGGCACCCCGGCCTTCGTCCTGGACACCGAGGACCTGCGCGCCCGGGCCCGTACCTGGGCCGAGGCGTTCCGCGACGGCGATGTGTTCTATGCCGGCAAGGCGTTCCTGTCCACAGCGGTCGCCGCGATCGTCGCCGACGAGGGCCTGGGCATCGATGTGTGTACGGCGGGTGAGCTGGCCATCGCGTTGAAGGCCCAGGTGCCGCCGGAGCGAATCGCCCTGCACGGCAACAACAAATCCCGTCTCGAGCTGGACCAGGCGGTGGCCGCGGGCGTTGGCTGCATCGTGCTGGACAGCCAGATCGAGATCGAGCGGTTGGCCGAGATCGCCCGGACGACCGGCCGGCGTCCGAACGTCATGGTCCGGGTCACCGTCGGAGTGGAGGCCCACACCCACGAGTTCATCGCGACGGCCCACGAGGACCAGAAGTTCGGCTTCTCCCTGACCAGCGGGCAGGCCGCCGACGCGGTGGCCGCCGTGCTGGCCACCCCGGAACTGAACCTGGTCGGCCTGCACTCGCACATCGGGTCGCAGATCTTCGACACCTCCGGCTTCGAGGTCGCGGCCCACCGGCTGGTCGGTCTGCTGGCCACGATCCGCGACCGGCACGGTGTGGAACTGCCCGAGGTCGATCTGGGAGGTGGGCTCGGCATCGCCTACGTCGACGGCGACGACCCGCAGACACCGGCCGAGATCGCCCGCCGCTTGAAGGTGATTGTCGAACGGGAGTGTGAGCTGGCCGGCATTGCCGTGCCGCGGCTGGCCGTCGAGCCAGGGCGCGCGGTGATCGGCCCGTCGATGATCACCCTGTACGAGGTCGGCACGGTCAAGCCGATCGGCCTCGACGGTGGCATCACCCGGACCTACGTCTCGGTCGACGGCGGCATGAGCGACAACATCCGCACCGCCCTCTACGACGCCGACTACTCGTGCACGCTGGCCAGCCGCCGGTCCGGGGCC
>CAZZZW010000004.1:0-34112 GCA_964658795.1 Phormidium nigroviride PCC 7112
CGGGGTCTAGGCCTGCTGGGCCGTGGCTGGCTCGGCCGGCTCTGCCTTCGTCGGCGCTGCCTGGGACGTCTCGAGCTTGGACCCTGCTGGCTTGGCCGGCTCGGCCTTGGCTGGGACGGAGGGTGACGCGGCCGCGGGTGCCTCAGCCGGCGCGGCGCCCCCGGACAGGGTGGCCAGCATCTGCCGGACGTTGGCCAGCTGCGCGTTGATGGAATCCCGGCGCTGGCTGGCCGCAGCCAGTTCCCGTTCGGACTCCGAGCGGATCCGATCGGCCCGGGCCACTGCCTCGGCCACGATCTGCTGGGCCTTCTGCTCGGCCTCCTCCAACAACCGGGCCGACTTGCGTCCGGCCTCGGCCGCGGCCCGCTCGGTCTCGCTTCGGGTCTGTTCGGCGTGCTGGCGGGCGCTGGTCAGCTGGGTCTCGGCCGCGGCGGTGCGTTCCTGGAAGTCGGCCTCGGCCTTGTTCCGGCGCTCGGCCAGGGTCTGTTCGAAGTCGTTGGCCGCCTGAGCCGCGTGCGCCCGCTGCTGTTCATAGACCGCCTCGGCCTCTTCGCGGCGCGTGGTGGCCTGCCGGTTGGCCTCGTCCATCAGCTGCTCGGCCGCCTTCTTGGCGTCCTCGGTGATCCGCTCGGCCTCGCGTTCGGCGCCGATCCGGGTCTGGGTCGCGTAGCGGTCGGCATCGGAGCGGGTCTTGCCGGCGCCGGCCTCGATCTCGGCCAGCTTCTTGCGGACCTCGACCGCGGCGCTGGCCCGGATCTCGGCGGCCTCCTCGTTGGCCAGGGTCAGGATCTTGCCGATCCGCTCGCCGAAGTCGGTGAAGGTCGGTTCGGCCGGCTTGGCCGCGGCCTTGGCCGCCGCCTGGCGCGCCGCCGCCTCGGACGCGGCCAACTGCTCGGCCCGGCGCGCCTGGGTTGCCGCCTCCTGCTGCGCGGCCTGTACGGCTCCGCTGAGTTCGGCCAGCCGGCGGTCGACCTGGGCCGGCTCGTAGCCGCGCATCACGGTACGGAACTGCTGGCTGTTGCTGTCGCTCATTCGGCTTCCATCATCTCGTCGAGTAGGTGTTGGCGGCCGGACGGCCGCCGTTCTGGTCGATCGGCCGGGAGGCCGGTTGCGGTGGCGCCGGTGGTGGCGGGGTTGATTGCGGCGGGGCCGACTGCGGCTCGGTGGTCGGTGCGGTGGAGGGGTGCGGTCGCGGCCGGCCCTCCTCGACCGCCAGGGCCTCGATCACGCCGGAAAGCTGGCCCAGTTCGGCGGCGATCGCGTTGCGCCGGGTGCTCAGCTCGGCGACCTCGTCGCGGGCCGCGCTGAGCAGGGCGTTGGCCTCCCGGCGCACGGCTTCCGCCTCGGCCCGAGCCTGGGCAATGAGTTCGGCCACCTCGGCCCGGGCGCTGCGACGCTGCTGATGCAGTTCGCGTTGGGATTCACCGAGCTGCTGAGCCACCTGCTGCCGGACGGCCTGAGCCCCGGCCTCGGCCTCGGCCACCCGTCGCTCGGCCCGTTCTCGCTGTTCGTCGGCGACGGTCGTGGCCTCCCGCACGGTCCGCTCCGCGGTGCGGCGGGCCTCGGAGACCAGGCGCTCGGCCTCCTTGGTGGCATCGGCCCGCTCCGTGGCGGCCGCTTCGGTGGATCGCTCGATCAGCTCGGCCAGGTCGGCCCGCTTGCGGCGCAGACCGGTGCCGGTCGTGGCGATCGCCCGGCCCAGCCGGACCCGGATCTGGCGGATGTGGGCCTCGGCCCGAGCGTGCGACCGATCGGTGATCCGGCGGGCCTCCTGCTCGGCCGCGGCGATCAGCTCCGCGACCGTCTGCTGGGCCCAGGTCATCTGCTCGGCGGCGGCGGTCAGCTGCGCGGCCGCCTCGTCCCGGGCCTGTTGAACGATGCTGCGGGCCTGCTCGTTCGCCTGGGTCTGCTCGGCCGTAGCCGCGGCCCGGGCCTGATCGATCTTCTGCTGACCACGCAACACGATCTGATCCGCCTCGACGCCGGCCTCGGCCAGCCGCTGGGCCGCCAGCTGGTCGGCGTCGGCCAGGATCTGCTCGGCCCGTTCCCTGGCTTGCTGATCCCGGTCGGCCAGTTCGGCGGCGTGTTCCTCGGACCGCCGCTGCAGGCTGGCCGTCAGTTCCGCGTGCCGCCGGTCGGCCTCGCCCCGAGCGGCGTGCAGCAGTTCCTCGCCCTGGCCCCGGAAAGCGGCCGCTGCGGCCTGGGCCTCGGCATGTTCGCGGGCCGCGTCCTGCTTGGCCTCGGCCACCAGTTGATCGGCCGCATCCTCGGCGGCAGATGCGATCAGCATCGCCTGCTGGGTGGCATCGGCGATCAGGGCCTGCGCCTCATCGTGAGCCTCGTTGAGCCGGCGACTCGCAGCAGCCTGCTTGTTGCGGGCGGCGGCCAGTGCGTCATCGATATCGGCGCGCAGCAAGCCGGCTTCGTCCTCGGTGTACCGAGGCCGATCGTCCGCCGGCTCGTTCTGATGGCCTTGCACATAGCAGATAGTTCCAGAAACCCCGGACAGACACACCCATCAGCCGTAAGAAACGTCCGCTTCGCCCGGTTTGGGGAATAGATCGGGGGGAACAGGCCAAGATCGCTTCACGCCGTCTTCGCATCAGGCGTGACCGGTGAGCACGCGGTCGGGCGAGGCGGTCGGCGAAACCGGATCAGCGGGTGACGAGCGCGGTGAGCGTGGCGTGGGCACCCTGCTCGTGCAGTTGGTCGAGCAGCTCGCGATAGCGGCCGGTGAATCGATCGTCATCGGCCAGTTCGCCGAAGATCTCACGAACCTCGAGGAAGGCCAGTGGCCGCTCGGGATACTGCGTGGCCGCGGCCGTCAGCTGATCCCGGATCGGATCGACGACCTCGATCGGTTCGCCCTCTTCATCGACGCCCTCGGCGTAGCGTGCCCAGCTGGCCACCACCGCGGTTGCGCAGTCGATCGGCCCGCCAGCCTGGAGCTGGTAGCGCAGCACGGGCAACAGGAACTTGGGAATGCGCTCCGAGGTGTCGACGCACAGCCGGGCCAAGGTGTCGCGGACCTCGGGATTGCCGAACCGCTCCAGCAGCTCGTCGACGTAGGCCGGCAGGTCGATGCCGGGCACCGGGCGCAGGGACGGCAGTGCCTCGTCGATCATGTATCGCTTGAGAAGGTCGATGAAAACCGGGTCGTGACTGGCCTCGTGCACGTAGCGGTAGCCGGCCAGGTAGCCGGCGTAACCCAGTGCCTGGTGACCGGCGTTGAGCAGGCGCAACTTCATCAACTCATACGGCTCGACATCGCTGACCAGTTGCACCCCGACCCGATCGAACTCAGGTCGACCGGTACCGAAGGAATCCTCCAACACCCACTGGGTGAACGGCTCGCACACCACCGGCCAGCCGTCGGTGATGTCGAAGTCGGCGTGCACCGCCTCGGTGTCGGCCGGGGTGGTGGCCGGCGTGATCCGATCCACCATGGAGTTGGGGAAATGCACGCAATTCTCTATCCAGGCTGCCAATTCCGGATCGCGAGCCGCAGCGAACGCGGTGATGGCGTGCTGGGCGACGTGACCGTTGCCCTGCACATTGTCGCAGGACATCACGGTGAACGGTTCGGTCCCGGCGGCCCGGCGGCGGGCCAATGCCTCGACTATGTAACCGAAAACCGTGCTCGGGCTGGCACCGGCCTGCAGGTCGGCCGCCACCCCGGGGGTGCTCACGTCGAAGTCGCCGGTGACCCGATGCACGTTGTAACCGGCCTCGGTCACGGTGAGGGAAACGATCCGGGTTTCGGGGGCGGTCATTCGGTCCAGCACCGCCTCCGGATCGTCAGGCGCGAAAAGGTAATTCACGATCGAACCGATGACGCGCGCCGTCCGGCTGCCGTCCGGTGCCTTCACCATCAGGGTGTAGAGACAGTCCTGCTCACGCAGCACGTCGCGCATCCGGGCATCACCCGGTAGCAGGCCGACCCCGCAGATCCCCCAGTCAAGGGCATGTCCTTTGTTCATAAGGGCATCGACGTACATCGCCTCGTGCGCGCGGTGGAAGCCACCGACCCCGAAATGCACGATGCCGACCGTGATCGCGCTCCGGTCGTACTGTGGCACCGCCAGCTCCTCGTGCGCGAGCCGGGTCAGGTTCTGGGCGTTCAAAGCGGTCACCGTACCGATCGTAGGCCCTGCCGGTGCCAGCCGACCCACCCCCGCTGGTGCCGCTGGGTGCAGGACAGCCGGTCCGGGTTACCCCGTTCGTCGGTGTCGGCGCGATACTCTGTTCGACGTCGTCGAGACCGTGCCCGTCCGCGCGGTCCCGGGACAAACCAGGCAGCGCTGAAGCTGGAGGTGGACGGTGGCTCGCAGGCGCTTTCCACGTCTTCGTAAGCTGGTCCGCTGGGGCGTCGACCGGGCCTACACCCGGTTGCTGTCCGAAGAGCTCAAAGATGCGCCCCGCCCCCGTCATGTCGGCATCCTGGTCGACGGCAACCGGCGGTGGGCTCGCTCGGTCGGACACGATGACCTCAGCGAGGGTTACAAGGCCGGTGGGGCCAAGGTCGTCGACTTCCTGCACTGGTGCACCGCCGCCCGGATCGAACACGTCACCCTGTTCATGCTGTCCGATGACAACCTGCACCGACCGGCGACCGAGCTCGACCCGCTGATCGAGATCATCGAGAACGTCGTCGAGCAGGTGGCCAAGGCTCGGCGGCCGTGGGAGGTCGAGGTGATCGGCGCGCTCGATCTGCTGCCGGCCGGGACGGCGGCTCGGCTCAAGGACACCGCCGACAGCACCAAGGGCCGGGACGCGGTGATGAAGGTCGACGTCGCCGTCGGCTACGGCGGCCGGCGCGAGATCGCCGATGCCGTCCGCGCGGCGTTCGCGGCCCACGCCGCTGAGGGTGGCGACCCGGAGGAGCTGATCAGCAGCTTCGACGTCGACGACATCTCCAAGAACCTGTACTCCAACGCCAGTTCGGAGTGCGACCTGATCATCCGGACCTCGGGGGAGCAGCGGCTGTCCGGTTTCCTGCTGTGGCAGTCGGCCTATGCCGAGGTGTACTTCTGCGACTGCTACTGGCCCGACTTCCGGCAGATGGACTTCCTGCGGGCGTTGCGATCCTTCTCGCACCGCGATCGCCGTTACGGGCGTTGATCATTCTCTGATGCGGCGTTACCTCGGCGTGGCCGTGATGACGGTCGCCCTGTTGCTGCTGCGCTGGCAGCAGCATGTGTTCGCCTGGTCGTTCGAGGATTTGGCCGTCTACCGCCAGGCCGGCGCCGCGGTCCTGCACGGCCACTCGCCCTACGCCGCCGGCGCTACGTTGCCCTTCACCTACCCCCCGTTCGCGGCTGTCGTCTTCCTACCGTTCCAGGCGATCGGGGCCGTGCCGGCAGCGGTGTCGATCAGCCTGCTGTCGGCGGGCTCGCTCGTGGTCGTCCTGCGGATGTCCGCACGAGCCTGGCCCTGGCCCACCCTGATCGTGCTCGGCCTGGCCTGCGTGGCCTTGGAGCCGGTGCTGCGCACCTTCCGGCTCGGCCAGATCAACCTCGTGCTGGTCGCGCTGGTGATGCTGGACGTCTTCCTCCTGCCCCGGCGCTGGCGCGGTGGGTTGACCGGAGTCGCGGCCGGGCTGAAGCTGACTCCGGGCATCTTCGTCCTGTACTTCGCGCTGCGTCGGGACTGGCCGGCGCTGATCCGGTCCGCAGCCGGGTTTGCCCTGACGATCGCGGTGAGTTCCGCGGTCGCGCCCCATCCGAGCTGGCAGTTCTGGACCAGGCTCTGGTACAACCCCGACCACGTCGGTGGCGTTGCCTACGTGGACAACCAGTCCCTGTTCGGCGTGCTGGTCCGGCTGACCCGCTCACAACATCCGGCCCGGTGGCTGGTGTTGCTGCTCGACCTGATCGCGCTGGGCCTGGCTGTCCTCGCCGCCCGCCGTCAGCTGTCCGGCGGTGATGAACTGGCCGCAGTGACCTGCGTCGGGATGGCTGGGCTGCTGGTGTCGCCGGTCTCGTGGTCACATCACTGGATCTGGCTGATCCCGGCCCTGTTCGTGCTGTGGCGACACCGGCAATGGTTCGGCCTGGTGCTGCTGGCCGGAGTCGGCTACCTCGCCCCGCAGTGGTTCACCCCGGCCGGCGGCCTGCGCGAGTTCCATCAGAATGGGTGGCAGGAATTGCTCTGTGCGAGTTTTCCCTTGGTCGGTCTGATCTTCCTCGTTCTGATGCTGCTCGCCCGGCCTGGTCCGCTGGTCGCGGGTGGGGCAGAATCGGCGGTATGACGGATTCTCTCAGCGCGGATGCGGCCTCGGCAGCGGTGGCCGACATCGGTTGGCGGTTGATCCTGGGTGCATTGTGCTGCCAGGCACCGGTCAACTCCCTCGACCAGGGCCTGGCGGTGGCGACCGCGGCCCGGTTCGCCTGCGGCGAGGCGGCGGACGGTCAACTACGGGTCGACGTCCGTTCGGACGAGGTCAGTCTCACGCTGCAGGACGAGGCCACCGGCCGGGTGCTGCCACTGGATGTCGAACTGGCCCGGTCGATCTCCGACGCGTTGCTCCAGTTGGGCGTCATAACCGCCTGGTCCGGAGCACGGCGGTCGGTGCAACTGCTGGAGATCGCGATCGACACCATGGACCGCTCGGTGATCCTGCCGTTCTGGCGCGCGGTGCTGGGCTACGCCGATCAGTCCGGCGCGGACGACGCCGTCATAGATCCGCTGGGTCAGGGGCCGTCCATCTGGTTCCAGCAGCTGGACGAGCCGAGGACCCAACGCAATCGCATCCACTTCGACATCGCCGTGCCGCACGACGAGGCCGAGGCCCGGATCGAGGCGGCGCTCGCGGCCGGTGGGCACCTGGTCAGCGACGCCGAAGCCCGCGCGTTCTGGATCCTGGCCGACGCCGACGGTAACGAGGTGTGCGTGTGCACCTGGCAGGATCGCGACTGACGGTCGGCCACCGGAGCGTCGGGCGGTAGGCGGTCGCCCAGACCTCCCGGTCAGACGATGAGCACGTCCAGGGTGCGGGGACCGTGCACACCCTCGACCCGGTCCAGTTCGATGTCGCTGGTGGCACTCGGGCCACTGATCCAGGTCAGCGGCCGGGTCGGGTCCAGGGCGGCAATGGCGTCAGGCACGATTGCCTTGATCTGATCAGCCCGAACGACGACGAGGTGATAGTCGGGCACCAGGGTCAGCCGCCGCGGTCCCATGCCCGGTCCGGCGTCCAGCACGATGGTGCCGGTCTCGGCGATGGCCACCGCGCAGGTGGTGAGCACCGCACTGACCTGGTCCAGGGTGGCCACGTCGGCCGGTTCCCGGAACAGCTGCGCGCGGGGCTCCCAGCCGACCGGAAAACCGTCCGGCAGCACGACCGACCGCTGGCCCCGCCGGTCGAGGATTCGGCTGATCGCCTCGGCCACATCGCCGTCGAGTCGGTGCACTCCGGCGCGGTAGTCGGCCACCCGTTCGGCGAAGAGCTCGACGTCGCCGGCGCCCTGGCCCGAACGGTAACTGCGCTGGATCGCAGAAGGCACCCGATGATCGGCCGTCGCCGTCCGGATCCGGGCCAGGATCTCCTGCTTGGCGCTCACTGCTCGGTCCACCAGTCACGCAGGGATTGTTTCGGTGGCATCGGCAGATTCCGTGACGACGTCCAGCCCTTCAGCGGGCCGGGCAGGGTGTGCCGCCGGCTGAGTGGACGGCCGAGCCGGGCCAGTCGCAGCGCCCACGTCCAGCGTCGAGGTGAGGCCATGGTGCTGGCCATCGTGGCCATCGCCGTCGATTCGGCGGTGCGGCCCTTGCCGTCGTTCACCCGCGATCGCAGATGCACCAGCATGCTCGGGATGTCGATAGCGACCGGGCAGGCATCGAAGCAGGCCCCGCACAACGACGACGCGAACGGCAGCGTGTTGTTCTCCGGGGCCATGCCGGACAACTGCGGCGACAGCACCGCACCGATCGGGCCCGGGTAGATCGAGCCGTAGGCGTGCCCGCCGGTGCGCTCGTAGACCGGGCAGACGTTCAGGCAGGCTGAGCAGCGGATGCAGCGCAGCGCCGTCCGGCCCTGCGGATCGGCCAGCGTTGCCGTCCGGCCGTTGTCCAGCAGTACCAGGTGAAAGTCCTGGCCCTCGGTCGCCCCGGTCCACATCGAGGTGTAGGGATTCATCCGCTCACCGGTGGACGAGCGGGGCAGCAACTGCAGGAACACCTCAAGATCACGCCAGGTCGGAACGAGTTTCTCGATACCCATCACCGTGATCAGCGTGCGGGGCAGCGTGAGGCACATTCGGCCGTTGCCCTCGGATTCGACCACGGTCAGGGTGCCGGTCTCGGCCACGCCGAAGTTCGCGCCGCTGATGGCGACCTGGGCCGACAAGAACTTGGCTCGCAAGTACCGCCTTGCTGCTTCGGCCAATTCCTTCGGTTCATCACTCAGGTCGGGGTCGACGCCGGCCATCTCGGCCCGGAAGATGTCGCGGATCTCGCTGCGATTGCGGTGGATCGCGGGTACCAGGATATGGCTGGGGGAGTCGTGGCCGAGCTGGACGATGAGCTCGGCCAGGTCGGTCTCGATCGCGGTTATGCCGGCCGCCGCCAGGGCCTCGTTGAGCCCGATCTCCTGGGTGGCCATGGACTTGACCTTGACCACCTCGCTGCTGCCGGTTGCCCGGACCAGCTCGGTGACGATCCGGTTCGCCTCGTCGGCGTCGCGGGCCCAGTGCACGGTGCCACCCCGGGCGGTGACCTGTTCCTCCAGCTGCAGCAGGTACTTCTCGAGATTGGCCAGCACCTCGTCCTTGATCGCCGCGCCGGCCGCCCGCAGCTCGGCCCAGTCCGGCAGCTCGGCCACCACGTTGGCCCGCTTGGTGCGGATGGTGCCGGTGGCCTTGGCCAGGTTGTGGCGCAGCTGGGGGTTGTCGAGGGCGTCCTCGGCCGCCTCCGGGAACGGTCGCAGCGAATGGATGTGGCCCGAGCCGGCTTCGAGCTTGGGCATACCGAGAAAGGTCATTCCGCTAGCTCCTCGGTTGCGGCCAGGATCTCGGCCAGATGGATGGTGCGGGTGCCGGAGTGCAACCGGGCCAGTCCGCCCCCGATGTGCATCAGGCAGGAGGCATCACCGGCGGCACAGAAATCGGCGCCGGTGTCGGCGATGGCCTGCAGCTTGTCGGCCAGCATCGCACTCGACACGGCCGCGTTCTTGATCGCGAACGTGCCGCCGAAACCGCAACATTGGTCCGAGGCCGGAAGTTCGAGCAACTCCAAGCCGCGCACGTTGCGCAGCAGCTCGTAGGGGCGGTCGCCGACCCGCAGCAACCGAAGCGAATGACAGGTCGGGTGATAGGTGACCTGGTGCGGGTAGTACGCGCCGACGTCGGTCACCTCGAGCACGTCGACCAGGAACTCCGACAGCTCGAAGGTCTTGGCCGCCACCTCGCGCGCCCGCCGGGCCAGTTCGGCATCGCCGGCCTGCTCGGCCAACTCGGCGTGCTGATGCCGGATCGCCGCGGTGCACGAGCCGCTCGGCACCACGACCGCGTCATACGGTTCGAAGGTGTCGACGTGATTGCGCACCAGGGGCAGCGCGTCGCGCGGGTAGCCGGTGTTGACGTGCATCTGGCCGCAACAGGACTGGCTCATCGGGAACTCGACCTCGTGCCCGAGGCGGTGCAGTAATGACACGGTTGCCTTGCCGACATCGGGGAAAAGTCCGTCGACCAGGCACGTTGCGAACAGTGCGAGTCTCATCGGGCCGTCGATTCGCGCACCACGAGCTCAGGTTCGAACACGACCTGGCGATGCTTGTGCTTGCTGGAACGAGCTGACTGAGCATCGAGGGAGTGCGGCGCCGAGCGAAGCGGCGATACAGCCGCTTCTTCCAGCAACAACTCCATTGCCGCCTTGCCCAGGTCCGATCGGGGCTGCCGGATCGAGGTCAGTGGCACGGCGGCCGCGGCGGCGAAATCGATGTCGTCATAGCCGACGATGGCCAGGTCACCGGGTACCGACAGCTGCCGGCGGGTGGTGTCCTGCAACAGGCCGAGGGCGAGCAGATCGTTGGCGCAGAAGACCGCCGTCGGACGAGATGTGGCCGGCATCGCAGCCAGAACCGCACCGGTTGATCGCCCGGAGGCCACGTCGAGCTTGGCCGTCTCGATCACGGTCAACGCCGACTTGGGCAGGCCGGCCGCGGCGATGGCCGCGCGCGCCCCGGCCAGGCGTCGGGCCACCTGGTTCAGGCCGAGCGGGCCACCGATGAATCCGATCCGGGTGTGTCCCTGCTGGATCAGGTGCGCAGCCGCGAGCTCGCCGCCGACGGTGTCGTTGACCGACACCGAGCACTGGCGCCGGTTCGATCCGCGGTCGACCAGTACCACCGGGGTCCCCTTGGCCCGAAGCTCTTCGATCATCGCGGTCTCGTTGCCGACCGGGGTGATCAGTACGCCGAAGGCGCGCTGTTCCTGCAACAGGCTGAGGTAGTGGGATTCCCGCGCCGTGTCCTCGTTGCTGTTGCACAGGATCACCGACAGCCCGGACTCCGCCGCCGTCGTCTCGACGCCCCGGGCCAGGTCGGTGAAGAAGGGGTTTCCCACGTCCAGCACGACCAGCCCGATGGTGCGGCTGCGGCCGGCCCGTAGCTGCCGGGCCGCCTCGTTGCGGACGAAGCCGAGATCGGCGATGGCCTGCAAGACCTTGTCCCGAGTCGCCGGAGCCACCCGTTCGGGGCGGTTCAGCACGTTGGACACCGTGCCGAGCGAGACGCCGGCGCGGGCCGCGACGTCGACAACGCTGGCTGACTCGCTCAACTGCATCCCTCAGCTCTTGAATCGTTTCGCACACTCTAGCCAGGGTTGGCCCCGTTTCCGGAGGAACCGAACAACCGCTGGACTCGGGTCATGCGATGTTTCGATCGGTAACAAAGCAGAAACTCGCTCTTGACGTGCTCGGTGAGCGAGATTACCTTTCAGCACCAGGAAGTGAAAGGTTTCATTTCCTTCCGGTGAACACACTGCCCCGAGAACCGACCAGCCCGAGGAGAGAGCACCGACGATGGCGGACAGCACGACGGCGCGGCTCGTCCTGGATCAGGCGGCCAAGAGCTTCGGCCCGGTCAAGGCGCTCGAAGACGGGTCCATCACGCTGTACGCCGGCGAGGCGCACGCGTTGCTGGGCGAGAACGGCGCCGGCAAGTCGACCCTGGTGAAGATTCTCGGCGGCGTGCACAGACAGGACTCCGGCTCCCTGAGCATCGACGGTCAGCCGGTCGACTTCTCCGGCCCGTCCGACGCCCAGGCGGCCGGCGTGGCGATCATCTACCAGGAGCCGTCGTTGTTCCCGGACCTGTCGGTGGCCGAGAACATCTTCCTCGGCCGGCAGCCGCAGGCCGGTGGCCGTCGGATCGACCGGCGGGCGATGGAACGGGACGCCCGCGCCATCTTCGCCGATCTCGGGGTTGCCCTCGACCCCGGCCGGCCGGCCCGCGGCCTGTCGGTGGCCGATCAGCAGATCGTCGAGATCGCCAAGGCATTGTCCTTCGAGGCGCGGGTGCTGGTGATGGACGAACCGACTGCGGCCTTGACCACGGTCGAGGTCAAGCGACTGTTCGGAGTGATCGAGACGCTGCGGGCCCGTGGGGCGGCGGTGCTGTTCATCTCCCACCGCCTCGAAGAGGTCTTCGTCTGCTGCCAGCGAGTCACCATCATGCGCGACGGAAAGTTCGTCCGGACCGCACCGATCGAGGAACTCGACATCGACGCGATCATCCGCTCGATGGTCGGCCGTGACCTCGATGCCCTTTTCCCCAAGACCGAAACCACGCCCGGTGAGGTCGTGCTCGAGGTGGCCGATCTCAATAGCGACGGCGTCTTCTACGACATCTCCTTCTCGGTCCGCAGCGGCGAGATCGTGGCCCTGGCCGGTCTGGTCGGGGCCGGTCGGACCGAGGTGGCCCGGGCGGTGTTCGGCATCGACAAGCGCACCTCGGGCACCGTGAAGCTGTCCGGTGTCCGGCTGCCGAACGGTGACCCACAGGCCGCGATGGGCGCCGGGATGGCCCTGGTCCCCGAAGACCGCCGGCAGCAGGGCCTGGTGATGGACATGGGCATCGACCGCAATGTCGCGCTGGCCTCGCTGGGCCGGCTCAGCCACCTGGGCCTGATCCGGCGCTCGAGCGAGCGCGCGTTGGCCCTGACCTGGGCCAAGCGCCTGCAACTCAAGTCCGGCCGGATCAGCAACTCGGTCGCCACGCTGTCCGGCGGCAACCAGCAGAAGGTCGTGCTGGGTAAATGGCTGGCCCGCAACCCGAAACTGCTGATCATCGACGAACCGACCCGGGGCATCGACGTCGGCACCAAGGCCGAGGTGCACCGCATCCTCGACCAGCTGGTCACCGATGGCATGGCGGTGCTGATGATCTCGTCCGAACTTCCTGAGGTGTTGGGTATGGCTGATCGAGTTCTGGTCCTGCGCGAAGGCCGATTGACCGCCGAGCTGAACCGCACCGAAGCCGACGAGCAGAACATCATGCGGGCGGCCACCGGCCAGAACGCGACGGTGTCGGCATGACGACCCTCGCCCTCGGTCGCGACCGTGCAGCCAGCCGGTACCTGGAGCTGCTACGGGCCCGCGAGTTCGGCATCGCAGTACTCATCGTGCTGGTCGTCGCGGTCACCACCTTGAAGAACCACAACTTCATCGAGGCCAACAGCCTGCAGCAGTTGCTGTCCGGGGCCGCCCTGATCGCCCTGCTGGGCGTCGGTGAGACGTTGGTGATCGTCACCCGCAACGTCGATCTATCGGTCGGCTCCGTGCTCGGGTTGTCGGCCTACCTGGTCGGGGATCTATTCAAATATCACCACATTCCGGCCTGGCTCGGCTTCGTCGTCGGCATCGCCGTCGGGGCGGTCTGCGGTGCCGTCAACGGCTTCGTGGTCTCGGTGCTGCGGGTGCCCAGCCTGGTCGTCACCCTGGGCATGCTGTACGTGATCCGCGGAATCGACGGGGTGATCGTCAACGGCGACCGGATCGATCCGGATGCCATCCCGTCCGCATTCAGCCAGGTCGGCTACAAGAACCTGTTCGGCATTCCCTGGCTGGCCATCATCGTGGCGCTGGTCGTGATCATCGCCGGCTACGCGATGCGTTCGTTCCGGGCCAGCCGCGATCTGTACGCCATCGGCTCCAACCCCGACGCGGCCGCCTTGGCCGGAGTCCCGATCGGACGCCGGGTGTTCACCGCGTTCGTCATCAGCGGCACTCTGGCCGGTGCGGCCGGCGCCCTCTTCCTCGCGCTGCACACCCAGATCGACAACAGCGGCGGCCTGGGCTACGAGCTCACCGTGGTCGCCGCCGCGGTCGTCGGCGGGGTCGCGATCTTCGGTGGCAGCGGCACCGTGGTCGGCGCGGCGCTCGGCGCGGTACTGCTCAACACGATCAACCAGGCCCTGGTCGCATCGCGGATCTCGGCCTTCTGGAACCAGGCGATCGCCGGTGCGCTGCTACTGGCCGCGATCGCCTTCGACCGGTGGCTGCTGATCCGTAACACCAAGAAGCTGCAGTCGGCCGAAGGAGCCCACCGTGACCTCTGAGGTGATCAACCCGTTGCCCTCGACCGCCAAGAACCCGGATCCCGACCAGGGTGGGTCGCCGTCCCGCTGGCGTGGAATCGCCCGCTGGGAAAGCGGATTGATCCTCGTGCTGATCGCGGTCCTGATCTTCGGATCGTCCGAGTCGTCATCGTTCGCCAACTCCAGCACGGTCTTCTACCTGGGCATCAACACCGGCTACATCGCCATCATGGCGTTGCCGATGCTGTTCATCGTCATGACCGGCGAGATCGATCTGTCGGTCGCCTCGATGCTCGGTCTGTCCGGGGCCACCGTCGGCTATCTCTGGCATCACGGCTGGAACATCTGGGCCTGCTTCCTGGTCGCCCTGCTGGTCGGCCTGGTCGGTGGTGCCTTGAACGGCTTCCTGGTCGCCAAGGTCGGGCTGCCCTCGATCGCGGTCACCATCGGCACGCTGACCTTGTTCCGTGGCCTGGCCGAGGTGCTGCTCGGCTCGCTGACCGTGCCCGGCGTCGGCGACCGGCAGTTCCCGGAGTCGCTGACCAACATCGGCGCCGAGTCGATCCCCGGTATGCAGCTGTCCTGGTCGATGCTGATCTTCATCGTCCTAGCCGTGATCTTCGGGGTGATCCTGCACCTGACCCCACTCGGCCGGTCGATGGTCGCGATCGGACTGCAGCCCGAGGCGGCCCAGTTCGCCGGCATCCGGGTGAACCGGATCAAGTTCGCCCTCTACGTGGCCAGCGGCATCATCTGCGCCTTCGCCGGCATCCTGCTGACGATGCAGAACGCGTCCGTCAGCTACTCGGCCGGCACCGGTCTGGAACTGAACGTGGTCGCGATCGTGCTCTTCGGCGGGGTCTCCATCTTCGGTGGCCGCGGCACGATCTGGGGCGTGGTGCTGTCGGTGCTGATCGTCGGTGCGCTGCAGATGGCCCTGACCCAGATGAACGTCTCGCCGGACAAGCAGAACATCGTCACCGGGGCGCTGCTGCTGATCAGTGTGATCGTGCCCAACGGCGGCGACCTCTACAACCGGTTGCGGGCCCGAGCTCGAACCCGGACGGCCTGAAAGGGCTGGAAAACATTCATGATCGGCCACGTGCAGCGCAAGCGTCGGGCCACCCAACATCCGTGACAAACAGGGATTCCGCAACACCCACCATCAGAAAGGCTCGACCATGACCAGAATCCGGATCTCCGGCCGGCTTGCGGCCAGCGCCGCAGCCACTCTGCTGGCCGGCGGTATGCTCGCCGGCTGCGGCTCCACCTCGACGAAGACAACGGCCGGTAGTACCGGTTCGCCGACGGCGAGCACGGTGAAGAAGGACCTGACCGTCTACTTCATCCCCAAGGACACCCAGAACCCGTACGAGGTCCTGGCCGACAAGGGTGGCCAGAAGGCGCTCGGTGAACTCGGTGGCAAGGTCGTCGTCAGCTCCGGCACCCAGGACACCGCCGCGGCCCAGATTCCCTCGATCCAGGCGGCCATCCAGGCCAACGCCAGCGCGATCGTGATCGCCGCCAACGACCCGTCGGCGCTCTGCCCGACGCTGAACCAGGCGGCCAAGAAGGGCATCGCGATCGTCTCTTTCGACTCCGACATCAGCTGCGGCAGCAGCCCGTCGCACCTGTTCATCAACCAGGCCGACACCGAGACCATCGGCACCTCCGAGGTCGACCTGCTGGCCAAGCAGATCAACTCCACCGGTGACATCGGCATCCTGTCGGCCGCGGCCAGTGCGACGAACCAGAACGCCTGGATCGGCTATATGAAGAAGCAGTTGGCCAAGTACCCGAACATGAAACTGGTGACGACGGTCTACGGCAACGACGACCCGGCCACCTCGCTGACCGTGCTGCAGGGCATGCTGTCGGCCTACCCGAACCTGAAGGGCATCATCTCGCCCACGACCGTCGGTATCTCGACCGCCGCCCAGTACCTGTCGACCCACAAGGACGTCAAGGTCACCCTGACCGGGCTCGGCCTGCCGTCGCAGATGAGCAAGTACGTCAAGGACGGCACGGTCCAGTCCTTCGAACTGTGGAACCCGTCCGACCTCGGCTACCTGGCCGGTTACGCCGCAGCCGCACTGGCCTCGGGCACGACCACGCTGGCCACCGGTTCGAAGTTCGACGCCGGGACGCTCAAGAGTTACACCATCCTGGCTCCGTCCGGAACCACCGGTCCGTCGGTCGTGCTCGGCCCGCCGACCGTGTTCGACAAGTCCAACATCGACCAGTTCAACTTCTGATCCGGCCCCGGCTCCGGGGGAGAATCCCCAGTGAATCGTTACTGCTTCCTGCTGCAGGTCCGGGCTGACCGGCTGCCGGAATATCGCACCCGGCACGCCCAGGTCTGGCCGGACATGCTGTTGGCCCTGCACGAATCCGGTTGGCGCAACTACTCGATCTTCGCCCGGCCGGACGGCCTGCTGGTCGGCTACGTCGAGGCCGAGGACTTGGCCGCGGCCCAGGCGGCGATGGCCGCCACCGCGGTCAACGCCCGCTGGCAGGCTGACATGCAGCAGTTCTTTCTCGGACCGGACGGCAATGCCCTTTCCAGCGGGCCGGACGAATCGTTCGTGCTGCTCGAGGAAATCTTCAATCTGGACGACCAGCTCGCTGCCATCGACGGAGGCACCCGATGACCACACTCGCCGACTCGGCCACCACCAACCGCCTGGAACGCATCACGCCGCGCCGGACCAAGGTCGGTCTGGTGGCCGGCGGACTGGGCGCGTACTGGCCCCAGTTCCCCGAGTTGTTACCGCAGCTGCAGGCGTCCTCGCGCCGGGTTTCCGAGCGGATGAAGGCGCTGGACTGTGACGTGGTCGACGTCGGCTTCATCTCCGACGCCGCCGACGGTGCCCGGGCCGCCGAGGAACTGCGGGTGGCCGGCTGCGACCTGATCGTCGGCTTCCTGACGACCTACATGACCGCGTCCATGCTGGCTCCGATCGCCCAGCGCAGCGGAGCGCCGGTGCTGCTCATCAACCTGCAGCCGACCGAGTCGATGGAGCACGCCAGCTTCGACACCGGTCAATGGCTGGCCTATTGCGGGGCCTGCCCGTTGCCGGAGATGGCGAACACCTTCCTGCGACTGGGCATCGAGTTCCGCTCGGTGTCGGGCTACCTCGAAGACGAGCGAGCCTGGGCCAAGATCTCGCGCTGGATTGCCGCCGCCGGCGTTCGCGGCACGTTGCGGACCGGACGACACGGGCTCATGGGCCATCTGTATCCGGGCATGCTCGACGTGTCGACCGATCTGACCCTGATCACTGCCAACCTCGGTGGCCACATGGAGGTGGTGGAGTTCGACGACCTGCGGGTCCGGGTCGCGGCGGTCACCGACGCCCAGGTCGCCGACCGGATGGCCCTGACCCGCAGTGTGTTCGCCATCGATGACTCGGTCAGGCACGAGGACTTCGAATGGGCCGCCCGGGTTTCAGTCGGCCTGGACCGGCTGGCCGCCGACTTCGAACTGGACAGCCTGGCCTACTACCACCGCGGGCTGGAAGGTGAGCAGCACGAGCGGCTCGGCGCCGGCATGATCCTGGGCGCCTCACTGCTGACCGCGCGCGGAATCCCCACCTGTGGTGAGTACGAACTGCGCACCTCGCTGGCCATGCTCATCGTGGACCGCCTCGGCGGCGGGGGCTCGTTCACCGAGCTGCAGGCGCTGAACTTCCTCGACGACGTGGTGGAGATGGGCCACGACGGGCCGGCCCACCTGGCCATCAGCGAACACCGGCCGCTGCTGCGCGGCCTCGGTGTCTATCACGGCAAGCGGGGTTGGGGCGTGTCGGTCGAATTCGATGTCAAGCACGGCCTGGTGACCACGTTCGGCATTGCCCAGCAACGGGATTCCTCGTTCCGGTTCGTGGCCTCCACCGGCACCGTGGTTCCCGGCCCTCTGCTCCAGATCGGCAACACCACCTCACGCGTCGACTTCGGCTGCGATCCCGGCGAGTGGGTCGACCGCTGGAGTGCCACCGGCATCTCGCACCACTGGGCCCTCGGCGTCGGTGACCTGTTACCCGAACTGCGGGCTACCGCGGAACTGCTCGGCATCGACTTGGTCGAAGTCCAGCCCTGACCTTGAACACCTCTGCATCGTAAGTAGAAAGTAGGTCCGACCCATGTCTGATCATGCGGCCGTGAAGGCGGTCTTGCGCCGTCAACGGATCGAACTGCCGTCCTGGGCGTTTGGTAACTCGGGAACTCGGTTTAAGGTCTTTGCCCAGGCCGGCGTGCCTCGTGACCCGTTCGAGAAGATCGCCGACGCCGCCCAAGTGCATCACTACACCGGCGTCGCGCCGTCGGTCGCGCTGCACATCCCGTGGGACAAGGTCGATGACTACGCTGACCTGACCGCCGCGGCCAAGGACGCCGGCATCGAGCTCGGCACCATCAACGCCAACGTCTTCCAGGACGACGACTTCATGTTGGGCAGCCTGACCAATCCGGCTCCGGCCATCCGGCAGAAGGCGCTGGATCACCTCTACGAATGTGTGGACGTGATGGACCAGACCGGGTCTCGCGACCTCAAGCTCTGGTTCTCCGACGGCACCAACTACCCGGGACAGGACAGCATCCGAGCCCGGCAGGACCGGCTGGCCGAGGGCCTGGCCAAGATCTATGAACGGCTCTCCGGCGAACAGCGATTGATCCTGGAGTACAAGCTGTTCGAACCCGCGTTCTACACCACCGACGTGCCGGACTGGGGCACCTCGTTCGCGCACTGCCTGCAGTTGGGACCTCAGGCCAAGGTCTGCGTCGACACCGGCCATCACGCGCCGGGCACGAACATCGAGTTCATCGTCGCCTTCCTGCTCCGGGCCGGCAAGCTCGGCGCGTTCGACTTCAACTCGCGCTTCTATGCCGATGACGACCTGATGGTCGGTGCGGCCGATCCGTTCCAGCTGTTCCGGATACTGTTCGAGGTCCGCCTCGGTGGCGGGTTCGACGCCGACTCCGAGATCGCGTTCATGCTCGACCAGTGCCACAACATCGAGCCCAAGATCCCGGGACAGATCCGGTCGGTGATGAATGTCCAGGAAGGCACGGCCAAAGCGCTGCTGGTCGACCTGGACGCCCTGGGTGCCGCTCAGCAGGCCGGTGACGTGCTCGGCGCCAACGCCGTGTTGATGGACGCCTACAACACCGACGTCCGGCCGCTGCTGGCCGACCTGCGTACCGAACTCGGACTGGCGAGCGACCCGATGGCCGCCTACGCCGGTTCGGGTTACGCCGAGAAGATCGTGGCCGAGCGGGTCGGCGGCCAGCAGGCCGGCTGGGGCGCCTGAGCACATCGCCCACTGGCACCAGAACCCTCGATGAAGGAAGTCATGACTGAGAACACCGCGGTAACCCAGCTGATCGAGCGATCGAACCGGCTGGGCGCCGACCCCCGCAACACCAACTACGCCGGCGGCAACACCTCGGCCAAGGGCACCGACACCGATCCGGTGACCGGCGAATCCATCGACCTGGTCTGGGTCAAGGGCTCCGGCGGCGACCTCGGCACCCTCAAGCCGGCCGGCCTGGCCGTGCTCCGGCTCGACCGGCTGCGCGCCCTGACCGACGTCTACCCCGGGGTGGAGCGGGAGGACGAGATGGTGGCCGCGTTCGACTTCTGCCTGTTCGGCAAGGGCGGTGCGGCCCCGTCGATCGACACGGCAATGCACGGCTTGGTCGATCAGCCGCACGTCGACCACCTGCATCCGGACTCCGGGATCGCGCTGGCGACCGCGGCCGACGGCGAGCAGCTGACCGCGGAGTGCTTCGGCGACAAGGTGGTCTGGGTGCCCTGGCGCCGGCCCGGTTTCCAGCTCGGTCTGGATATCGCCGCCATCGCCGCAGCCAACCCGCAGGCGATCGGTTGCGTGCTCGGCGGCCATGGCATCACGGCCTGGGGCGCGACATCGGAAGAATGCGAGGCCAACTCGCTGCAGATCATCCGGGCGGCCGAGCAGTTCATCGCCGAACGGGGTCGGCCCGACCCGTTCGGTCCGGTGCTGCCCGAGTTCGCCGCCCTGGCCGAAGTCGACCGGCACGCCCGGGCCGCGTTGCTGGCCCCGGTGATCCGTGGCCTGGCCTCGACCGATCGGCCCCAGGTCGGTCACTACAACGACAGCGCGGCGGTACTCGATTTCCTTGCCGCTACGGAACATCCGCGGTTGGCCGCGCTGGGCACCTCGTGCCCGGACCACTTCCTGCGGACCAAGGTCCGGCCGCTGGTGCTGGATCTGCCGCCGTCGGCGCCACTGGCCGACGTCGTCAGCCGGTTGCAGGAACTGCATGCGGCCTACCGGGCGGACTATGCGGCCTACTACCGCAAGTACGCCACGGCGGAGTCCCCGGCCATGCGCGGCGCGGACCCGGCCATCGTGCTGGTTCCGGGCGTCGGCATGTTCTCCTTCGGCAAGGACAAGCAGACCGCACGGGTGGCCGGCGAGTTCTACGTCAACGCCATCAACGTGATGCGGGGGGCCGAGGCCGTCTCCAGCTATTCCCCGATCGATGAGTCAGAGAAGTTCCGGATCGAGTACTGGTCGCTGGAGGAGGCGAAACTGATCCGGCTGCCGAAGCCGAAGCCGCTGGCGACCCGGATCGCCCTGGTCACCGGTGGTGGTTCCGGCATCGGCCGGGCCATCGCGCATCGGCTGGCCGGCGAAGGGGCTTGTGTCGTTGTGGCCGATCGGGACCTGGCCTCGGCCGAGACGGTGGCCGGCGAACTCGGCTCCGCCGACGTGGCCGTCGCTGTCCAGGCCGACGTCACCGACGAGGCGCAGATCGCCGCCGCGCTGGCGGCCGGCGCCCTGGCCTTCGGCGGTGTCGATCTGGTCGTGAACAACGCCGGCCTGTCGATCTCCAAGCCCCTGCTGGAGACCTCGGTGGCCGACTGGGACTTGCAGCACGACGTGATGGCCCGCGGGTCGTTCCTGGTCGCCCGCGAGGCCGCCCGGATGATGCAGGCCCAGGGGATGGGCGGCGACATCGTCTATATCTCCTCGAAGAACAGTGTGTTCGCGGGCCCGAACAACGTCGCCTACGGGGCGGCCAAGGCCGATCAGGCCCACCAGGTGAGGCTGTTGGCGGCCGAGCTGGGCGAGTACGGCATCCGGGTCAACGGCATCAACCCCGACGGGGTGGTGCGTGGTTCCGGCATCTTCGCCGGTGGTTGGGGTGCGCAGCGGGCCGCTGTGTACGGCGTGGCCGAGGAGGACCTGGGTGCCTTCTACGCCCAGCGCACGCTGCTCAAGCGCGAGGTGCTGCCCGAGCATGTGGCCGATGCCGTTTTCGCCTTGACCGGTGGGGATCTGTCGCAGACGACCGGGCTGCACATCCCGGTCGATGCCGGCGTCGCGGCTGCGTTCTTGCGCTGAGATGACCATGACCATGCCGGCCGGCATCTCCGACTTCTTCGACGACGAGGAGTTGCAGCTACTGCGCCTCGTCGCCGAAGGGCTGCAGTCGGAGGCCATCGCGCGTCGAATGAGCCTGAGCGAGCGGACGGTTCGCCGTCGACTGCGCGCCCTGTGCGACCGGCTGAACGTGGACGCACCGGTGCAGGTCGTGGTGTGGGCGGTTCGGAACGGCGCATTGTGACGGCGTTCGCGGCGGTCGATCTCGGTGCCTCCTCGGGCCGGGTGATGCTGGCCGACATCGGCCCGGCCGGGGTGTCCCTGGAGGAGGTGCATCGGTTCCCGAATCGCCCGGTGCAGCTGGGTCAAACCCTGCACTGGGACGTGCTGGCGCTGTGGGCCGGGGTGCTCGACGGGCTGCACGCCGCCACCGCGCGCACCGAACGGCTGGCCGGTATCGGCATCGATTCCTGGGCCATCGACTACGGCCTGCTGGACGCCGACGGCCGGTTGTTGGGCAACCCGGTGCACTACCGGGACCGGCGCACCGACGGGGTGTCGGACCGGTTCTCGACCTCGGACCTCTATGCGCGCACCGGAATCCAGCTGCTGCCGTTCAACACCATCTTCCAGCTGGCCGCGGCCGCCGAGGACTGGCAGTTGCAGCGGGCGGCCCGGGCGTTGTTGATCCCGGACCTGTTCGGTTACTGGTTGACCGGCGAGCAGGCCTGCGAACTCACCAACGCCTCCACCACCGGCCTGCTCGATGCCCGCACCCGGCAGTGGGACTCGCAGCTGTTCGACCAGATCGGGGTGGCCCGGCTGTTCCCTGACGTGTCCGAGCCGGGCAGCGTGCTGGGGCCGGTGTTGGCTACCGCCGCGCCGAAGCTGGCCGGCACTCCGGTGTCGCTGGTCGGCTCGCACGACACCGCCTCGGCGGTGGCCGGAATCCCCGCGGTCGATCAGGATTTTGCCTATATCTCCTGTGGAACCTGGTCTCTGGTCGGGGTCGAGGCCCCGGACCCGGTGCTGACCGAGGACGCCCGTCAGGCCAACTTCAGCAACGAGCTCGGCCTGGACGGCACGGTCCGGTTCCTGAAGAACGTGATGGGCCTGTGGTTGTTGCAGGAATCCATCCGGACCTGGCAACGTGACGGAGTCCCGGTCGAGCTGGCCCGGCTGTTGGCCGACGCGGCGGCGCTACCGGCCGGACGCTGGCTGGTCGACCCGGATCGTCCGGAGTTCCTGCCGCCGGGGGACATGCCGTCCCGGCTGCAGGCCGAATGCCGTCGCACCGGTCAGCCGGAGCCGCAGACGCCGGCCGAGATCACCCGCTGCATCGTGGACAGTCTGGCGGCGGCCTACCGTCGGGTGGTGCGACAGGCGGCCGCGTTGTCCGGCGTCAAGGTCCGGGCCGTGCACCTGGTCGGCGGCGGTGCGCAGAACGAGTTGTTGTGCCAGTTGGCCGCCGATGCCTGCGAATTGCCGGTCGTGGCCGGTCCGGTCGAGGCCGCCGCGTACGGAAACGTCCTGGTTCAGGCACGGACATCGGGGCTGCTGTCCGGTTCCCTCACCGAGCTACGGAGCCTGGTGCCTACCGACCTGACCCGGACGTACTACCCGCAGACCGCGTAACCCGGGCCGGATTGCGCGGGCTCGTCCGCGATCGGTTCGGAGTAGCCGGGGTAATGGGCCACGATCTCGTCGGCGGCCCGGCTGAGCCCGAACGAACGCAGCGCGGCCACCTGCCGACGGGCCACTTCCAGCACTTCCTGTTCCACCAGGTCAGCCTACCGACGCCCGTGTTGCCGGCGGCCTAACTGCCGAAGGCGAACAGGCAACGATCTGCGGGCAATGTGACGACCACGTGAAGGCAATCGGGTCACACTGGCCGGTTCCGGTCAACCTCCGGCAAAAGCCTTGTTCGGCGCGCCGATATGCCATAGCAATGACAGGATTGAAACGATTCGATTTCCGCCGGGAGTGTGGCATGCGTCTTCGTTCGGGCTTGATTGTGTTGACCGGCGTGGTCGCCTTCGCCGTGCCGGTCTCGGCCACCGCCGCGTCGGAGCATTCGGTCACACCGGTCGGCACCAAGGCCAGTGCACCGTGGGACAAGTACAACCTGTCGCCGGCCGGTCGCACCGTCACCGCGAAATCGGTCTATCGCAGAACCGGAAACGCGACTGGCTCGATACCGTCCGCAGGGCATCCGATCACCCTGACCGGCACCGGCTCATCGGTCACGCTCGACTTCGGCGAGGAGGTCGGCGGTCTGATCACGCTGCACCCGGCCAGCACGACCCCGGCCGGCCAGCGGCTCGGCTTGGCCTTCACCGAATCGTCGCAGTACGTCGGTCCGTCCAGCGACGCCAGCAACGGCGGCAGCGGTCCGGACGGGGCGATCTACGCCGATCTGGTACCCGGACAGTCCTGGACCATGCCGGCCGCGTCGTTGCGGGGAGGCTTTCGGTATCTGACAGTTCTTGCCGACACCAGCGGCCCGATCTCGATCGACCAGCTGTCGCTGGCGATCAGCTTCGACCCGTCCGCGAGCGATCTGCGGGATTACGCCAACTACTTCTATTCCAGCGACCCGCTGTTGAACCGGATCTGGTACGCCGGGGCCTACACCGTGCAGACCAACACGATTGCCCCGACCACCGGCCGGATCTGGGGGCCGCCGGCCAGCGGTTGGGACAACAGCGGCACGGTCGGGGTCGGCACCGAGGTACTGGTCGACGGCGCGAAGCGGGATCGTACGGTCTGGCCAGGGGATCTCGGTGTCTCGGTCCCGACCGAATACGCATCGCTCGGCGGCCTGACCCCGACCCGGAACGCACTCACCACCCTGTTCCAACACCAGGCCGCCTCGGGCGAGCTGCCCTTCGCCGGCCCGGAGGTGAACTTCTACGGCTCGGACACCTACCACCTGTGGACGCTGATCGGCACCGCGAACTATTTCCAGTATTCCCATGACCTCGCCTGGCTGCGTGGTGAATGGACCAACTACGTCAAGGCGTTGCAGTTCTCGCTGGCCAAGGTCGGCAGCGACGGTCTGATGAATGTCACCGGCACCGCCGACTGGGCTCGGTCGGATCAGGGTGGGGAGAATATCGCCGCGAATGCCTTGCTGTACCAGGCCTTACGTACCGGGGCCGAGCTGGCCACGACCCAGTCCGACAGCGCCGATGCCCAGACCTGGACCGTGGCGGCGGCGAAACTCCGGTCGGCCGCGAACAGCACCCTGTGGGACGAGGCCGCCGGGCAGTACCGCGACAACCCCAGCAGCTCGCTGCACCCGCAGGACGGCAACTCGCTTGCGGTCTGGTACGGGTTGGCCTCGGCCGGGCAGGCGGCCCGGGTCGATGCGGCCCTGACCACGAACTGGAACAGCTATGGCGCGACCACCCCGGAGAAGGCCGGCAACATCGGGACGTTCCCGGGCTCGATGGAGGTGCAGGCGCACTTCGCCGCCGGCGATCCGACCACGGCGCTCAGCCTGATCCGGCGCGAGTGGGGCTACATGTTGAATTCGCCGCTCGGCACCGGCAGCACCTTCTGGGAGGGCTACCGGGCCGACGGCCAGTTCGACTACGGCGGCGCCTACATGAGCAACGCGCACGGCTGGGCCACCGGGCCGACGTCGGCTTTGACCTTCTACGTGCTGGGGATTCGCCCGACCACGGCCACCGGTGGCTACGACATCGCGCCCGAGACCGGCGACCTCGGCTCGGCCCAGGGCTCGCTGCAGACCCCGTTCGGTGATATCCGGCTGTCTTGGCAGCACGACGCCGGAGCCGGCCGGTTCACGGCGGCCCTGGACGCTCCGACCGTCGCCGTGCACCAGGTCGACGTTCCGACCTACGGCGCGCCGACCACGGTCACGGTCAACGGAAAGGTGGTCTGGAAGAACGGCCGCGGCCGGGCCTACGGAGCCCACCTCGATGGAGATTCGGTCGTCCTCACCGGCCTTCCCGCGCACGCCGGCATCGTCAGCGTGGCGCGCGGATCGGTGCCGAGCACGCTGTCGGCGGCGCTGACCAGCAGCACCACCACCGATGTGACGCCGGGCGGCAGCGTGACCCTGCCCGTCACCGTGCACGCATCCGGCGACTCGGTGGTGCGCGGGGCAGTCAGTGCGAGCGTGCCGGCCGGGTGGACCAGCTCCTCGGCGCCGTTCAGCATCGACACCCGCAACGGGCCCGGCACCCAGGTGGTGGCGGTCACCGTGACCGCGCCATCCGTCGGCGCTGGCGGGGCAATCTCGATTCCGGTGGTGGCCCGAGCCGGTGCCCTGCAGGCAACCGACACCGCCCACGTCCTCGCCTTCGGCGCGTGGCCGGCCGGTACGACGGCCACCGCATCGAGCTTTCATGCGCCCAACGAGTACAACGGTGCCACCCGGACCTACGACCCGGGTAACGCCATCGACGGCAACCTGGCCACGTTCTGGAACGACGATACGGCCGGGGCGTTCCCGGACACGCTGACCGTCACCGCACCAGCGCCGATCAGCCTGTCCGGCGTCACGTTCGGCTCCATCATCGATGGCGTGCCGACCGACTTCACGATCCAGACCTGGGACGGCAGCCAGTGGGTCACTCAGGCCACGGTCACCGGAAACACCGAGGTGGCCGGGCGAATCTCGTTCGGGCAGGCCGTCACCACCAGCCAGGTCCGGGTCGTGGTCACCGCCTCGCAGACCCAGAACGGCAACTTCACCCGGATCGCCGAACTCACCCCCTGACCCGAACCCCGCTCCGCACGACTCGCTCGAGAGGCAGTTGTCCATGCGACACCACCCCCGCATCGCCCTGATCGCCGCGACGACCGGCCTGGCCACCGTTGCCGCGCTGGCCGCACCGGCCGCCGCCGATGCCCGGCAACCGGCCTGGGCCAAGTACGTGGTCGCACCGACCAGCCGCAACGTCCAGCCGGTCAAGGTCATCGCCACCACCGGCTCGGTCATGAATCCCGATGGCGCGTTGGGTAAGGGCACCGCGACCCTGACCCGTCAGCAACCGGCACCCCGTCCGACCTGGCCGACCGGGACCAGCGCGACCGCATCGTCCTTCCACGCCGGCAACAACGGCAACGACGGCAAGCCCCGGACCTACGTGCCGGGCAACGCCATCGACGGCAACACCGACACCTTCTACAACGACGACACCATTGCCGCCTATCCGGACGTCCTCACCATCACCACTCCCGCAGCGCAATCGCTCAGCGGGATAACCGTGTTGTCGAACAGTGACGGCGTCCCGCAGGACTACACGGTCGACAGTTGGGACGGCACCGGCTGGGTCAACCAGGCCACCGTCACCGGCAACACCGAGGTGATGCATCGGGTGCCCTTTCCCGCTGCGGTCTCGACCACGCAGGTGCGGATCACGGTGACCAAGGATCAGCCGACGGACAAGGGTGAATTCACCCGGATCAACGAGGTGTATCCCGGCCTGGTACCTGACGACCCGGCGACGCCGAGCATCACGGTCGACTTCGGCAAGGTCGTGGCGGGCTATCCGGAGCTGCAGTTCGCCGGCGCCTCGGACAACAAACCGGGCCTGCGGTTGTCGTTCTCCGAGACCACCCAGTACCTGGGTGACACCTCCGACTTCTCCCGGTCCTACAACGGTGATTCGATCACTCCGGGCTCGGACCAGATCGCGGTACCGCCGGGCCGTTCGACCTGGACCGATCGGCACGGCTGCGCCGACGGCAGCAAGGTCTGCGCCGACGGCCTGCACGGTTTCCGCTACGTCAAGATCAGCCTGGACGCCCTGACCGCCGATGCCCCTGACACCACGGCCTACGGCACGGTCAAGCTGGCCGGCATCTCGGTGGACTTCACGCCCTATCTGGGCACGCCGGACACCTACAAGGGCTGGTTCCTCTCCTCCGACGATCAGCTGAACCAGTACTGGTACGACGCGTCCTACACCAATGAACTGATCACCGACACGTTCCGCTCCGACGACATCGATCCACGGGGAGCTGATTCGGCCGGGCTGGACCGCAAGGTGGTCTTGACCGACGGGGCCAAGCGGGACCGAGACCCTTATGTCGGCGATGTGTTCGTCTCCGGCAAGACCGACTACCTGACGCATGACGTCGGGGCCGCGGCCAAGAACGTACTGGCCGACCTGGCCGTCCATCAGCGCAGCGACGGCTGGATCCCGCCGGCCTCGATCAACAACTACACGTTGCCACTCTTCGACTACCCGATGTACTGGGTGACCTCCAGCTGGGATTACGTCCTGTACACCGGGGATGTCGGCTACGACAAGACCTACTATCCGAACCTGGTGAAGGTGCTGGACAGCTGGTATCCGTCGGTCACCGACACGAACGGGTTGTTGCAGAAGGGCCTCAATGGCACATCCGGCTATGGCGATTATGCGTTCCTGGGCCGGACCGGTGAGGTGACGTACTACAACGCGCTCTACGTGCTCGCGCTCAAGGACGCGGCCGGACTGGCCACCGCGCTGGGGCACACCGCGGACGCCCAACGCTGGACCGATCGGGCGGCCGCAGTCGGTACCGCGATCAACGCGCACCTGTGGGATGCCGCCAACGGCGCCTATGTGGATTCCGCGGTCGGCGAGCTGCGGCACGGTCAGGACGGTAACGGCTACGCGATCCTGTCCGGCGCGGCCCCGGCCGACCGGGCGGCGTCGGCGCTGACCTACCTTTCCGACAACACCCAGTTACCGTATGGCAATTCGTTCATGGACAACGACACCCTGGTGGGTGACGGGTCGCAGCGGGTGTACGCGTTCACGTCCTATCCCGAGATCAGTGCCCGGTTCATGACCGGGGCGGCCACTTCGGCGATCGACGAGATCAAGCGGCTGTACGGCTGGATGGCCACGCACGACCCCGGCCACACCGACTGGGAGGGCATCGGTGCCGGCGGCTCGATGTACGAGGGGCCGTACACCTCGGCCGCGCACGGCTGGTCGACCGGCGTCGTGAGTGAATTGACCAATGATCTGCTGGGTGCGGCGCCGGTGACTCCGGGATACGCCACCTGGTCGGTCGTCCCGCATCCGGGTACCGTCCGCTGGGCTCAGGGCCAGCTGCCGACACCGCACGGCCCGCTCGACGTGTCGTGGAAGTTCAGCGGCGCCCACACCTTCACCCTGACGGTCGACCCGCCCGCCGGAACCACCGGCAGCGTGACGTTGCCGGTGAGTGGACAGGTGAAGCTGGACGGCCATTTCGCCACCGCCAGACAGCTGCAGAAGTTGCGGGGACGGCACACGATCGAGGTCTACAGCTGACGGTCGGCAGCTCATCGGGCGGACTGGACGGCTCGGAGTTCCAGTTCACCCGACCGGCGGTGGATAGACGGGCTTGCACCAGTCCGGATCGATCCACTGGTCCGAATCGTCGGCCAGGTTCAGCTTGCGCAGGTTGGCACCCCAGTCCTTGCGGCGGGCGCGAACCGAATGGTGCACCTGGGCGTCGGCCGGGACCGGTCGGGCGCGCGGACCGAGCAGCAGGTCCCACAGGTGCCCGTTGGAATGTTGCGGTCCGTCCTGGAAGTCCTCCGTCACCTGGCAGACGGAGTAGGCCTTGGCCGGGTTCTTGTCCCTGAGCAGCAGGGTGTGCGCGACCGGATCGATCACCCACTTGAGCGCGATCGTGGACAGCTGGGCCTCGTCGAGGTGGGTGCCGCCGACGTCGGTGTGGACGCCGGCGAACCAGGCCTCGGCGAAGCCGGCTGGTCGCGGCGTCTGCACCAGGTACTCCCGGAACGGGCGTCGGCGCTCGTCCAGCGACACCGCGTGACGCAGTTTCCGCACGTTCCACAGGGTTCTGATGTCCGGCCATTCGATCCGGCCGATGCCGAGGAAGCCGGCCGCCTTCACCGTGTCCCAGACGCCCAGGTACTCGACCGGAACAGCATGCCGGCGATCCTCGGCCGGGATCGCCGGCAGCGAGTCGGCCGTGTTCATCGGGTCGGCCTCGGTGCCCCAGCAGGTCGCGTCGGCGAAGGCCCAGGCCCGATCGTTGGCTTTGGCATCGTGGCCGCGGCGGGTGTATTCGCGAACGGCGTAGTCGACCAGGTTCAGCGAGCCGGACCGGAGCAGCCCGGGCCGGCCGAGCATGGCCGCGAACGCCCGGGCGGTGTAGGCGCCGCGGCTGAAGCCGAAGATGTAGATGCGATCGCCGGGTTGGTAGGTATCCATCAGCCAGCCGTAGGCCTGCGAGATGTTCTGTTTCATGCCGGAACCGAAAGCCAATTGACGAACCATCGACAGGCCGCGGCCGATGTTGCCGATGGCTCCGGTGGCGGGCAGCGTGCCGACGCCCGGGTCGTAGTAGGCGACCTGGTGGCTGGGGTCGTCCAGGTCGAGCATCTCGAACACCTTGGCCACATTGGTGGGTTGGGACGACGAGCCGATCTGGTTGCTGGTGCCGTCCAGGCAGATGACGATGTTCTTGGTCGGCGGCGCTAACGCGGCCGGGTCGGTCGGTGGTGTGGGCTGGTTCATCGGACTGACCTCCACAGGACACGGCGCAGCGCCGAACGCCGCGGACGTGATGTGGAGTATCGACGCTCAGCGGTGATACGTCAGTAGTTGGAGCAGTCTTGCCTGAACGTGAAGTCCTTATACCGCAGCAAATACTGCCGAATCCTCCGCCAACTTGTGGTCCGATTCGATTCGGCAGAACTCTTCGATCTCGGCGGCCGCCTGGGGCAGGCCGAGTGAGCTCAGCAGGGCGGCCTGTCGTCGGGCTGCCAGTACGACCTCTCTGTCCATCCCTCGACGGTACCGGCTCACGTTAAGTTTCTGCTAAGTACGCTGGAGCTCCTCGGCCAGCATCACGATGATGCCGCTCGGGCCACGGACATAGCTGAGTTTGTAGACGTCCTCGTAGGTGGCCACGCCACGGAGCGGATGACAGCCGTGCCGGGCGGCGATGGCCAACGCCGCATCGATGTCGTCGACCGAGAAGGCGACGCGGTGCATCCCGATCTCATTGGGTCGGGTGGGCTCGGTCTCGATGGCCGCCGGGTGCAGGTACTCGAACAGCTCGAGCCGGCCGTGGCCGTCCGGCGTCTGCAGCATGGCGATCTTGGCGTGATTGCCATCCAGGCCGACTGCGGTGTCGGTCCACTCGCCGCTGACCGTGTCTCGGCCGAGCACGGTCAGGCCGAGGTCGGTGAAGAACGCGATCGTCGCCTCCAGGTCACGGACGGCGATCCCGACGTTCTCCAGCTTGATAGGCATGGAACGAGGTTACTTTCTTGCACGGGCAAACTCAGCCGGCCGACATGGTCATCGTGGTCGAGGTGCAGCGCCCGGAACGGATCCTCTCGCCCTTGCTGCCCATCGACGCGTTCGTCTGGATTGGCGTCACCGCTCGATCTCGTATCACGGTGAGATGCGACGCGGCTCTTTTCCACACTGGGTGGTGGTTATCCACAGATTTTGAAATCGGGCTCGAACGGTGTTGGTGGGCCGGTAAGGTTTCTCCGATATCGCCCATTCAGGAAGAAACGGTCTATCGGTGTCCAGTGGTTCGGTCTTGGTCGCGGAGGAGGTGCGTGAGCTCGTCCGGCGTCGGTCGCTGGATCCGATCCTAGAGCCGGACTCGGCCCGGCGGCTGGTCGATGAGGTAGTCACCGACTATCAGGACCGGGCCGCAGTGTCGGCTCTGCCGCCGCTGGCCGATCCGAGCGGGGTGGCTCGCGCGGTCTTCGACGAGATCGCCGGCTTCGGTGCGCTGCAGCAGTTCTTCGACGATCGGACCGTCGAGGAGATCTGGATCAACGAACCGGGCCGGGTGTTCATCGCGCGGCGCGGGCGCTCGGAACTGACGACGGTCGTGCTCAGCGCGGAAGAGGTATCGGATCTGGTCGAGCGGATGTTGCGGCTCTCCGGCCGGCGTCTGGACCTGTCCGCACCTTTCGTCGATGCCCAGTTGCCCGACGGCAGCCGGCTGCATGTCGCGATCCCGACGATCACCCGGCGGCACCTGGCGATCAACATCCGCAAGTTCGTCATCTCCGTCGCCGGGCTCGGTGAGCTGGTCCGGCTCGGCTCGATCACCGACCGCGCCGCCCGCTTCCTCGAAGCATCCGTGGTTGCCGGGCTGAACGTTCTCGTCTCCGGCGGCACCCAGGCCGGTAAGACCACCATGCTCAACGCGCTCTGCGCGGCAATTCCCGCCAGTGAAAGGGTGATCACGGCCGAGGAGGTCTTCGAACTCCAAGTGCCACTGCCGGACACGGTTGCGATGCAGACCCGGCAGCCGAACCTCGAAGGCACCGGCGAGATTACCCTGCGGCGGCTGGTCAAAGAGGCATTGCGGATGCGGCCGAACCGGATCGTCGTTGGTGAGGTGCGCCAGGAGGAGTGCCTGGACCTGCTGATCGCGCTCAACAGCGGCGTGCCCGGTATGGCCAGTCTGCATGCCAACTCCGCGCGCGAGGCCCTGGTCAAGATGTGCACGCTGCCGCTGCTCGCCGGTGAGAACGTCAGCGCCTCGTTCGTGGTCCCGACCGTGGCGGCATCGGTGGACCTGGTTGTTCACCTCGGAGCCGATGCCCGCGGCCAGCGGCGGGTTCGCGAGATCGTCGGCGTCACCGGTCGCACCGAGGGCGACGTCATCGAGACCTCCGAACTGTTCACGCTGCGCGACGGTCGCCTGCAGCGGGCCGGTGGCTACCCGCCGCATCTCGAACGCTACGAGCAGGCCAGTCTGGACATTGCCCAACTACTGCAAGGTGAAAGCCATGCGATGAGGGTGGGTGGCTGATGGGCGGCCTTCTCGGACTGATCTTCGGTGTCGGATTGATGCTCGCCTGGCGGAGCGGCCCGCGCGCACCACAGCGACGCACCACTGAACGCGCCTGGGTCGAGCGGCGCAACGAGTTGCTGCGACAGGCCGGCATCCGCACCCTGACCTCCGGTCAACTGCTGGCGATCCAGGCCGTGAGCGGCTTGCTCTCGCTGCTCGTCGTCCAGATCATCACCCGAACCCTGGCCGTGGCGGTGTGCTTCGCGGTCTTTGCGCTCTTCGCGCCGGTCGGGGTGGTTCGGCGGATGCGGCTCAAACGGCAGGTGGCGCTCCGGGAACTGTGGCCCGAGGCGATCGACAACCTGGCCTCGGCGGTACGAGCCGGAATGTCCTTGCCAGAAGGGGTGTCCAGCCTCGGAACCACCGGACCGGCACCGCTGCAACCGCCGTTTCAGCGCTTCACGAGCGACTATCGCGCGACCGGACGGTTCGCCGAATGCCTGGACATGTTGAAGAACGACCTGGCCGATCCGGTGGGGGATCGGGTCTGCGAGACGCTGCGGGTTGCCCGGGAGGTCGGAGGCACCGATCTTGGCACCGTCCTGCGCACGCTGTCCGAACTGTTGCGGGTCGACGCCCGCACCCGATCCGAACTGGAGACGAGGCAAGGCTGGACGGTCAATGCCGCCCGATTGGCCGTCGCCGCACCGTGGCTGGTGCTGCTGTTGCTCGGCAGCCAGTCCAGCGCGTTGCGCAGCTATGACTCCTCCGGTGGGGTCCTGCTGCTCGCGATCGGCGCCGGCGTGTGCGTGCTGGCGTATCGCATCATGCTCCGGATCGGAAGACTGCCCGAGGAACCGAGGGTGCTGCGATGAACGCCTGGTTCGGTGCGCTGCTCGGCCTCGGGCTGGCTCTCGGAGCGTTGACCACGATCTTCGGGCTACCCAAGCTCCGCGCGGTTCGATTGTCCGATCGAATTTCGCCCTATCTCACCGAGGTGGTAGCACCGTCCGGGCTGATGGCCAGCGCCGGATCCGGAACTCGATCGCAATCGTTGCGAGCACTCTTCGGTCCAGGGCTGCGAGCAGCGGTGCGCTGGTTGGACCGGCTCATCGGCGGGTCGGAATCCGTGCGTAGGCGACTCGGTGGACTTGGCTCGGCTACGACGGTGGAGGAGTTCCGGGTCGAGCAGGTGCTGTGGGGTTCGCTCGGTCTGATCGCCGGTGCGCTCGGCATGATCATCGTGACGGCCCTGCGGGGCGGGGTGGATCCCGTGCTGTCCGTCGGCGCGGCCCTGATCGGCGGCGTGACCGGTGTCCTCGGGCGCGACTGGTTGCTCAGCCGCGAACTGCGGCAACGGGAGCAGGCGATGCTGGCCGAGTTCCCCGTGATCGCTGACCTGATGGCTCTGTCGGTGGTGGCCGGAGAGTCCCCGATCGATGCGCTGCAACGGGTGTGCCGGCTCACTCGTGGTGAACTCACCCGAGACCTGTCCGTGGTCCTGGCCGAGGCGCGCGCCGGCACTCCGATCACCAAAGCCCTCTCGGCGCTCGCCGATCGCAGCACCATGGAGGCGTTCTCCCGGTTCGCGCACGGTCTTGTGGTCGCGATCGAACGCGGGACGCCGCTGGCCGGCGTACTGCACGCGCAAGCCACCGACGTCCGCGAGTCGGCCAAGCGCGCGCTGCTCGAGGCGGGTGGCCAGAAAGAACTGCAGATGATGGTGCCGGTGGTGTTCCTGATCCTGCCCGTCACCGTTCTGTTTGCACTCTATCCGGGTCTGCTCGCCCTGGTTTCCCTTGCGAAGTAATGATGTTCGCCAACGAGAGGATGCATGATGGTTCAGGCGCAGCTCGCCGCAGCCTGGTTCGGCAATCGGTTTCTGGACCTGAGGCACCGGGTTCGGGGCGACCAGCACGATCGCGGCGATGTGCCGGGTTGGGTGATGATCACCGTCATGTCGGCCGGGCTTGTCGTGGTCATCTTCGGCGTGTTCAAGTCCCGGATCACCGGGGCGATCAACGACGCCATCGATTCGGTGACGGGCGGCACCAAGTAGCGCTCCGAACCGGCGGTCCGTCCGACCGTGGCTCGGCCGTCATCGAGTTCGTGCTGATCAGCGTGTTGTTGGTGTTCCTGCTGCTGGGCGTGCTCCAGGTGGCGGCGCTGTTCTACGTCCGGTCGGTCACGTCCGCCGCCGCGGCCGACGGGGCCAGGTATGCCGCCAACGCCGACGTGGATCCGGCTGATGGTGGCCGCAAGGCCACCGACCTGATCGGCCACGGCCTGGGACGGGGTATGGCGACCGAGCTTCCCTGCACGGGACAAACACAGCGGGTCGACACGGTCACTGTGGCCGAGGTGCACTGCCAGGGCCGGATCCGATCACTGCTGCTGCCCATCGGCGCGTTCGTCCGGATCGACGTCACTGCTCGCTCACTCAAGGACG
>CAZZZW010000005.1:0-33725 GCA_964658795.1 Phormidium nigroviride PCC 7112
GAAGCTTCGGCGCTCGCCTGGGCGGCCCAGGCGACGCCCGGAGTGAGGGCAATTGCTGTGATTGCAGCCGTCGCGAGTGCGATTCGACGGATCAAGGGTGGTTCCTCCGCGTACTCGCCCGATTACGTCAAGCGAGCGTTAAGTCTAGTGGTCGCCGGAACTATAACTGATTCTTAGGTTCGAGAATGTGGAAACCGACTGTCCGTTACGTAACGTCTTGGACTCGCACTGCAGACAGTCGTGTGCCGCCCGTTCGTCGACCGCCTGCCCTAGGGTTCGAGCAATGACCGAACTGGACGAACACGGCCGCCCGGAACCGCCGATCGACGGCGACGAGGCCGCGACGCTGCTGGGATTTCTGGACTATCAACGCGCCACCCTGGCTTGGAAGTGCCGGGGCGTCGACGCACCAGGACTCCGGGTGACGGTGGCGGAGTCGACGATCACCTTGGGCGGACTGCTCAAACACCTGGCCTACTACGAGGACGACTGGTTCTCCCGGACGCTGTGGGACAACGGCAAGGTTGCTCCGTGGGACACCGTCGACTGGGCCGCCGAGCCGGACTGGGAGTGGTCCTCGGCCGCCACCGATCCGGCCGAGGACCTGTTCGCACTCTGGTCAGCATCGGTCGATCGGTCCCGGTCCTTGGTCGCCCGAGCACTCACCGAGGACGGTTTGGGCTTTGTGGCAAAGCAGATCTGGCCGGACGGTCGCTCGCCCAGCCTGCGGTGGATCGTGTGCCACATGATCGAGGAGTACGCCCGACACAACGGGCACGCCGACCTGATCCGCGAACACGTCGACGGCGAGACCGGCGAGTAGCTCTGGTCGGCCCGGCGGCCGGTCAGTAGGGCGGGTCGGTGGTGCCGGGGTTGGTCGGATGGGTCCAGCGTTGCGGTGGGCTGGTGCGGTAGCGACGATGCTGCGGGCTGATCCACGTCGTGTCGCCGGAGGACGGGTCACGGGATTGCCGCCAGCCGTTCTCGGTCTTGGCGTTGTGGTGGCGACGATGCAGTGAACGGGAAGGTGCATTCGCCGTCCCTGGCGATCACGTGCTCAGCCAGGTGCCGAGGAGGTCGGTAGCGACTGGTGCCGTAGTCGAGAAGCTGGCCGGTGACCGCCGGGCGTAGATCGCCTTGGCGTCCACAGCCGGGAGCAGCGCGTGGAGCCAGGCCATGCCGTGGTCGGCCTCGACGAAGCGCACGTGTCGATCCGCCCGCGCGGGCGAGGAGCCGGGCCCTCGAACGCGGGCAGCTGCTCGTCGGGCAACTGGAACGAGCCCTGCGCCAGCGTGCCGGCTTGCACCGGGTTGAGCTCGCCGTCCCGCAGCGCGGATAGCGTGCCCGGTAGCCGTAGCGCGAGCTGTTCGGCCGAGGCGAGCCGCCCCCGCGCCACCCCACCCGACACCCGAAGCACCGCGCCGACCTCCTCGACCAGCCAACGTTTCTCGGAGGAATCTCCAATGCTGATCAGCGCCAGGACTACAGCCTCGCGTGCAGCCAACGCGGATCGCTGCCGCTGCAGCTCGATCAGCACATCGACCAACCGCGTTTCGCTCAACGCCGAAAGATCAATCTCGCCCGGCGGTGCGGGCGGCAGATCGGCATCATTCCGAATTGCTTTATAAAAAGGGGAGAAACCTATCGCGTCAGGCGGCTCAGGCAGGTGCCCGGCGCCACTACTCCCACTCGATCGTGCCCGGCGGCTTGGACGTCACGTCCAGCACCACCCGGTTGACCTCTCGTACTTCATTGGTGATTCGGGTCGAGATCCGTTCCAGCGTCTCGTACGGCACCCGGGTCCAGTCGGCGGTCATGGCATCCTCCGACGACACCGGTCGCAGCACGATCGGGTGTCCGTAGGTCCGCCCGTCGCCCTGCACCCCGACCGACCGGACGTCGGCCAACAGCACCACCGGGCATTGCCAGATCTCGCGATCCAGACCGGCTTTGGTCAATTCCTCCCGGGCAATCGCATCCGCCCGGCGCAGGATGGCCAGGCGCTCGGCGTCCACCGATCCGACGATCCGGATACCCAGCCCGGGACCGGGGAACGGCTGGCGCCAGACGATCGCCTCCGGCAGCCCGAGTTCCAGGCCGACCCGGCGTACCTCGTCCTTGAACAACGCTCGCAGCGGTTCGACCAGCGAGAACTGCAGGTCATCCGGCAGGCCGCCGACATTGTGATGGCTCTTGATGTTGGCCGTGCCGGTACCGCCACCGGACTCCACCACGTCCGGATACAGCGTGCCCTGAACCAGAAACTCGAACGGTGGCCCGTCACCAGAGGCTTCGATCAGCTCGCGTTCGGCCTGCTCGAAGGACCGGATGAACTCCCGGCCGATGATCTTCCGCTTGTCCTCGGGATCGACGACGTCGGCCAGCGCGTCCAGAAATTGCTGCCTGGCATCGACAACCTTCAGGGAAACTCCAGTGGCGGCAACGAAATCTTGCTCGACCTGTTCGGCCTCACCCTCGCGCAGGAGGCCGTGGTCGACGAAGACGCAGGTCAACTGCTCGCCGATCGCCCGTTGCACCAGGGCGGCAGCGACCGCCGAGTCCACCCCGCCGGACAGACCGCAGATCACCCGCCGGTCACCGACCTGGGCCCGGATCTCCTGGACCTGATCGGAGATGATGTTGGCGTCGGTCCAGGTCGGGGCCAGACCGGCAATGTCGTAAAGGAAATTCTCCAACACCTGCTGACCGTGCTCGGTGTGCAGCACTTCGGGATGGAACTGCACCCCGGCCAGCCGCCGGGTCACGTCCTCGAACGCGGCGACCGGGGCACCGTCGGAGGATCCGGTGACCACGAAGCCCTCGGGCGCCCGCGTCACCTCGTCGCCGTGCGACATCCAGACCTGACGGACGTCGGGCTGATCGCCGAACAGCACTCCCGGATGGGCGATCCGCAGCAACGTCCGACCGAACTCGGAACCGCCGGTGTGCGCGACAGCGCCGCCGAGTGCCCGGGTCATCGACTGGAAGCCGTAGCAGATCCCGAAGACCGGCACGCCGGCGTCGAACATGGCCGGGTCGGTCACCGGAGCGTCGTCGGAGTAGACCGAGGACGGGCCACCGGACAGGATGATCGCCTTCGGTTGCTTGGCCAGCATCTCGACCAGCGGCATGGAGGACGGGACGATCTCGGAATACACCCGCGCCTCACGCACTCGACGGGCGATCAACTGCGCGTACTGCGCCCCGTAGTCGACGACGAGGACGGTGTCGGTCTGCACCCTCGTCATTCTTCCAGAAGCTGACGGGCCGCTTGCGCCAAGACCGACCGGTCCAGCTCGGGCACACGTTCACCACGGGAACGAGACGCCGGTCCACTCCTCGGACAGGTCCCACAACAGCGTGGCCAGCTCGGCGTCCGAAGCCAGCGGGCTCATCGCGGCCGGCCCGGGTCGGCCCCGGAACTCACCGGGCCATTGGGGTCCGCTGTAGGACCCTGGTTCGGCTCGGACCGCCGCGTACAGGCTGGGTTGCGCCCCGGCCGTCGCGGACTGGAACACCACCCGGCCGAACGCCCGGCCCGGCAGTCGCAGCAGTGGATTGGCGCCCAGCCCTTCGGTCGAGAGGAACAGGTTGGTGGCCGAGATGCCGGGATGCGCCGCCGTCGCGGTCAACCTTCCACCGCCTCGCCGCTGCAGCTCCCGGGCGAACAGCAGATTGGCCAGTTTGGAATTGGCATAGGCATGGGTCGGGGAGTAACTGGATGCCGGATTGGCGAACAACACATCCCGACCACCGCTGCGATGGGCCAGCGAGGACACCGTCACCACCCGGGCGTCGCCGGCCTCGAGCAGCCGGGGCAACAGCCGCCCGGTCAGCGCGAAGTGGCCGAGATGGTTGACCCCGAACTGCAGCTCGAAGCCGTCCTCGGTCTGCTTCCAGGTGCGAGGAGCCATCACGCCGGCATTGTTGATCAGTAGATGCACCGGCCCGTCGATGCCGGCGGCACACCGGCTGACGGAGGCCAACGAGGCCAGGTTCAACGGCACGAACTCAGCCGACGCCGACGGAACCTCTGACCGCAGCCGAGTCACTGCGGCGTGACCGAGCTCCGGATTTCGGCAGGCCAACAACACCGCGGCCCCGGCTCGGGCCAGTTCCCGGGCGGTGGGATAGCCGACCCCGGAGTTGGCCCCGGTCACGAGCGCCCGACGTCCGCTCAGATCAGGAAGTTCGGTCACAGCTGCAGACCGTACGGAGGTGTCAGCGTGCCCGCTCGTCGAGCGATGCCGCACTATGGCCAGCGTGACTGAATCCGCGTGGCGCACCATGCTCTGGCACGACGGCGTGCTGGAACAGGAGAACTTCCCCTTCGAAGACATCTCCGAATACATCGACAAGGACGGCTACCTGATCTGGGCCGACCTGACCGATCCCGATCCGGAGCTGTTGGAGCGGCTGAGCGACGAGCTGTCGTTGAGCCCGCTGGCGATCGAGGACGCGGTGGCCCATTACGAACGGCCGAAGGTAAGCCGCTACCAGACGCACACCTTTCTGACCGCGTATGCCCTTTCCCTGAACCGGCAAACCGGCGAACTCGAGGACGACCAGGTGTCGGCGTTCGTGCTCGAACGGGCCTTCGTCACCGTCCACTCGAGCTCCTGGCGCGACGTCGACGCTGTCGTCCAGCGGTGGCAGGACAACGCCGATCTGATCGCGTGTGGCACCCGAACCCTGGCCTGGGGGCTGCTGGACGTGCTGGTCGACACCCATTTCGACGTGGTCCAGGCGTTGGACGACGAGATCGAGAGCCTGGAGGACATCCTGTTCGACCAGGACACCAGGGTGCACCAGGTCCAGCGCCGGACGTTCACCCTGCGCAAGTCGCTGGTGCACGCCCGGCGGGCGGTGTTACCGATGCGCGAGGTGGTGAACACCCTGATGCGTCGCGACATCGACCTGGACCCGCACCTGCGGCCGTACTACGAGGACCTGTACGACCACGTGCTGAGGGCCGCGGAGTGGACCGAGTCGTTGCGTGACATGGTCACCTCGGTGTTCGAGACCAACCTGTCACTGCAGGACGCCCGGCTCAACAGCATCATGAAGAAGCTGACGTCCTACACCGCCTTGATCGCGATTCCCACCGCGGTCACCGGGTTCTACGGCCAGAACGTGCCCTATCCCGGCTTCGGCCACCACGCCGGTTTCCTGACCAGTCTGGCCGTCATCGTCGCGCTGTGCAGCATCCTGGTGGTGGTGTTCAAGCGCAAGGACTGGCTGTGACTACTTCAGTGCGCGGCTGGAGATCTGGCTGAACTGCAGGGTGTTCAGCGCCGTGATCACGTCGCTCTGCGCCTTGCCGCAGTTGTTCAACGGAATCTTGGGCACCAGCACCTTGCCGTCCGGCATCACCAGCGCGAAGTAAGGCAGCTGGGCCAGGTTCAACGGGCAGACCACCTTGGCCCGCGGCTGCGACGGTGCCTGCAGCGACTTCACCAGTGCGGCGGTGCTGCTGGTCGATCGTTCGGCGACCAGAGTGGTCGGCGTGCCTCCGGGTGAGAGGATCTTGCAGCGAAGTACGAAGGAAACCGCAACGCCGGCCGGCACCGCCTGGGCCCCGGGTAGGTCGGTTCCCTCGACCGACGTGCTGGTCGGGCAGGTCGCCGCGGCCGCCTTGGCCAGGCCACTGGGTACTGCCGGCGCGCTGGCGGTGCTGCCGATGCTCGGGCCGGTGGTCGTGCCGACCGATTGCGGTCCGCCCGGTTGCACTCCACCCGATGGCGCGGCCGGTCCGTTGCTGCCGCCCCCACCCGGGCTCGCCTGTTCGGCTGACGACGCACACCCGGCCAATGCGATCAAGCCCGCAACGACCGCTGTGGCGGTTCGTACCCGCATGGTCCAGCTCCCTTCGTCCGTACTGCTTGTCCTACCCAAGCAGATGCGGTCAACCCGGACTTAGGTTGCGGTTGCTCGGCCACTTTCTCCCGGTCCAACGCCCAGGCCGGCGAGTCAGGCGGCGCGATCGCCCAGATCGGGCCGCCGGACGTCCAGTCCGCGCTCGCGCAGCTCGCATTCGACCCGGTAGATCTCGGCGAGTGGGGTCTGCAATTGACCGAACTGACGGGGCGGCCGGACGTCGAGCTGTCGGCAGGCCGTGCACAACACCTCGACGTAGGCCCGCCGCAGCGCACCCATCTTCATACCCTTGCCGGTCGTCCCCGGCACGTTCTCTCGCAGCTCGAGCCGGTACCGCAGGCGTCTCAGGTCGCTGGTCACCCGCTCGATCGGCGGCTCCAGCATCATCGGTGGCGCGTTCTGCTCCTCATACCGGTCCCAGAGGCGGCGGACGAGCCGGGAGGACACCCGGGCCAGCAGCGGCAACGAGAGCAGAAAGAGCACGACGAGTGCCAGCAGCACCTGGATAGTGTGCGCGCGCCACCGGTCACGCTCAAGCCGAAGTGGCGAGCTCGGGCCCCGACGTGACCGGGTCGATATCCAGACTCGCGGTCAATCCGACCAAACTCGCAAAATCGGTGGCTCCTGCCCGTTGACCTCGACGGAGCCCGACTGTAATCTTTGGCCACTCGATTGCAATAAGTCGATCATCTTGCGGGATTTTTAGACGCTAGATAGAAATTTGACGCCTGACTGCACCTCCGACGGCACATCGGAGTCAGGCGACACCCGGCCTCGGGGGCACCAGCACCACCGCTGAACACCAGTTCACCCAGCACGTGCACATCCCCCGAGGAAGGAACGCAATGCGCACCAGACATCTCGCCCTGCGGGTCGTGGTCGCGGCCGCCTTGGCCGTCGGCTTCACCGCTTGGCAATCGAGCGCCCCGGCCACCGCCGCCGGCACCGACCTGGCGGCCGGCAAGGCTGCCACCGCCAGCAGCTTCACCGACGTCTACCCGGCCTCCAACGTCACCGACAGCAACAGCAACACCTACTGGGAGAGCCAGAACAACGCCTTCCCGCAGTGGGTCCAGGTCGACCTCGGCTCGTCGGTCTCGGTCAACCAAGTGGTGCTCAAACTACCGCCGGCGACCAGCTGGGCGAGCCGGACCGAGACCCTGTCGGTTCAGACCTCGACCACCGGATCGTCCTTCGCGACCACGGTGAACTCGACCGGTTACACCTTCGACCCGGCCACCGGCAACACCGTGACGATCAACTTCAGCGCGCTGCCGACCCGCTACGTCCGCCTCAACCTCACCGGCAACACCGGTTGGCCGGCCGGGCAGCTGTCCGAGCTCGAGGTCTACGGGCCGAGCGCGGGTGACACCACGGCACCGACCGCGCCGGGCAACCTCACCTACGCAGTGTCGGGCAGCAACCTGAACCTGACCTGGACCGCCTCGACGGACAACGTCGGCGTGACCGGCTACAACATCTACCGCAACAGCGCACTCCTGACCACGGTCACTGGCACGTCGTACTCCGACACCAGCGCGGGCACCGGAACGGTCTCCTACTACGTGACCGCACGGGACGCGGCCGGTAACGTCAGCCCGGCCTCGAACACGGTCACCCGGGCCGGGTCCGGTGGCGGAACCACCAACCTCGCGCTGGGCAAACCGATCACCGGTTCGGCCCAGACCTTCACCTACGCCCCGACCAATGCCAACGACGGTGACCGCACCACCTACTTCGAGGGCGCTTCGTATCCATCGACGCTGACCGTCAAGCTCGGTGCGAACACCGATCTCAGCTCGGTGGTGGTGCAGCTCAACCCGGACAGTTCCTGGTCGAGCCGGACCCAGACCATCCAGGTGTTGGGCCGGGAACAGAGCGCCTCGACCTTCACCGCCCTGACCTCTCCGACGGCCTACACCTTCAATCCGGCCTCGGGTGGCAATTCGGTCACCATCCCGGTGACCGGCCGGGTGGCCGACGTCGAGCTCTCGATCACCAGCAACAGCGGGGCCCCCGGTGGGCAGGTGGCCGAGTTCCAGATCTTCGGCACGCCCGCGCCGAACCCGGACCTGACCATCACCGGTAGTTCGTGGACCCCGACCGCCCCGGTCGAGACCGACAGCATCACCGCCTCGGCCACGGTCAAGAACGCCGGCGCGGTGGCCGCCCCGGCCAGCTCGGTGAACTTCTACCTCGGCACCACCAAGGTCGGCACCGCTGCGGTTTCCGCCTTGGCCGCCGGGGCATCCGCTGTCGTGTCGACCTCGATCGGTGCGCAGAACGCCGGCTCGTACTCGCTCACCGCCAAGGTGGACGAGGCAGGAGCGATCATCGAGAGCAACGAGACGAACAACAACTACACCAACCCGACCTCGCTCGTCGTCGCGGCAGTATCTTCTTCGGACCTGCTGCCGGTGTCGGTGTCGTACTCGCCGACCAACCCGGCCGCTGGTAACACGGTCACCTTCACCGCGGCAATCAAGAACCAGGGCACCATCGCCTCGGCCAGCGGATCGCACGCTCTGACGCTGACCCTGCTGGACAGCTCCGGGGCCACGGTGAAGACACTTTCCGCTTCCTACACCGGGGCAATCGCGGCCGGGGCCAGCACCGCTCCGATCACCCTCGGCAGCTGGACCGCGGTCAACGGCAACTACACGCTGAAGGTCGCGGTGGCGGTCGACGCCAACGAACTGACCGTCAAACAAAGCAACAACACGGTCAGCCAAGCCGTCTTCGTCGGTCGCGGCGCACACATGCCCTACGACATGTACGAGGCCGAGGACGGCACCACCGGCGGCGGGGCCGCAGTGGTCGGACCGAACCGCAGCATCGGCGACGTGGCCGGTGAGGCGTCCGGCCGCAAGGCGGTCACGCTGAACTCGACCGGCTCGTACGTCCAGTGGACGACCAAGGCTTCGACCAACACCCTGGTGGTGCGGTACTCGATCCCGGACGGTCCGGATTCCACCTTGGACGTCTGGGTGGACGGCTCGCAGGTCGCTACCTTGAACCTCACCGCGAAATACTCCTGGGTCTACGGTGACGAGACCTCGCCGTCGAACTCGCCGCAGCCCGGTACCCAGCGCCACATCTACGACGAGGCGCACGTCATGCTCCCGTCCACGGTGGCGGCCGGTCACACCATCAAGCTGCAGAAGGACAGCGGTAACACCACGACCTACGCGATCGACTTCATCAACCTCGAACAGGTCGCGCCGATCGCCAACCCCGATGCCACCAAGTACGTGGTACCGACCGGGTTCACCCAGCAGAACGTTCAGGATGCGCTGACGGCGGCGGCCAACGACAGCACCAAGCTCGGGGTCTATCTACCGGCCGGGACGTACACCACGTCCTACAAGTTCCAGGTCAACGGCCGGGCGATCAAGGTGGTCGGAGCGGGACCCTGGTACACCCAGTTCTTCGCCCCGACCGACCAGACGAACACCGACGCCGGCTTCGGGGTGCAATCGAGCGCCAACGGGTCATCGTTCTCCGGATTCTCCTTCTGGGGCAACTACAACATCCGCCAGGACGGTCCAGGCAAGGTGTTCGACCTGACCGACGTCTCGAACGTCACGATCGACAACATCTGGGCCGAGCACACCGTGTGCTTCGTCTGGGGCACCCACGTCTCGAACCTGACCATCACCAACGATCGGATCCGTGACACCTGGGCCGACGGGGTGAACTTGAACAACGGCAGCCAGAACAACACGGTCAGCAATGACGAATCTCGAACGACCGGGGACGACTCGTTCGCGCTGTTCGCCGCCCAGGACCACAACTCCGCGGACCTGTCCGGCAACAACTTCACCAACCTGACCTCGCTGCTGACCTGGCGGGCGGCCGGGATTGCGGTGTACGGCGGCGAGAACAACACGTTTTCCAACCTGTACGTTGCCGACACGTTGACCTATGCCGGCGTCACCATCAGTTCGCTGGACTTCGGCTATCCGTTCCAGGGGTTCGGTACCCAGGCCACCACGATCTCGAACGCATCACTGGTTCGCGACGGGGGTCACTTCTGGGGCGGCCAATCATTCCCGGCCATCTGGTGCTTCTCGGCGTCGAAGGCGTTCCAGGGGATCCGGGTGTCGAACGTCGACATCATCGATCCCACCTACACCGGCGTGATGTTCCAGACCAACTACGTCGGCAGCACCGCACAGAACCCCGTCACCGACACCGTCTTCACCAACGTGTCGATCAGCGGGGCGCACCACACCGGCGATGCCTACGACGCCAAATCCGGTTATGCGATCTGGGCGAATCCGTCCGCCGAAACAGGTCAGGGTCCAGCCGTCGGATCGGCGACGTTCAACCACACCACGTTCAGCAACGACGATGTGAACGTGCAGAACACGACCTCGACGTTCACGGTCACGTTGAACCCGTAGTCGCTGTTCTGAAGTAGGCCAGCCGCCCGTCAGGTGTTGTTGTCGCACCTGACGGGCGGCTTTTCGCCTTGCGGTGCCGATCGGTTTTTACCTTGCGGTGACGATCAATTCAGCCTTCTGGAACTCCTTGACCGAGGAGTAGCCACACTTGCCCATCACCCGGCGAACCGCACCGAACAGGTTGCGCTCGCCGCTGGGGTCCGCGGTGGGACCGACCAGCACCTCTTCCAGCGACGGCCGGTCCTCAGGATCGAGACCGAGATCCACCAGTGCGGATCGGGGAATACTCGGATGCGATGCGGTCGGGTCCCAGTAGCGTCCACCGCCGGGTGCCTCGGCCGCTTGGGCCAACGGCTCTCCCAGCATCACCGCGTCCGCCCCGCAGACCAGCGCCTTGGCGATGTCACCGCCGCAGGTCATGTCCCCGTAGGCGATGAGGTGGACGTAGCGGCCGCCGGTCTCGTCCAGGTAGGCCCGGCGGGCTGCGGCCGCGTCGGCGATCGCGGTCGCCATCGGCACATCGATGCCGAGTGCGCTGTGCGTGGTCGACCCGCTGTGCGCCCCGTAGCCGACGATCACGCCAGCCGCCCCGGTCCGCATCAGGTGCAGCGCGGTCTGGTAGTTGGTCACGCCGCCGACCACGACCGGGATGTCCAGGTCGGCGATGAAGGTCTTCAGGTTCAGGGCACCGCTGTCCGGGCTGCCCACGTGCTCGGCCGAGATGATGGTGCCCTGGATGACCAGCACGTCGACCAGCTTGACCGCGGCCGGGGCCAACATCGCAGTGTGCTGCGGGGACAGCCGGACTGCGACCCGGGCCCCGGCCTCGCGCAACGCACTGATCCGCCGGGTCACCAGATCGGCCGAGACCGGTTGGGCATAGATCCGTTGCAGTTTCTCGGTGCTGCAGCCGGCCGGGTCGGTGATCGCGGCCAGCACCTCGGACGGATCTTCGTAGCGGGTCCACAGACCCTCGCCGTTGAGCACGGCCAGTCCGCCCAATCGTTCGATCTCCAGGGCGGTCGTGGGCGAGACGACCGCGTCGGACGGCGCGGCGACCAGGGGCAGGTCGAAGGTGTGTGCATCGATCTGCCAGCTGGTGGACACCACCGAGGAACCTCGGGTGCGCCTGGTCGGCACCAGCGCCACATCGTCGAGGGCATATCCACGGCGCGCCTCGCGTCCGAGGCCGATCTCTACGGTTTCCGGCATGCCTGGAAGTCTGCCTCATCGGGCGATCCGGCTGCGCCGCGCGTGGTGCGCGGGTTGCGGCCCGGGCCACAATGGCGAGATGCGGGCCCGAATGCACCACGTCGTGCTGGACTGTGCCGATGCCGACGAGCTGGCTGAGTTCTATTCGGCCCTGTTGGGGTTCCCGATCACCTACCGGTCGCCGGACTGGGTCGTGGTGGCCGAGAACGACCACAGTTCCGGCCTCGCCTGCCAGCCGATCGAGCATTACCTGCCGCCGCTCTGGCCGTCCGGATCGCCGGGCCAGCAGCTGCACCTGGACCTCATGGTCGATGACCTCGCTGCCGCCGATGGCTGGGTGGTGTCACTCGGGGCACGACGGCTGCCGAACGATGGCGAGTTCCATGCGGTGTACGCCGACCCGGCCGGGCATCCGTTCTGCCTGATCACCAAGCCCGGCTGGGCCCCGAAGGTCGGCTGAGGCGTGTCCTATCGCCTGCTCTTCCACTCCGCGGCAGCCGAGCTGCCGGAGCTGCCTGCCTGTGTGGAGGTGCTGGAGTTCCGCCGGGATCTGATCGCCAGCGATCCCGACTGGACCCGGATGCGGCTGTTGCCCCGACCGGATGAGGCCGATGTCGATCGTTACCTGTCGCTGGAGTTCGACGAGCCGCCGCCGGCCGACCAGGTTCGGGATCTGCGGTATGTGGCCGCCCGCAACCGCCTGGTCATGGTGGTGCAGCCGGGCTGAGATCATCGACGACATGTTCCGGATCGCGTTCCTTGAACCCAAGATCGCCCCGAACGCCGGCAATGCCATCCGGATGGTGGCCGGCACCGGGTTCGAGCTGCACCTGATCGGACCGCTCGGCTTCGATCTGTCCGACGCCAAGCTGCGCCGAGCGGGCCTGGACTATCACGACCTGGCCTCGGTCACCGTCTTCGACGACCTGGCCACGGCCTGGGCGGCCTGGGACGGCGCCCGGGTCTTCGCATTCACCGCCCGGGGCGAACGACGGTTCACCGACGTCAGCTACGAACCCGGTGACGTCCTGCTGTTCGGCACCGAGCCGACCGGGTTGCCGGCGGAGGTCATGGCCGATCCGCGAGTGACCGGCCGGGTCCGGATTCCGATGCTGGCCGGCCGCCGCTCGATGAACCTCTCGAACTCGGCGGCGGTGGCGGCCTACGAGGCCTGGCGCCAGCACGGGTTCGAGGGAGCCGACCCGGCCGATCAGGCATGATCGGCGGGTGACTGTCGCACCTTTCGGAAGCTGGCGTACCCCGATCACCGCATCCGACCTGGCCGCCTCCGGACATCCGGTCGGCAGCGGGTCGTTCGTCGGCGATGAGATCTGGTGGGTCGAGTCCCGGCCCAACCAGAATGGTCGTCAGGCCGTCCGGCGGGTGGCCTCGGACGGCACACCCCAGGACGTGCTGCCGCCCCCCTGGAACGCCCGCACTCGGGTGCACGAGTACGGCGGTGCGTCCTGGCTCGGTCTGCCCGACGGCTCGTTGGTGTTCGCCGAATTCTCCGATCAGCGCCTGTACCGGCTGGCTCCCGGTGCCGACGAACCCCGGCCGCTGACGCCGGAAGGGCCGTTCCGCTATGCCGATCCGCTGCTGGTCGGTGGCGAGATCTGGTGTGTCCGGGAGGCGCATGCCGAGGACGGCGCGATCACCCGGGACATCTGCGCGGTGGCGCTGGACGGGTCACCGGCGGTGCGCTCGATCGTCGGTGGCTCGAACTTCGTGGCCCATCCGCGGCTCTCGCCGGACGGCACGAAACTGGCCTGGATCGCCTGGGATCACCCGCAGATGCCCTGGGACGGGACGGAGCTGCGGGTCGGCGAGGTGGTCGACGGTGTCGTGCCGACCTGGCAGGCACTGTTGGGCTCGACAGCGGAGTCGGTCCTGCAGCCGGAATGGGTCGACGATGAAAGCCTCTACGCGATCAGCGACCGGACTGGCTTCTGGAATCTGTACCGGGTGCCGTTGGCCGGCGAGCCGATCGCGCTGCACCCGATGGCCGCTGATTTCGGTGACCCGATGTGGGTGCTGGGCCTGCACTGGTACGCGGTCCTGCCGGACGGTCGGCTGCTGACCGTTCGATCTTTCGGCAGCAATACATTGGCAATCCTCGATCCGAAGTCGGGTGAGTTGCTCGATATCGAACTCGCCGACGTCGGAATGATCTCGCTGACGGCCGCATCGGACGGAATGGTGCTGATGTCCTGCGCCGGCGCCCCCCGGCCGGGGTCCGGCAGTTGGAACTGCGGACCGGCATCCTGACCGACGTACGGCTGGGTGTGGACACCTGGCCGGCGGACGGGTACCTGCCCGAGGCCGAGATGATGACCTTCCAAGGTCCGGGTGGCCGGGATGTCCACACCATCGTGTACCGGCCGTTCAATCGAGATTTTGCTGGTCCGGAAGGGCAGTTGCCGCCGTACGTGGTGAACGTGCACGGCGGACCGACTTCGCAGGCGTTCCCGGCGATGAGCCTGGGAATCGCGTACTTCTCCAGTCGCGGGATCGGTGTGATCGACGTCAACTACGGCGGATCGACCGGGTACGGGCGCGAGTACCGCAACCGGCTGCGCGGGCAGTGGGGCGTCGTCGACGTCGAGGACACGGTCGCTGCGGTGCAGGGGCTGGTCGCGGCCGGGCTGGCCGACCCGGCACGGCTGGCCATCTCTGGTGGCTCGGCCGGTGGGTTCACCGTGCTGGCCGCGCTCACCGGAACTGATGTGTTCGCCTGTGGCGTGTCCTACTACGGCATCGCCGATCTGACCAAGCTGCTGGAGAACACGCACGACTTCGAATCGCAGTATCCGTTCGGCTTGATCGGGCCCTATCCGTCGCCGCTGTACGCCGACCGTTCGCCGCTGAACAACGTGGATGGGCTGTCGTGTCCGGTGTTGTTGTTGCAGGGGCTGCTGGATCCGGTGGTACCGCCGGAGCAGGCTGAGTTGTTCCGCGATGCCATGGTGCGCAAGGGGATTCCGCACGCGTACCTGTTGTTCCCCGACGAGTCCCATGGGTTTCGGCAGGCGGCGAACCAGATCGCATCTCGAGAGGCCGAACTGTCCTTCTACGGCCAGGTTCTCGGCTTCGAGACCCCGGACGTGCCGCAGCTGGAACTCTGGCGACCGTAGTTCTGGCCCGGCGGAGGGTCGCTCAGCTTCTGCGACAAGTAGTTGCTTTCCGACCGTCATCGCACCGTCCGATGACGTTGGGAGGCTTGCTCCTCTGCGCGAACTCTCAGGTTTCGCGCGCGCTCTTTGCCTCGCAGAAGTCAGCACACCTGTGCTGACGCCCTCGAAGCATCACCGTTCATTGGGCGGTGTATTCGGCGTCAAGCCGCGCCCGGATGCGCCGCCAGCCGACCCGCCTCATCCGACACCCGCGTCAGCCAATCCCGCCACCGAAGGCCAGCCTGGGTGACGTCTACATTTGCCCGGATCTCTTCAAGGATCACGTGCGAGATCTCGGCTTCGGTGGCATTGGATTGGAGCAGCCGGGCGATCTCCCTCTGCAATGCGGACACGTCGGCGGGGTCACCGTTGACGAAATCGGCCAACGCTCCCCATTCATCGCCGTATTCGTCGGGGTAACCCTGATAGAGATAGCCATTCAAATATTGCTGTAGCAGCGGATAGTTGCTCATACGGTTGGATGCCCTGTCTTGATGTTGTAGCCCAACTTTGTTTTCTCAGGTACCAGCACCAGCCGCAGCTTGGTCGCCTTGACCATTGTGCCGTCCTTTGCGTAGCTCCTGCCTACGTGTGAACCGAAATCATCTTCCAGTACAAGCGTTTTTGTCGGGTTATGCAACCAAGCTTGAACCGTGGGGTCGTGCTTTTCAAGTAACCACGACGAGGCTCTTTCTGCTGCTCTACGGTCTTTAAAGCTCGATGACCACTGAAGGTATGGCTCATGCTTGAACCTCGCCATCAAGAACCGCTTGCTCCTGCGGACGTGCTTGAGCAGCAGGTGACCACGTGTGGTGGCAGTTCCTTCGTGGGCCATCAATCCGCCGGGCACGATTCGAGATACCCGTTCTTCCTCGGGAAGGTTCTCGATCAGGCGGCTGCACTCCGCTGCCGTCTTGGCACCGCGGAACATCTTGCCCAGCGGCAGCACTCCGACCGCGTCCCAGGCCACATCACCCCAGCCGACACCCTTCTCGCCACGCGCGACCCGCACGCTGTCGACGGCCAACTGGGCGGTCGACACCACGGCGAGCGCGATCCACACCACCCCGGCGGCCGGGGGAAACACCACCGACAGCACCAGGCCGGCCACGAGCAAGACCTCGCCGAGATCGGACAGGACCTTCGACAGGTCCTTCAGGCTCACGTGCTCCAGTGCCTCGTGCGCACCATGCTCGACCGCATGCCACAGGGCCGAGAGACCGTGCCGGTCGGCCCCGATCCGGCCGGCGACCGAGAGCGCCTGCTGGCACCGCCGGCGCAGGGAGTCCCAGTCCTGCCAGGCCTGCTCGAACGATGGATCCGGCCCAGTGCTGCCGTCCGGACCCGGTGGCGCCCGCCGCGCCGCCAACCTCGGCTCGAGCAAGGACAGCCCACTGGCGTAGGACTGCAGGGCGGCCGCGTAGCCGTCGTAGCGCTGGATCACCGGGTCCAGCACCGACACCCGCTGGTGCATCTCGGCGGCGAAGGCCAACCGCGCCGGCCCGCTCCAGCCATCGCGGGCCACCGCACCCACAAGCACCCCTTGGACCCGGCGCAGTTCGTTCGCCACTGCCGCGGCGCGGGCCGCCGAGAGCCGAGCCATCGCCGAATCGGCCGAGGGCAACGGGCGATTCTCGACCGCGCTGGCTGGCACAGGGAAACTCGAGGTGGTGCTGATCATGGCCGGAGACGTTAATCAGAAATCCCGACAAGCCTCCAAAGTTATCCACAGGCGACAATCCGGGCTGTGCTTGTCCACAGGCCGGGAACCGACCTGGCCGGCCTACCTATTAGGCTCGGCACCGTGACCGCTCCTGCAGCGCGCCCGCCGCTGACCGTCGTCGTACTGGCTGCGGGCGAGGGCACCCGCATGAAGTCACAGGCCACCCCGAAGGTGCTGCACGGTTTCGCCGGGCGCTCGCTACTCGGGCACGCGCTGGCCGCGGTGGCCCCACTCCAGCCCGACACCACGGCGGTTGTGATCGGCCATCGGCGCGACGAGGTCCAGGCCCACCTGGCTGACATCGCCCCGTACGCCCAGCCCGTGGTCCAGGACCAGCAGAACGGCACCGGCCACGCGGTGCGGGTGGCGTTGGACAAGGTAGCCGCCACCGGACCGGTCGATGGCACCGTGCTAGTCATCCCGGGCGACGCGCCGCTCTTGACCCCCGGCACGCTGGCCCGCGTCCTCGATCAGCACACCGCCTCCGGTGCCGCGGCGACCGTCCTGACCAGCATCGTGGCCGACCCGACCGGCTACGGCCGGATCATCCGGGATGATCAGAACCCCGAGAACGTAAGCAGAATCGTCGAACACAAAGATGCCTCGCCGGCCGAGCTGCAGATCGCCGAGGTGTCCGCACTCGTCTACGCCTTCGACGCCCACCTGCTCGACGACGCCGTCCGGCGCCTCAGCACGGACAACGCCCAGGGCGAGGAGTACCTGCCCGAGGTCGTGACCATCTTCGTCACCGAAGGCCGCACCGTCGTCGCTCAGCTCGCCCCGGCCTTGGAGACGGCCGGGGTCAACGACCGGATTCAGCTCGCGGCCGCCCACCGCAGCTACAACGCCCGCCTGACCGAGGAACACATGCGCGCCGGCGTCAGCATCATCGACCCCGCCACCACCTGGATCGACGCCGGCGTGAGCATCGCCGCCGACGCCACGATCCAGCCGAACGTCCAACTGCACGGCCGCACCGAGATCGCGGCGGGGGCGGTGATCGGACCGGATTCCACCCTGACCGACACCGTCGTCGGCGAAGGCAGCGTGCTCGACCGCACGGTGGCCAAGCAGGCCCGGGTCGGTGCCGGGGTCACCGTCGGCCCGTTCGCCTACCTGCGCCAGGGCACCGAGCTGGCCGACCAGGTTCATATCGGCACCTACGTCGAACTGAAGGCGGCCGAGATCGGCGTCGGCACGAAGGTGCCGCACCTGAGCTACGTCGGTGATGCCACCATCGGCGAGCACACCAACATCGGCGCCGCCACCGTCTTCGTCAACTACGACGGGGTCAACAAGCACCGCTCGACGATCGGCAGCCACGCCCGCACCGGGGCCGACAACATGTTCGTGGCCCCGGTCAACGTCGGCGACGGGGCCTACACCGCCGCCGGATCGGTCATCGCCAGTGATGTTCCTCCCGGTGCGCTCGGAGTGGCACGCGGATACCAGCGCAACGTGGCAGGCTGGGTGTTGCGCAGACGCGCTGGCACCGCTGCCGCCGAGGCCGCTCTGGCCGCCGGCGCCCAACAACGTTCAGCATCACCGGAACCACCATCAGTACCGACGGAAACCCAGCCGAGCGACGACCGCGGGAGCAGCCAGTCATGAGCAACCTGGAGCTAGCCGGACGCAAGAGCATGACGCTCTTCTCCGGCCGGGCCTTTCCCGAACTCGCGACCGAGATCGCCGGGCACCTGGGCACGACGGTGACCCCGATGGCCGCGTACGACTTCGCCAACGGCGAGATCTTCGTCCGGCCGGAGGAGTCGGTCCGCGGTTCCGATGCCTTCGTCATCCAGTCGCACACCACCCCCATCAACCAGTGGGTGATGGAGACGCTGATCCTGGTCGACGCCCTCAAACGGGCCTCCGCCAAGCGGATCACCGTGGTCGCGCCGTTCTACCCCTACGCCCGGCAGGACAAGAAGCACCGCGGCCGGGAACCGATCTCGGCCCGGCTGATGGCCGACCTGCTCAAAACGGCCGGTGCCGACCGGATCATGTCGATCGACCTGCACACCGCGCAGATCCAGGGCTTCTTCGACGGGCCGGTCGACCACCTGTTCGCCCTGCCGCTGCTGGCCGAGTACGTCTCCAAGACCTACGCCTCGGACAACCTCACCATCGTCTCGCCCGATACCGGCCGGGTCCGGGCCGCCGAACAGTGGGCCGACCGGATCGGGGGCGCGCCGATCGCCTTCATCCACAAGACCCGTGATCCCAGCGTGCCCAATCAGGTGGTCGCCAACCGGGTGGTCGGCGAGGTGGCCGGCCGGGTCTGCATCCTGGCCGACGACATGATCGACACCGGCAGCAGCATCGTGAAGGCCGCCGAGTTGCTCTATGACAACGGTGCCGCCGACGTCATCATCGCCGCGACCCACGCGATCTTCTCCGAACCGGCGGCCGACCGGCTCAAGAACAGCCGGGTCCGGGAAGTCATCGTGACCAACACGCTGCCGATCCGGTCGGAGCAACAGTTCGACAAACTCACGGTGATCTCGATCGCGCCGATGATCGCCCGGGCGATCAAGGAGGTCTTCGAGGACGGCTCGGTGACCAGCCTGTTCGACGGCCGCAGCTGAGGTTCGGCCCTACTGGCCCAAGACCTCGGCAATCCGCACGAACGCGTCGATGTCCAGCGTCTCACCACGCGCGGTCGGGTCGACCCCGGCCCGGAGCAGCGCCTGCTCGGCCCGGGCGGATGACCCGAACAAGGTGGCGAGCGCCGATCGCAGCATCTTGCGTCGCTGCGCGAATGCCCTGTCGATCACTGTGAAGACCTGATCCCGATCGCCCCGGACCACCCCGTCCCGCTGAAACGACACCAGGCCGGACTCGACGTTGGGGACCGGCCAGAACACCGTCCGCGGCACCACCCCGATCCGCCGGGACGGTCCGTACCAGGCGAGCTTGGCGCTCGGCACCCCGTAGACCTTGGACCCCGGCGGCGCAGCCAGCCGGTCCGCCACCTCGAGCTGCACCAGCACCAGGCCGTGCCGCAACGACGGTAGGGCGGCCATCAGGTTGAGCAGCAGCGGAACAGCGATGTTGTACGGCAGGTTCGCCACCAACGCGGTCGGCAGGGGCTCGGGCAGTGCCCGCACCTGCAGCGCGTCGGCCTCGACCACAGTCAGCGCGTCCGCCCGCTCCGGCAACTGCCGACCGACCGTGACCGGAAGTTCGGCCGCCAGCCGCGGATCGATCTCGACCGCGGTCACCCTGGCCCCGGCCTCGAGCAGGCCGAGCGTCAGGGAGCCGAGCCCAGGGCCGATCTCCAACACAGATTCGCCTTGTTCCAATGAGGCATCACGCACGATCCGCCGAATCGAGTTCGGGTCGTGCATGAAGTTCTGGCCGAGCGTCTTGGTCGGTCTCAGGCCGAGTCGACCTGCCAGCTCACGAACCTCGACCGGCCCGAGCAACCCCGTCATGCGTGGTGACCGCTCACAGCCCGAGGCCGCCGACCAGTTCCAGCTCACGACCGCTGAATTCGCCGGTCAGCAGGGGCATGGTTGCCGCTATCGCTTCCCGGATTGCCGGCACCGTGAGCGAATCGTCGTGCGCCTGTTTGCTCGTCCACACCTCGAACACCACTACCAGATCGGCATCGTCGACGTCCCGACTCACCAGATACGTCAGGCAGCCGAGCTCGGCCAGTGCGGCGGCGCCCCCAGCCAGCGCGCCAGCCACCTCGTCCCGCCGGCCGGGCCGGGTCCTCATCGTCCCCAGATAGCTGTACGACACGATTCCCCTTCAGTAACCGACAGGATCAGGCCGAGTTGCGCAGCAACACCGCCACCGCTCGCACCGTAGCGTAACCGCGCCACTCAAGCGCCGCGGCCGGTGAGTAGCTGTCGAAATCGACCGACCACCCGCCGTCGTCGCCCTGTTCGGCATCCAACCGGGCCAGCTCGGCCGCGATCACCGCCGGCCGGAACAGCGATCGGATCGGACGATCCGGCCACGGCGTGACGTCCAGCGCTCGCAACGACTCCCCCTCGGCCCCGCCGTCGACCGGCAGCAGCCCATCGTCGGGCAACCACTGCGCCAGCCGCCGCAGTTCGGCCGTGTCACCAAGCGCGTCGAGCAACTGCAAGATGTAGCTGTACTCAATAGCGAACGGCTTTTCCGTTATTCCAGCGGTGGATTCTCGACAGTACTGGATCGAGCGAAGCAGCCACGGATGGTCCTCGATGCCGGGCACGGCCAGGGCGGCCATGGTGACCGCCGCGGTGATGTGCAACGAAGACGCGGCGTGGTCGGCCCCGGCCCAGAACGGCGCGACTCCGGTCGGGTCCAGCACGGGCAGCGCGAACGGCAGACCACCATCGGGCAAGGCGACCGTGTCCAGCCAGTCGGCCAGCCGGACGGCTCGGTCGCCGTGCTGCGGGGCCTCGGCCAGCACCTCGAACGCGTGGAGCGCGCCGGCCGGTTGGCTCGAGGAGTCCCGCAGGTCCGGTTCGATGCCCCAGCCGTACCCACCGTCGGGGTTGCGATAGCCGTCCAGGGCGGCCAGCACGGCGTCCGGTGAGCCGGTGCCGGTGAGCAGTTCCAACCGACGCCGGTCCAGCACCCGGGCGTGACCGGCCATGAAAGAGGCTGCGCGTTCGATGTCCATCCGCTCAGCCTGCCGCACCGATCAAGGGGACGGCTTGTACGTTTCGGTCACCGCGCTCGGACCGAGTCCGCGCCAGCGCAGCAGCGGGTCGAGACCGGCCTGAGCCACCACTACCCGGCGCAGCTGGCGCGAGGAGATTGCGGCCGCATCGACCACCTGATCCAGCGATAGCCCACGTCACAGGAGCCGGAAGCGCCCGGAAGTCCGCGCGCCGCCCCGCTGACGCCGGGACGAGACCGCGGGCCACGCAATCGGCTACCGGCCCCGGCCGCTCGGAAACTCCCGGTCGCACGAGCCCAGGGCTTCAGTGCTACCGGCAGGAACGACGATGGGGCGACCCGGTCAGACCGGATCGCCCCATCGAACAGCGAGTGAAACTCAGTACCAGTTGGTGGCCTGCGAATGCGCCCAGGCACTGCAGGGGTCGCCGTACACACCGGAGATGTAGTTCAGGCCCCAGGTGATCTGGGTGGCCGGGTTGGTCTGCCAGTCGGCGCCGACCGTGGCCATCTTGCTGCCGGGCAGGGCCTGCGGGATGCCGTAGGCCCCGGAGGGATTGGACGCGTTGGTGCGCCAGCCGCTCTCCTTGCTCCACAGGCTGACCAGACAGGAGAACTGGTCGTTGCCCCAGCCGCGCGCCGTCACCATCTGCTGAGCGATCGCCTGGGCCTCGCCGGCCGGCGCGACCGTGGGCTGCTGGGTGCCGATCCTGTCCACCTCGTTGCTCGGCGCACTGATCACGGTGGTTGCCTTGACCACCTTGCCGGCCAGCTGACCGTCCACGTAGAGCAGCTGGTAGGTGATCTGGTTGACGCCGTTCTTGCCGGCCGTCACGGTACTGCTGGTACCGACGAGGGAGTTCGGGTCGTCCTGCTTGGTGACGCCGAACGGGACCGGCACCTGCTCGGTCTGGGTGGCGTAGCGGATCCGGTGGATGGTCACGACCTCGCCGTCACGCAACTTGCTGGTGCTGGCCGGCGAGACCTTGTCCAGCTTGCCGATCGAGACGTCGGCGTCCTTGGCTGCCTGCGCGACGGTCGGACCGGCCGAGGTCACGGCGATGGTCTGACCGTCGACCCGGAACACCACGCGCTTGGGCGAGGTGATCGAGATGTCGGTGGCCCCGACGTCCAGGCGCTTGGACCGCGACACCGACACGGCGTCGGTGGTGCCGTAGCCGAGTTGGGCCAGCGCTTCGCTGACCGAGTCGGCGTTCACCCACACGTCACGGCTGACGCCGTTGACGTTCAGGTGCAGCAGGTGACCCCGGTCGATGACGATCTGACCGCCGTTGCGGATGTGGGCCGACGGGTCCGGCGCGATCAGGTCATGCGCTCCGACCGTGACGTGTGCGGTCTTGAGCACACCTTCGACCGTGTTCGCGGTGGTGTGGATCTTTCGAGCCTGGCCGTCGATCTGCAGCGAGACTGACTTGCCCTCGTTGACCCAGGCGGCAGTGCCGCCCAGCACGCTGGCCAGGACCAGGCCGTACAGGCCCAGTTTGATACTGCGATGCAAAACTAGTTCTCCTCGTTTCGGCTGCTGGTGCTCGGACGGATCTCGTCGAGCGACCAGTGCTCAGGCGTAGGACATTCCGGGGATGGTCTTCATGGAACGTTCCGCGGACTTCAGCACACGTCCGCACCGGGCCACACTGCCCGGCGCGGACGAGCGCAATGATGAGTAACCTACAGGCGCTGCCCACAGACTGGCCAGGGGCTGGAGCCTCGGGCCGCGTACAACTTGTTCGCGATCGCGATCTGCTGTTCGCGGGTGGCCAGGTCGGCCCGCGGTGCGTAGGCCCCGCCGCCGTTGGACAGCCAGGTCCCGTAGTCGAACTGCAGGCCGCCGTAGAAACCGTTGCCGGTGTTGATCGACCAGTTGCCACCGGACTCGCACTGCGCGACCGCGTCCCAGTTCAGACCGGACGTGTTGGTCGGCGGCGCCGCCCCGGTGTTGCCACCACCGCTGCCACCACCGGTCGTGGCGGGCGGCGCGGGCGGCGGCGCGACGGTCTTGCTGCCCTGCTTCTGCACCTGGGTGGTCGGCTGGCTGAGCACCTGGGTCGAGGTGACGATCTTGCCGCTGAGCTGACCGTCGACGTAGATGAGCTGGTAGGTCACCCGCTTCGTGCCCGGCTGACCCGCTGTGACGACGGTGGTCGTACCGACGTTCTGGGTCGGGTCGTCCTGGTTGACGGTGTCCCACGGCGTCTGGATCGTCTCAGACGAACTCGAGTACGTGACCCGCTGGATCCGGATGACCTCGTTGGACTTGATCGGGTCGGCTGCTGCGATGCGCTTGCCGGCGACCATCAGCCGGTCCCGCGAGTGCATGGCGATGCCGCTGGACCTGATCGCGTCCAGGACGGTCGGACCCGGGTCGCTGACGACCAGCTTGCGGTGGTCGACCAGGAAGGTCAGCCGCTTCGGCGAACGGATGCTGAGACTGGTCGCGCCGGTGTCCAGGCGCTTGGAGCGCGACACCGAGACCAGGTTGTTGGTGCCATAGCCGAGCTGGGCCAGCGCTTCGGCCACCGAGTCGGCGTTGACCCAGACATCGCGGCTGTGGCCGTCGACGCTCAGGTGCAACAGGTGCCCCCGGCGGATCACGATGGTGCCGCCGTTGTCGATCTTGGCGCTCAGATCCGGCGCGACGATGTCATGGGAACCCACATCGACCCCGGCCGCCTTGAGCGCACCGGAGACATTGCTGGCAGTGGTGTGGACTTGCTGGCTACGACCATCGATCTGCAGGGCGATGGACTTGTCGGACGGGGCTACCGCCCACGCTGCCGTTCCACCGAGAACCCCCGCGATGACGAGGCCGTACAGGCCGGTCTTCACGCTGCGACGCAAGAAATAAACCCCTAAATGTTCGCGGCATCATCAAGCCGCACTGGAAACTGTCATTCGCTTCGGTCACAGCACCGTAACCAGGCACTCCCGGGTTGGCCAAACCCGATCTTGAAAATATCGCGACAAATCGGACGTTAGACCCTGAAAATAGTTTGACCGTTGGCATAAATCGTGTCACAGGCCACCGTTTCGCTGACGTTCGTACAGTCGGCCAGCGCCCGGAGGGTGTACGGGATCAGGTACGGGGCGTTGGCCCGGCCGCGGAACGGGTGCGGGGTCAGGAACGGGGCGTCCGTCTCGACCAGCATCGAGGTCAGCGGGGTCACGGCGGCGGCGGCGCGGAGCTCCGGGGCGTTGGCGAACGTCACCACCCCCGAGAACGACAGGTAGTACCCGCGCCGGACGCATTCCGTCGCCATCTCGGCGTCGCCGGAGAAGGAATGGAAGATCACTCCGGCCTCCGGGGCACCGTCCTCGGCCAGGATTCGCAGCACGTCGGCGTGCGCATCCCGGTCGTGGATCATCAACGGTTTGCCGACCGTCTTGGCCAACTCGATGTGCCGGCGGAAGTGCTCCTGCTGCTCCGCCGGCGTGGTCCGATCCCAGTAGTAGTCCAGCCCGGTCTCCCCGACCGCGACGACCTTGGGCTGCTGCAGCAACTCCAGCAGCTCGGCGTAGTGCTCGTCGGTCAGGCCGCCCACCTCGGTCGGGTGCACGGCCAGGGCCGCATAGACGGCCGGGTTGGCCGTCGAGTCGAGCGCCGATCGCCACTCCCCGACCTCGCACCCGACGTTGATCATCGTGGTCACCCCGACCGCAGTCGCCCGTTCGACCTGGTCGGCGACGAAGCCGGTGGGCGCAGCCTCGTGCCGGCCGATCACCCCGGCCCGGTGAGCGATCGCATCGAAGTGGGTGTGCGAGTCGAAGACCTGACCGGCCAGCGGCTCCGGGCTCGGTGGTGGCAGCGCCCGTTCGGCTTTCTGTCGTGCGGATAGGGGCATTAGCTGCTGCTCATCGTGCGAGCGCTCATTCGGTGTCGCCTTCGAGCCGGGCCAGTTCCTCGTCCACGACCGATGGCTCGAGCTTGGTGATGATCGGGGTCGGCGCCGACAGCGGATGGCCGACCGCCAACGGCACCGAGGCCCAGGCCGGCTGATCGGAGTAGTCACCGGTCAGCACCGAGTACGACGGCGATCCGGCCGCGGTCTCGGTGTTCACCTCGACCAGTTCCGGCATCGCCGACCACCGGCCGGACCCACCGAGGGCGGCGTGCACCTTGGCCGAGATGGTCGGCAGGAACGGGGTCAGCAAGGTCTTGGCGTCGTCGATCACCTGCAGCGACGTGTGCAGCACGGTGGCCATCCGGGCCGGGTCTTCGTTCTTGAGCTTCCACGGCGCCGTGTCGGACAGGTACTTGTTGGCCTCGCCGATCACCCGCATCGCCTCGGCCAAGGCCGCCTTCTGACGATTGCGCCCGATCAGTTCGCCGACCGTCGCGAACGCCCCGGCCGAGGTGGCCAGCAGTGTCCGGTCGAGCTCGGTCAGCTCGCCCGCGGCCGGGATCGAACCCAGGTTCTTGGCCGTCATGGAGATCGTCCGATTGACCAGGTTGCCCCACCCGGCCACCAGTTCGTCGTTGTTGCGACGGACGAACTCGGCCCAGGTGAAGTCGGTGTCCTGGTTCTCCGGGCCGGCCGCGGTCAAGTAGTACCGCAGCGCGTCGGCGTCATAACGCGACAGCATGTCACCGACGTAGATCACCACGTTGCGGGAGGAGGAGAACTTGCGTCCCTCCATGGTCAGGAACTCACTCGAGACCACGTCGTAGGGCCGGTTCAACGCGCCGAGCTGACCCGGCGTGCCACCCTTGGCCCCGACGCCGGAATAGCCGAACAGCATGGCCGGCCAGATCTCGGCGTGGAAGACGATGTTGTCCTTGCCCATGAAGTAGTAGCCGAGGGCGTCAGGGTTTTGCCACCACTGACGCCAGGCCTGCGGGTCGCCGGTCCGGGACGCCCACTCGATCGAGGCCGACAGGTAGCCGATCACCGCGTCGAACCAGACATAGATGCGCTTGTCGTTGCGATCGCGCCAGCCGTCCAGGGGCACCGGGACGCCCCAGTCCAGATCCCGGGTGATGGCCCGGGGCTTGAGGTCGTCGAGCAGGTTCAACGCGAACTTCTGCACGTTCGGCCGCCAGTGCGACTGGCCGCGCAGCCAGTCGGAGATGACGTCGGCGAAGGCGGGCAGGTCGAGGAAGAACTGCTCGGTCTCGACGAACTTCGGGGTCTCGCCGTTGATCCGCGACACCGGATTGATCAGGTCGATCGGGTCGAGCTGATTACCGCAGTTGTCGCACTGGTCGCCGCGGGCGCTCGGGAATCCGCAGATCGGACAGGTGCCCTCGATGTAGCGGTCGGGCAGCGTCCGGCCGGTGGACGGGCTCACCGCACCGAGTTCGGTCTTGGGAAAGATGTAGCCGTTGTTGAGCAGGCCGAGAAACAGCTCCTGGGTGACCCGGTAGTGGTTCTGCGTCGTGGTCCGGGTGAACAGGTCATAGCTGAGCCCGAGGGCTTGCAGATCTTTGGCGATCACCAGGCTGTTGCGATCGGCCAGCTCGCGGGCCGAGACACCCTCCCGCTCGGCCTGGACCTGGATCGGGGTGCCGTGCTCATCGGTACCTGAGACCATCAGCACCTTGTTACCGGCCATCCGCTGGTAGCGGGAGAACACGTCGGACGGGACACCGAAGCCCGCGACGTGGCCGATGTGCCGCGGGCCGTTGGCGTACGGCCAGGCCACCGCGGTCAAGATGTGCTTGTCGGTCATGCTGTGCTCCTCAGTCGCCGCGCGCGCGGCTCATCCCAAGCCTAGTAATCGCCGGCCAGGGACTTATCGGTGTGTGCCGACCGAGCCGCCCGGGCCGAACCCCCTACGATCAAGCACGTGACGACCGCGACCCTGGCTGCCCCCGAGGCCGAGCCGGCCGCGACGCCGCCGCCGGATCTGACCGGACGCACCCTGCCACCGGGCCTGCAGACCTGGCGGCCCGATTCGGTGCTGACCAGCTGGGGTTGGACCTTGCTGATCACCATCGCGGCCGGCGTGATCCGGTTCTGGGCGCTGGGCTTTCCGCCCGGCAAGAGCTTTGACGAGATCTATTACGCCACCGAGGGCCAGGAGATGCTCCGGTACGGCTATGAGGACAACCCCGGCTTCATGTTCATCGTCCATCCGCCATTGGGTAAATGGCTGATCGGCTGGGGCTCGGCGATGTTCGGGGACAACTCGTTCGGCTGGCGGGTGATCCCGGCACTGGCCGGAACGCTCTGCGTGACCATGCTGATCCGGGTCGGCATCCGGATGTTCCGGTCGGTGATCCTGGGCCTGGTCGCCGGCGCACTGCTGGCCATGGAAGGCATCTCGGTTGTCATCTCCCGCGTGGCACTGCTGGACATCTTCCTGCAGTTCTTCATCCTGGCCGGCTTCGTCGCACTGGTGATCGACCGCGACAAGCTCCGGCAGCGGCTGGCCGGGCTCTACCTGGCCGGCGTGGATCTGACCGAGGGCGTGCCGGCCCTGGGGCCACGACCGTGGCGGCTGGTCGGCGGCGTGATGATGGGGTTGGCCTTCGGCGTCAAGTGGAGCGCGCTGTCGTTCTGGGCCGGCTTCGCGTTGCTGTCGATCCTGTGGGACCGGGGCGCGTTCAAATCGGCCGGCGTCGAGCAGCCCTGGCTGGCCGTCTTCAAACGTTCTTTCATTCCCTGGGGATTCTCTCTCGGTGCGACTGCCGGTGCGACCTACCTGCTGACCTGGACCGGTTGGTTCGTCGGGGAGAACTCGTGGAACCGGCACTGGGGTGACAGCCATCCCGGCACCGGGCTGTTCCAGTACCTGCCGTCGGGCATCCGCAGCCTGCTCGACTATCACCACCAGGCCTACAAGTTCCACAGCCACCTCTACGATCCCCATCCGTACAAGGCGAATCCCTGGTCGTGGCTGATCCTGGGCCGGCCGATCTCCTTCTACGCCCCGTCCGACGTGACCGGTTGCGGGGCCACCAACTGCACCCGCGAGATCCTCTGCATCGGCACCCCGATCATGTACTGGGCGTTCGTACCGGCCTTGCTCTGGCTGGCTTGGCACTGGGCCACCACCCGGGACTGGCGGGCCGGCGCGGTGTGGATGGCCTTCCTGGCCGGCTGGGGGGTCTGGCTGCAGAACCAGCGGCGGACCGGCTTCATCTTCTACATGACTCCGCTGATGCCCTATCTGATCCTGGGACTGACGCTGGCCATCGGAGTCCTGCTGACCCGGACCACGGCCGAACGAGCCATCAAGCCCCTGGAACTCGACCTGGCCGAAGGCGAAGTTCGTAGCGTGGGAATTCGCGAATGGATCGCCGTGCAGGGCATGTCCTGGAATCATCTGCTGCGGATCGGCTTCGTCACCCTCTGGTTCGGAGCCGTGGTGGCCGACTTCATCTGGATGTGGCCGCTGTTCACCGGCGGCCTGCTGACCAACGAGCAGTGGCACCAGCGCATGTGGTTCCCGTCCTGGATCTGAGGGTCCAGCCCGCCCTCGGCAGAGCGGTCGAGCCCTCGCCGATTCGTCCAGCCGCAGCTAGACGAAGCTAGTCGGCGTACCACGATTTCCTAGTCATTTCCGACAGATTCCGTCGTTTGCCCGCATTCCGGTTAGCGCTGCGTAAAGCACCGGGTAATCCTGTCAGCACACCCCCGCTTCACGTCGTTATCCCGATGCGTCAACTGGAATCCGGAGAGAACCACCTATGTCGTCTGCTCGTCACCACCGTCGCCGGTTCACCCCGTTCATCGCGGTCGCCGGCCTCGTCTCTGCGGCCGCACTGGCAACGGCGACCACCGGCGTGCTGAGCGGCTTCACCGCCAGCATCACCAACAGCGCCAACACGGTGGCGACCGGCACGTTGCTCATGTCTGAGACCAATGGGGCCACCACCTGCTTGTCCACCGCGGGCACCGCTCAGATCGGCAGCAACGCCGGCACCTGCGCGAGCATCAACAAGTTCGGCGGAAGCACCCTGGCGGTACCGGGCCAGTCGGCCTCGACCAGCGTCACGATCAAGAACATCGGAACGGTGACCGCGAACACCTTCTCCCTGACCCCGTCCGGTTGCACCCAGACCACCCCGGCGGCCGGCACCGGCAGCGACGTCGCGTTCTGCAGCAAGGTGCTGGTCTCGATCGAGGACGACACGGTGCCGGCCAGCCCGAGCTGCATCCTCGGTGGCACCGCCGGCTCGGCCTGCCCGGCCACCCCGACCGCCAACCTGACCAGCTGGGCGAGCGCCCTCGCCCTGGGCCCGGTCAACGCCAGCGCGAGCAAGACCTACAAGTTCACCGTGATGATCGCCGCCGCGGCCGACAACACCGATCAAGGCCTGGCGGCCAGCGAACCGCTCGGGTGGGCCTTCGGTAGCTGATCCTCCTATCCGTCAAGGAAGAACAACAACACAGGACAACCATCGTGGTCGGCATTCTTCAGGCCCGGGTTCACGGACGGAACCCGCGGCGACTGATGCTGGCCACGATGGTCCTTGTGGTGGTGGTGCTTCTCGGTCTCGGCGGCAGCGTGCAGGGCGGCTTCCTGGCCTCCCTCACCAACACCGGCAATTCACTGGCCGTCGGCACCGTCCTGCTCAAGTCCGGGGCCGCCTGCGACACCGCCACCCAACCGGCCTTCACCGGACTGCCGAGCGCGAACTGCCCGTCCGCGAACCTGCTGCCGGTGACCACGCCAGGTACCAGCCCGGCCGTGAGCCTCACCGCTGACGGCAGCCTGCCGACCACCACGACCGGGGCCGGCGCCACGCTGACCGCAGCCAACTGCGGACCGGTCCGGATGGCCAACACGGCCACCGCCACCGATCCGATGCTGGTTCGCGGCGGCGTGGGCTATCAGGCGGCCGGACCGCTGACCAACAGCGCCGGCATCACCCTCGACGGGGTCGCGGCCAACCACAGCCTGTTGTCCAACGTCAGCCTGCAATCCTCAGCCAGCCTGCTCGGGGCCAGCTTCTCGGCCGGCGTCTGGTTCAAGGTCGCCGGTGGCAGGAACGGGCCGCTTCTCGGCTTCGGGTCCAGTCCGAACGACACCGCCGAGTCGACCAGCGACAACCCGGTGATGTGGCTGGATTCGACCGGCCGGCTCAAGGCCGGGGTCCGCAGCACGCTCGGCAGTGTCATCGCCACCAGCAGCGCGGCCTATACCGACAACGCCTGGCACTTCGCGGTGATGACCGTGACCAGTGGGGTCCTGACCATCAGCATGACGATCTATGTCGATGGCGTTCAGGTCGGTAGCAACACGGTATTGCTCTCCTTGGCCACCGGGTTCAACGGCTACTGGCACGCCGGCTGGTCTCCGGTCTCGTCCGCACCGTGGAGTTCCGGCACCACCAACTACCTGACCGGGACCCTGGCCGACATGGTGGTCTTCCCGAGCACGCTGACCGCCGGCCAGGTCAGTTCCCTGTATTCGTCGGGTAGTCAGAGCACCTGGCTGTCCCGGGTGAGCGCGCTGGTCCCGTACTCGTCCTGGCCGCTGGGTGATGACGGCACCACCAGCTACACCGGGGTCCTGCCGGTCGTCGGCACCACCTCGGCCTGCAGCTTCGTCGACGTCTCTATCGGCGGATCCACTTACTGCATCTACCCGAACTCGATCGGTTCGGCTTGTTCGACACCGTCGGCCAAGCTGTCCAACGTCACCGGACCGTACGCCTTTCCACCGTTGCTCAGCGGTGCCAGTACAGCCCTGACCAGCACCACCGTGCGGGACCCGACGTATGCCACGAACTGCGCCAGCTACTGCCCCGGTCTGCACCTGTTGCTACCGGCGACCGTTGTCGAGAGCTACGGCGGCCTGTCCAGTGCGCTGTCGTTCACCGCCAGTCAGACCGTGCTCTGATGAGTGTCAGCGACGGCCTCGTCGCCCGGTCGGAGCCCGATCCGGTCCCGGAGCCGGAACCCTCGCCGCCGGCGCGGTCCGGCCGGCCGGACACCCTCGCCCTCGCCCTCGCCGGCCTGCTGCTGGCCGGCTGCCTGCTGCTCGCCGGGTGCTGGCTGCACGGACTGCGCTGGCGGACCGTCACCAGCCCGAGCATGGCCGAAACCGCCCCGGTCGGCACGGTCCTGATCACCGAACCGGCCCGGGACCATCGGCTGCACACCGGTGACTTCATCGTGTTCCATCCGCCGACCGCGCCCCGGACCACCTACGCGCATCGGATCTACTCGATCGCCCCGGACGGTTCGGTACGGACCAAGGGCGATCTGAACGAACAGCCGGACCCCTGGACGCTGCCGGCCAGCGCCGTCCGGGCTCGGGTGGTGGCCCGCCTGTGGGGAATGGGCTGGCTGCTCAAGGCGCTGCCGATCCTCGTGGTCGGCCTGTTCGCAGTCCTGCTCTGTTGCCGGCACTGGGTGCATCCGAGCAACCGGCTGCCGGCCGAGATGCTGCTCGGATCGCTGGTGGTGGCCTTGACCTTGTTCTGGCTGAAGCCGCTGGTGCGGGCCGATGTGCTGACGATGCAGGTGCATTCCGGCACCGGTGAGGCCGCATTGGTCGGGACCGGCCTGCTCCCGGTCACGGTGCAGGCCCCAGGCGCGCATGCGGTCGTCCTGGCCCCCGGACAACGGGGCCTGCTCCAGGATTTCCGGATTCCAGCCGACGGCCGGTTCCAGATCCACATCTCCCCGCACCTCAGCTTCTGGCTCTGGGTGTTGCTGACCGCCTGCTGGCTACTACCGTTGGTCGTGCTGATGGTGGTGGGCATCGGTCCCCGGGAACCCGCGGCCGCCCACCGATCGTTGGCCGAGTAAGTACCCCTTCTCACCGCGAGGTAGCAATGGCGATTCAGGCGAACATCCCCCGTCCCGGTCTGGACCTGGAATTTCCGCTGTCCCTGGGCGTCTACGACGGCTACCCGCAGGCCCAGAAGGTTGTCGACTACCTGTCCGACAACGAGTTCGAGGTGCAACAGGTAGCCATCGTGGGCACCGAACTGAAGACGGTCGAGCGGGTCACCGGACGGCTGACTCGAGGCAAGGTAGCGGCTGCCGGCGCGGTCTCCGGTTTCTGGATGGGACTGTTCATCGGACTGGCCTTCTCGTTGTTCGCCAGCGGAAACACGCTCGGCTTCCTGATCAGCACGCCGATCTTCGGGGCCATCTTCGGTCTGGTCTGGAGCCAGATCGGCTTCACCGCCGTGACCCGCAACGGCACCCGCGACTTCTCCTCGGTCAGCCAGGTCGTTGCGACCAAGTACGAGGTGCTGGTCGAACATCGACTGTTCGAGCAGGCCCAGCAGTTGCTGGCCCGGATGCCCGGCGGTGCCACCCTCTAGTCCGAACCCCCGCGCTGCTCAGTTGGGTTTCAGCAGCGAATCATGGAGCGTTTCGAACCGGATGCCGGCCGCCTCGAGCCGTTCGATGAGCCGGTCCCCCATCGCCACCGCCGTGGTCAGTTGGCCCCGCACATCGGGCAGCCCCGGGTCACCGGCCAGGCACAGCGCCGCTTCGGCGAGCATCTTTGCCGTTTCGCCATAACCAGGATCGCCACCGGACACCTGGGTGACCAGCCGTCGATCGCCGGCCGTGGCGACGAACCGGGCCTTGAACCAGCCCTTGGCCCGCCGCTCGGGCGACGGCCCGGTGCCGGGCTGCACCCGGCGGGTCAGCAACGAACGCACCGGCGCGAGCTGGGCAGCGGTGACCAGGCCGAGTCCGCCGGCCGCCGCGCCGGCCGCGGCCGGGAGGTGCCGGAACCCGGCCCAGTGCCGATAACCGAAGTCCGGCCCGTACCCGTCCAGAGACCGGGCCGACCGGGCCACGATCTGACCATCGATGGTGGGCAGCGGGAGCACCCAGAGCCCGTCGATGCGGCGCGGTGCTGCGGTGCCCGCGCGGGCGATGCGTCCGGCCGGGCGCTCCTCCAGCCGGGACCGGGCCTTGGCCGCCGCCGCCGACTGGCGCGGCCGGGCGATCACGTTCAACGCCGAGGCGACCGTGCCCCCCGAGGCCGTGCCGCCGGCCCGGATGATGCCGTCGACCCGGATCGCGACATCGTCGGGCAGTTGCCGGACGGTGAAGTACACCCCGAGGTCGTGGGGTATGGAGTCGAAGCCGCAGCAGTGCACCAGCCGCGCACCGGTCTGCACCGCCTGATGGTGATACCGGGCGTACATCAGGTCGACGAACTCCCCCTCCCCGGTCAGATCGAGGTAATCGGTACCGGCGGCAGCGCACGCCGCCACCAGGGGCTCGCCGTACTGCAGGTACGGACCGACGGTGCTGGCGATGACCCGGGTCCGGCCGGCCAACTCGGCCAGGGCGACCGGGTCACCGGCATCGACGACCAGCGTCGGGAGCTCGGCCCAGTGTGCCGCGATGCCGGCCAGTCGGTTCCGGACCGCGGCCAGCTTCTCGGCGCTGCGACCGGCGATGGCCCAGCGCAGGTCAGCCGGCGCGTGCTCGGCCAGGTAGTCGGCGGTCAGCCCACCGGTGAAACCGGTCGCCCCGAACAGGACCAGATCACGTGTCATGGACCGACTCTCTCACCCTTCCCGTGACCGCAAACCCCCTCGGCCGTCTCAACCACCAGATCGAAGGTAAAAGTTCGGCAACATAACCGGCATTTGCCCGCGCCGCGCCGATTCAGATGGTCTCGTACCAGGGTGCGATCTGTCTGTGCCGAGCAAGGAGATACGGCTTGAGTTCCAATGCAAACCCGCCGGAGTGGAACGCTCCGACGCCACCATCCGGCAACCAGCCGTACCCCGCCGCCCAGCCCTACCCGGGTCAGCCGTAC
>CAZZZW010000006.1:0-32924 GCA_964658795.1 Phormidium nigroviride PCC 7112
AGGCCTCGTACTTGAGCCAGATCGCCCCCAGCGGCGGGACCCGAACCAGGGCGGACGTCGGCTGACCGTGCCAACTCGGCCCGTCGGCCACCACCGCGCCGAGGTTGCCGACCCCGGAGCCGCCGTAGTTCTCGGAGTCGGTGTTGAGCAGTTCGAGCCAGCGGCCTTGCTTGGGCAGACCCAGCCGGTAGTCCTCGTGGGGCATGGCCGCGAAGTTGGCGATGCAGGCCAGCACCGAGCCGTCTGCACCCCAGCGTAGGAACGAGAACACGTTGCCGCTGGCGTCGTTGGCGTCGATCCAGCCGAAGCCGGCCGGGTCGGTGTCCTGCGACCACAGGGCAGGGTTGTCCTTGTAGGTCCGGTTCAAGTCCGAGACCACCCGCAACACGCCGGCGTGATCGTCGGCATCGAGCAGCCACCAGTCCAGCGACCGACTCTCGCTCCACTCCGCGCCCTGGGCGAACTCGCTGCCCTGGAACAGCAGTTGCTTGCCCGGGTGCGCCCACATGAAGGCGTACAGGGTGCGCAGGGTGGCCATCTGCCGCCAGCGGTCACCGGGGATCTTGTTCAGCAGCGAGCCCTTGCCGTGCACCGCTTCGTCATGGCTGAACGGCAGCACGAAGTTCTCGGAGTAGGCGTAGACCATCGAGAATGTCATCTCGTGGTGGTGGTACTGCCGGTGCACCGGATCGTGCTGGATGTAGCCGAGGGTGTCGTGCATCCAGCCCATGTTCCACTTGAACCCGAAGCCCAGGCCGCCCAGATGCGTCGGCCGGGTCACTCCCGGCCAGGACGTCGACTCCTCGGCGATCGTCACCGCTCCGGGCACCCGCTTGTAGACGGTCGCGTTCATCTCCTGCAGGAACGCCACCGCCTCCAGGTTCTCCCGGCCTCCGTGCTTGTTCGGCAGCCATTCGCCGGCCTTGCGGGAGTAGTCGAGGTAGAGCATCGAGGCCACGGCATCGACCCGCAGCCCGTCGATGTGGTACTGCTCGAACCAGTAGATGGCGTTGGCGACGAGGAAGTTGCGCACCTCGGTCCGGCCGAAGTCGAAGACGTAGGTCCCCCAGTCCGGCTGCTCGCCGCGGCGCGGATCGGCGTGCTCGTACAGGGCGGTGCCGTCGAAGCGAGCCAGCGCGAAGGCATCCTTGGGGAAGTGCGCCGGCACCCAGTCGACGATGACGCCGATGCCGGCCTGATGCAGGGTGTCGATCAGGTAGCGCAGGTCGTCCGGATTGCCGAAGCGGGACGTCGGCGCGAAGTAGGACGACACCTGGTAGCCCCAGGAACCGCCGAACGGGTGCTCGGCCACCGGCAGGAACTCGACGTGGGTGAAGCCGGTCTGCTTGACGTAGTCGACCAGTTCCTCGGCCAGCTCGCGGTAGGACAGACCCATCCGCCAGGACCCGAGGTGCACCTCGTAGATCGAGATCGGGCTGGCGTGCCACGGGGTTTCAGCGCGCTTGGCCAGCCATTCCTGGTCCTGCCAGTCGTGGCCCGAGGTGAACACGACGCTGGCGGTGGCTGGTGGCACCTCGGTGGCGAAGGCCATCGGATCGGCCTTCTCCCGCCACTGACTGTCGGCGCCGAGGATCTGGAACTTGTACTTGGCGCCGTCGCCGACGCCGGGCACGAACAGCTCCCAGACCCCGGACGAACCGAGCGAACGCATCGGGTAGGCGGTACCGACCCAGAAGTCGAAGTCGCCGATCACCCGTACCCCGCGGGCGTTCGGAGCCCAGACCGCGAACGAGGTACCGGTGGTGGTCCCGACCGGCGTCTCGTAGCTGCGCACGTGCGCCCCGAGCACCTCCCACAGTTCCTCGTGCCGGCCCTCGCCGATCAGGTGCAGGTCGAGTTCGCCCAGCGTGGGCAGCCAGCGATAGGGATCATCGGTGATGACGGTGTGCTCGCCGTAGCTGACTTCGAGCCGGTAGTCGGCTGGATCGACGTCGATGGCCGCGCCGAACACGCCGTTGGGATGCAGGCGATCCAGCGGGTAGCGCTTGCCGTTGATCACCACCGTGACCGAATCGGCGTCCGGTCGCAGCGAGCGGATCACGGTCAGCCCGTCGGCGACCGGGTGCGCACCCAGAATGGCGTGCGGGTTGCCGTGGTCACCGCCGACCAGATGATCGAGTTCGGCCTGCGACGGTTGAGGAATCTCGGGCTTGCTCGGCATGCTCGCTCCAGTCGGGCTGGTCGGTTGTGCGGGCGGGGTCGGCGGTGTTTCGGCAGCCTCGGCCGCGACGTCCTTGCGTGCTTCGGCTCGTGCTTCGGCCTTCTTACGGTGCTTGGGTTTGTCGGCCACGACTCAGCCGACCTCGGCCAGCCGATGCAGTGACGCCAGCGGGATCGGCAACCAGTTGGGTCGGTTCCGCGCCTCGTAGACGGCCTCGTACACCGCCTTGTCGGCCTCGTAGGCCCGCAACAGCACCGCGGTCTCGACCGCCTCGGCGGTATCCGGGTCGGCGTCGGCCCGATAGCCCTCCCAGAACGCGCCGCGGTTGCGCTGGGCCCATTCGTTGGCCCGGAACTCCGACTGGGGTGTGCTGCCGATGTCGATCAGCTGGTGCCGGGCGGCGTAGTCGAAACTGCGCAGCATGCCGGCCACGTCGCGCAGTGCCGAGTCCGAGGATTGCCGATCGATGATCGACTTGGCCGGCTCACCCTCGAAGTCGAGCACCACCCACCGCTGGGACGTACGCAGCACCTGACCCAGATGCAGGTCACCGTGTACCCGCTGGGCCAGCACCGGCACCCTGAGCTCGGCCAGATCCCGGTAGGCCTGCCGCAGCCCGACCTCGACCTCGGCCAGCTCCGGCACCTCGACGAGGGCGGCGTCCAGTCGACCGTTCATCGAGGCGCTGCGCTCGGCCAGATCGTCACGGGTCAGCCGCGAGGAGCCGAACGCGGTGGCCAGGTCGGCGTGCACCTCGGCGGTGGCCACGCCCAACCGGTGAGCCTCACCGGCGAAATCGCCGCCGGCCTCCTCGGCGTGCAGATCGGCCTCGGCCATCAGGTCGCGCACGCTGTTGGTGGCCAGCTGCCAGCCGTCGGTGGCCGTGGTCATGAACTCCTGCAGCATCGCCAGGCTCCAGGGCTGACCGTCGATCTCGGCCGTCGCGTAGCCCAGCAGCCGGGCCAGATGGCGATCGCCCAGCTTGCCGAGTTCGGCGTGGATCTCGATGTCGGGATTGAGCCCGGGCTCGAGCCGACGAAACGTCTTCATGATCGCGATGTCGCCGAATACCACGGAGGTATTGGACTGTTCGGCGGTCAGGGCCAGGCTCTGCTCGGTCACCGGAATCTGCTCGACATCGACCGTGCGGACGAACTGGATGCCGTCGACCACTCGCTGATCGGCGATCGCCTCGAGCCAGTTGCCGGTGACCTCCTTGTCGTGCAGCGCGTCGTAGACCGACACCGCGTGCCCGGTGTCGGCGTCGATGACCGGCCCCACGTAGGCGTGGGCCAGCTGCTCGGCCGGATCCGAACGCAACACCAGTGGGATCTGGTAATGCTCGACCGACTCGGGGTATTGCACGTCGGCCAGCCAGATCTGGACCGGGAACGGCTTGTCGGTGATGCTGGCCAACAACCGGGCCGACAGCGCGTACTGCCGTGATTTGCCGGCAAACCATCGTTGCTGGCCGATCCAGTCGGTCAGCACCCGGGTCATCTCGGATTCGGATACCTTCATGCCGAGCCTCCTTCCGCGGCCGGGGCCGCGACGTCGTCCCGCACGGCCTGTTCGGCGTCGGCGACCTCGCTCTCGTCCGGCAGCCCCTCCACCTCGGCGTTGTGTTCGCTGCGCTCACTGGCCGGCAGTCCGCTGCCGCCCCGGATCTGGTGGGCCGGGATCCGCAGCCAGTAGAAGCCATGTCCGGCCACCGTCAGCAGGTAGGGCAGCTCGCCGATCGCCGGGAAGCGACTGCCGCCGGTCATCTCGATCGGTTCGGCGCCCTCCCACTGCCGGAGATCGAGTTCGACGGCCTGCGGGAACCGGGACAGGTTGTTCACGCACAGCACGATGTCGTCGCCGAAGGACCGGACGAAGGACAGCACCGACGGGTTGGAGCCACCGAGGTCGGTGAAGGCTCCGAGCCCGAACGCCGGATTGGCCTTGCGGAGCCCGATCATCCGACGGGTCCAGTGCAGCAGCGAGGAGGTGTTACGGGTCTGGGACTCGACGTTGGTGACCTGGTAGCCGTAGACCGAGTCCGAGTTGACCGGCAGGTACATCCGGCCCGGCTCGGCGGTGGAGAATCCCGCGTTGCGATCGGGGGTCCACTGCATCGGGGTGCGCACCCCGTCGCGGTCACCGAGCCAGATGTTGTCGCCCATCCCGATCTCGTCGCCGTAGTACAGCACCGGCGACCCGGGTAGTGAGAGCAGCAGCGCGGTGAACAGTTCGATCCGGTTGATGTCGTTGTCCAGCAACGGGGCCAGCCGTCGTCGGATGCCGATGTTCGCCTTCATCCGCGGGTCCTGGGCGTACTCGGCCCACATGTAGTCCCGCTCTTCGTCGGAGACCATCTCCAGCGTCAACTCATCATGGTTGCGCAGGAAGATGCCCCACTGGCAGCGGTCCGGGATGGCCGGCGTCTGCGCCATGATTTCCGAGATCGGATAACGGGATTCACGCCGGACGGCCATGAACAGCCGGGGCATCACCGGAAAGTGGAAGGCCATGTGGCACTCGTCGCCGCCGACCGAGAAATCGCCGAAGTACTCGACCACGTCGTCGGGCCACTGGTTGGCCTCGCACAGCAGGACGCGGTCGGGATAGTTGTCGTCGACCTCTTTGCGGACCCGACGGAGGAAGTCGTGGGTCTGGGGCAGGTTCTCGCCGTTCGTGCCCTCGCGGACGAACAGGTAGGGCACCGCGTCGAGCCGGAAACCGTCGATGCCCAGGTCCAACCAGAATCGCAGTGCGTCGAGAATCGCCTCGCACACCGCGGGATTCTCGAAGTTGAGGTCGGGCTGGTGAGAGAAGAAACGGTGCCAGAAGTATTGCTTGCGGACCGGGTCGAAGGTCCAGTTGGACGGTTCGGTGTCGACGAAGATGATGCGGGCTTCGGAGAACTGCGAGTCGTCGTCGGCCCAGACATAGAAGTCGCCGTACGGGCCGTCCGGATCGTTGCGGGAGGCTTGGAACCACGGGTGCGCGTCCGAGGTGTGGTTCATGACGAAGTCGATGATCACCCGGATGCCACGCTCGTGGGCCTCGTTCAGGAAGTCACGGAAATCCTCGATGGTGCCGAAATCGGGCAGCACATCGGTGTAGTCGGCGACGTCGTAACCACCATCGCGCAGGGGCGACGGGAAGAACGGGGGCAACCAGACACAGTCCACACCGAGCCATTGCAGATAGTCCAGCCGATCGCGCAGACCTCGCAGGTCGCCGGTGCCGTCACCGTTGGAATCGCTGAAACCTCGAACCAGCACCTCGTAGAAGACTGCGCGCTTGAACCATTCCGGATCCCCGGTGGTCGCCACAGGTTGGTTCACCTCGGACTCCCTGTCTGTACCTAGGCAGTTGATGTCCCCGTCGTGTGTCTTTCTAGCGAGTCTGCCACGTCCTGTAAACGCTAACGGGGGCCTAACGTGGCGGTCTGGGTGCTTCCGTCAGTCGACGCGCACGATCGCCGCACTCTCGGCATCCAGGCGGAGTCCGGCGGTGTCGGTCTCGGCGCGCCCGGTAGCCAGTACGACCTCACCGTGGACCGGCAGTTGCCGGGTCTGTGGCGCCAGGTTGGCCACCACCCGGAACCGGCCGCGCTCGATGATCAGCCAGCGTTCAGCCTCGTCGAAGCTGACCGCGACCTGCTCCAGCCGGGCATCGGCCAGGTCGGGCTCGGTGCTGCGCAGTCGGATCAGCTCTTGGTACAACGCCAACATCTCCCGGTGACCGGGTTCCAGCGGTTCGGCCCAGTTGAGCACCGCGCCCACGTAGGCGCCCGGGGCCTGCGGATCGATCATGGCGCCGGTGTCCCAGCCGTGATCGGCGAACTCGGCCAGCCGGCCCTCGCTCACCGCCTCACCCAGCTCCGGTTCGGGATGGGAGGTGAAGAACGGCCACCGGGTACCGGCCGCCCACTCCTCACCCATGAACAGCATCGGGGTGAACGGGCTCGTCAGCAACAGGGTCGCCCCGACCCGGAGCAGCCCGGGCGAGACGATCTCGGGCAGCCGGTCGCCGACGGCCCGGTTGCCGATCTGGTCGTGGTCCTGCAGGAACGCCACGAACCGCCAGCCCGGCGTGTGCGCGGTATCCACCGGCTTGCCGTGATCCCGTTTGCGGAAGGAGGAATACGTGCCGTCGTGGAAGAACGCCTTGGTGAACACCTTGGCCAGGCTGGGCAGGTCACCGAAGTCGCCGTAGTAGCCGTGCCGTTCCCCGGACAGCATCGCGTGCAGGACGTGGTGCACGTCGTCGTCCCACTGCGCGTCCAGCCCGAAGCCAGGACCGCCGTCGTAGTCCTGCCCGGCCGGCGTGATCAACGTCGGGTCGTTCAGGTCGGACTCGGCGATCAGCGGCAGCGGCCGGCCGAGTTCATTGCTCAATCGGCTTACTTCCTCGGCCAATTGGGCCAGCAGATGCGTTTCGCTGGTGTCCTGCAGGGCGTGCACCGCGTCCAGCCGCAAGCCGTCGATATGAAAGTCGGCCAGCCAGCGCAGGGCGTTGTCGATGATGAAACGCCGGACCTCGCTGCTGCCCTCGCCGTCGAGATTGACCAAATCGCCCCAGGTGTTGCGGCCCTGCTTGAGATACGGGCCGAACTCGGGCAGGTAGTTGCCGCTGGCGCCCAGATGGTTGTAGACGACGTCCAGCAGCACGGCCAGGCCCCGGGCATGCGCCGCGTCGACGAACCGCTTCAACGCGTCCGGACCGCCGTACGGCTCGTGCACCGCGTACCAGGCGACCCCGTCATAGCCCCAGTTCCAGACGCCGTTCACCGCATTGACCGGTAGCAGCTCGATGTGGGTGATCCCCAGCTGGGCCAGGTGATCGAGCCGTTCGATGGCCGAATCCAGGGTCGCGCCCAGGGTGAACGTGCCGACGTGCAGCTCGTAGATGACCGCACCGCTCAGCGGTCGGCCGGCCCAGTCGGCGTCCTGCCAACGATGGGCCGTGTTGTCATAGATCTGGCTCAACCCGTGCACGCCGTCGGGCAGCCGTTCCGATCGCGGATCAGGGATCGGCTGGTCACTGTCGTCGAGCAGGAAACCGTACCGGGCGCCGGGACGCAGGTCCTCGTCCAGCTGCCACCAGCCGGGGCGCCGTGGATCCGGGCCGAGTTCGGAGATCCGGCCATCCACCACTGCGCGGACCCGTTGCCGCTGTGGTGCCCATACCGACGGTCGCATTGCGGCGTCTCCCTGGTGTGGTGCGTTTTACCTGTGGTTTCAGGCTGATTCAGCTCGTGACCAACTGGGTCACCTGGTGACCAACAACGCTACCGGGTAGCGGTCGAACACCTCGGCCAGCCTGGTCCGTCCCTGGTACTGACGCCCGGTGAGCAGGTCCTGACCGGCCGGCAGTTCCAGCTCGCTGTCGCGCCAGCCACCGGCCCGGGTCAAGGTGAGCGGCAGCCGGGTGGCCAGCGTGATGGCCCCGCCCCGGTCGAAGCCCACCAGGTGCTCGCCGACGCCATCGGCCAGCAGCGTGGCATCGGCTTGGATCGGCCGGTAGCCGGTGAACAGGTCCGCTCGCTCGCGGCGCAGGGTCAAGGTCTGGCGCACCATCCAGAACTTCGCAGCCCCGGTCGCGTCGAGCTCGGGCTGTTCGCGGTGCAGCAGGTCCCGGCGCCGGTCGAAGTCGACCGCACGACGATTGTCCGGATCCACCAGGGAATAGTCGAACAGCTCAGTGCCCTGGTAAACGTCGGGCACGCCCGGCATGGTCAGCTGGACGAGCTTGCCGGCCAGGCTGTTGGACCAACCGAACGGTTCCACGGTGGCGATGATCTGCTCGAGCCGGCCCCGGACAGCGTCGTCGTCGTAGGCCCGGTCGACGGCGCCGTGCACCGCCTGTTCGAAGGAGCCATCCGGATCGCGCCATCCGGTCCCGTCGGCCGCCTCGCGCATCGCCTTCTCGGCGTAGGCGTGCATCCGGTCACGCTCGATGAAGCCGGCGCCGACGAAGGTTTGCCAGAGCAGATAGCCAAACGCTTGGTTGGGGATCGGCGCGGCCGCCAGCAACTCCGCCGCCGTGTCGTACCAGCGCTGACCGAGTTCGGGCAGCACCGCGAGCCGGGCCCGGACGTCCTCACTGCGCTTGGTGTCATGGGTCGAGAGCGTGGTCATCGAGTTGGGTAGCTCGTCCTGGCGCTGCTGCTGGGCCCGATGGAACTCGGCCACGGTGCTGCCGAACCGGCCCGGGTCGCCACCGACCTCGTTCAGTCCGATGGCCCGGTTGTAGCGGTAGTAGGCGGTGTCTTCGACGCCCTTGGCCATGATCGCGCCGGTGGCCTGTTCGAAGCGCACCGTGATCTCGCGGTCGCCACCGGCCAGCACCGGCTCGATCTGCCTTATCGTATCGGCCAATTCCGGTTTGCGACTGATTGCCAACCCGATCGCCCGGCTGAGCTGCTCGGCGCCGTCCGGCTGGTAGGAGCGGTACACCGAGAAGGCGACCGCGAGTTCGGTGAGGGCCGGCACCACGTCGTCGGCCTCGATCCCGGCGGCGGCAAGGCCGCGGGCGATCCGTCGCAGTTCGGCCAGCAGGATGGTGCGCGCGATCAGGCCTTTGCCCTGTTCGACATGGGCATCCCAGTCCCGATGGTCGCGCGTCAGGTCGCGATAGGCCTGTGACACCGCGTCCTCGTCGGCCGGGTTGTAGAGCAGTTGGTTGACCTCGGTCAGGGCGTCGTAGCCGGTGGTGCCGGCGACCGGCCAGGCCGATGGCAGCCGCTCACCCGGCTCGGTGATCTTCTCCACCGTGATCCAGGCCTCGGGGGCGTCGGCGGCCAGCCGTTGCAGGTACTCGGCCGGGTTGGCCAACCCATCCGGGTGATCGATCCGGATACCGTCGGCGGTCCCGGTCTGCACCCAGCGCAGGATCTCGGCGTGGCTGGCCTGGTAGACGGGCAGCTTCTCGACCCGGATGCCGGCCAGATCGGTGACGGCGAAGAAGCGTCGGTAGTTCTGCTCGGTGTCGGCCAGGCGGTAGCTCATCAGCCGGTAGTGCTGTCGCTGATGCACCGCAGCCGGTTCGTCGCCCTCGGCGTAGCTGCCCGGGGCGAGGGGGAATCGGTGGTCGTAGTAGCGCAATTGCCCGTCGGCGATGCTCAACTCGTCATCGGAGAAGTCGTCGCCCAGCACCGGCAGCAGCACCTTGCCGTCGCCGAACACCCAGTCCACGTCGAACCAATCGGCGTAGCTGGATTCCCGGCCCTCCCGCAGCAACTGCCACCAGGCCTCGTTCTCGGCCGGCTCCGCGACGCCCATGTGGTTCGGCACGATGTCCACGACCACCTTCAGGCCTTGGGCTCGGGCCGCCGCGACCAGCGCGAGCCGGTCCGCTTCGCCACCCCGGGCCGGATCGACCCGTCGGTGATCGGTGATGTCGTAACCGTGGTCCGAACCGGAGGTCGCTTGCAGGATCGGGGAGAGATAGACCGCCCCGGCTCCGAGTTCGCGCAGGTAGTCGGTGAGTTCCGCCGCTGCCGCCAGCGTGAACTGCGCCCGGATCTGCAGCCGGTAGGTCGACGCCGGCACGGCGCTGGCCGTCACCGGGTCAGCCGCTCAGCCGCTGGAGCACGACCAGCGTGCGGGGCTTGACGGTGAGCGTGTGCCCGGTGCTGATCGGCTCACTCTCGGCCACGGCCTCGATCGCCGTGTCGAGCACGACCTGCCACTCGCCGCTGGCGCCGTCGCCGGGCATCGTGAAGTCGATGTCCTCGTCGTGGGCGGAGAAACACAGCAGGAAGGAGTCGTCGGTGATCCGCTCACCGCGCTCGTCGGTGCCGGTGATGCCGGCTCCGTTCAGGAACACCGCGACCGCTCGGCCGAAGCCGGAATCCCAGTCCTCCTCGGCCATCAGGTTGCCGTCCGGCTGCAGCCAGGCGATGTCGGGCAGCTGATCCTTGCCCTTGCCGCGGACCGGCCGGCCGTCGAAGAAGCGCCGGCGGCGGAACGTCGGATGTTCCCGGCGCAGGGTGGCTACCTCGCGGGTGAAGGCGGTCAGGCCGGCGTCGGCGTTGGCCCAGTCGATCCAGGTGATCTCGTTGTCCTGGCAGAAACCGTTGTTGTTGCCACCCTGGGTGCGGCCGAGCTCGTCGCCGTGGCACATCATCGGCACGCCCTGGCTCAGGAACAGGGTGGCGATGAAGTTGCGCTGCTGCCGGGCCCGCAGCTCCTTGATCTGCTCGTCCTCGGTGGGCCCTTCGACCCCGCAGTTCCAGGACCGGTTGTGGCTTTCGCCGTCGTTGTTGTCCTCGCCGTTGGCCTCGTTGTGCTTCTCGTTGTAGGACACCAGATCGCGCAGGGTGAACCCGTCGTGCGCGGTGACGAAGTTGATGCTGGCCACCGGCCGCCGGGCCGAGTGCTCGTACAGATCGGCCGAGCCGGTGAGCCGGGCTGCGAACTCGCCGATCGTGCCGGGCTCGCCGCGCCAGAAATCCCTTACGGTGTCGCGGTACTTGCCGTTCCACTCGGTCCATTGCGGCGGGAAGTTGCCGACCTGGTAGCCGCCCGGGCCGATGTCCCACGGCTCGGCGATGAGCTTGACCTGGCTGACCGTCGGATCCTGCTGGACGAGTTCGAAGAAGCTGGACAGCCGATCGACATCGTAGAACTCGCGGGCCAGGGTGGCAGCCAGGTCGAAGCGGAAGCCGTCGACGTGCATGTCGGTGACCCAGTAGCGCAACGAATCCATGATCAGCTGCAGGGAGTGCGGATGCCGGACGTTGAGGCTGTTACCGGTGCCGGTGTAATCCATGTAGTAGCGGTGATCGTCGTCCATCAGCCGGTAGTAGGCCTGGTTGTCGATGCCCCGGAAGCTCAGGGTCGGGCCCAGGTGGTTGCCCTCGGCGGTGTGGTTGTAGACGACGTCCAGGATCACCTCGATGTCGGCGGCATGCAGGGCCCGCACCATGGCCTTGAACTCCTGCACCTGCCCGCCCGGGGTGGACGAGGAGCTGTACTTGGCATCCGGGGCCAGGAAACCGATCGTGTTGTAACCCCAGTAGTTGGACAATCCCTTGTCCTGCAAGGTCGAATCGTTGGCGAAGTGGTGCACCGGCATCAACTCGATAGCCGTCACGCCGAGGGCCTTCAGATGGTCGATCACCACCGGGTGGGCCACCCCGGCGTAGGTGCCGCGCAGTTCCTCGGGCACGTCCGGATGTAGTTCGGTCAGTCCCTTGACGTGTGCCTCGTAGATCACCGAGTCGGCGTACTGCCGCTTCGGCGGCCGGTCCACGCCCCAGTCGAAGAACGGGTTGATCACCACCGATTTCGGCATATGGGCGGCGGAATCGTCGTCGTTGCGGCTGTCCTCGTCGCCGAAGTTGTAGCCGAACAGCGACTGGTCCCACTCGAACTTTCCGTCGATCGCCTTCGAGTACGGGTCCAGCAACAGCTTGTTGGGGTTACACCGCTGACCCTGGCTGGGGTCGTTCGGTCCGTGCACCCGGTAGCCGTATCGCTGGCCGGGCTCGATGCCCGGCAGGAACACGTGCCAGATCAACGCGTCGACCTCGGGCATGGTGATCTTGGTTTCGGAGCCGTCGTCGTCGAACAGGCACAGTTCGACCTGCTCTGCGACCTCGCTGAAGATGGCGAAATTGGTGCCGGAGCCGTCGTAGGTCGCGCCGAGGGGATAGGCGGTACCGGGCCAGATCTGCATGAGTCTCCTGTGTCCTGGTCTGCGGCGCAGGTCAGCTGCTGTCAGCCCTCACACCTCGGCTCGATCCTAGTGATGCCGGATCGGGGCTCCGTCGCCCACCTCGGCTCGGCTTCTGCGGTACGTTCGAAGTACGGCTCAGCCTCCAGCCGCCACGACGGCAGGAAGGCACTCGATGTCGCACCGATTGACCGCCTTGGCCCTGGTTTGCACGCTCAAACCGTCGCCGGCCGAATCCAGCAGCGATGTGATGGCCCGCGACGTGCTGTCGGCGTTGGCCACGCACGGCGTGGACGGTTCGGTGATCCGGGTGGTGGACCACGACGTGCGTCCTGGCGTGCAGAAGGACATGGGCGACGGGGACGAGTGGCCCGCCATCCGAGAACGGATCCTGGCCGCCGACATCCTGCTGATCTCGACCCCGACCTGGATGGGGCATCCGTCCAGTGTCTGCGCCAGGGTGCTTGAGCGGCTCGACGCCGAGCTGGCCGAGACCGACGACGACGGTCGCCCGCTGGTCTTCGGCGAGGTCGCCGCGGTGGCGATCGTCGGGAACGAGGACGGCGCCCACAAGATCACTGCCGACGTACTTCAAGCTTTGAACGATGTGGGTTTCTCGTTCGCGGCCCAATCGGCCACCTACTGGAACGACGAGGCCATGGGTAGCCGTGATTACAAGGATCTGCCGTCCAAACCGGCCGGAACCATGTCGGCGACCACGACCCTGGCCGCCAACGCCGCTCATCTGGCCGGCCTGCTGGCCTCATCGTCCTACCCAGCGACCTGACCGTCACCGGCCCAGCCGGCGGTTCAGGTTCGACCCGAGCAAGCTGATTCAGATTGGAGCGTGGCATGGCTGCCACCGCAAGAAACGTCTCGTACACGGTTCCGGGCATGAGTACCTCCGATGCCGTCAAGGTGATCAACGTCCTGCAGGACCGGTTGAATGCGCTGAACGATCTCGCGCTGACCTTGAAGCACGTCCATTGGAACGTGGTCGGCCCGCACTTCATCGCGGTCCACCAGATGCTCGATCCTCAGGTGGACGCGGTCCGGCTGATGGTCGACGCCACGGCCGAGCGGATCGCCACGCTGGGCGGCTCGCCGTCCGGCACGCCCGGGGCGTTGGTCGCGGCTCGTGACTGGGACGATTACTCGGTCGGTCGTGCCGACACCCAGGAACATCTGGGTGCCCTGGACGTGGTCTACGACGGCCTGATCCAGTCGCACCGGCAGGCGATCGAGGACACCGAGGAGCCGGATCCGGTCACGCAGGACCTGCTGATCGCGCAGTCCGGACAGCTGGAACAGTTCCACTGGTTCGTCCGGGCCCACCTGGAGAACGCCGGCGGTGAGCTGTCGACGGCCGGAGCGAAGGCCGAGAAGCCGGCGGCGCGCAAGGCCGCGGCGAAGAAGTCCCCGGCGCGGCAACGATGAACGTCACCGAACGCAGCTTTGAGGTCGATCGGGATGCGATGACGGTGCTGACCTACCTCGCCGACTTCGGCAATGCCGAACAGTGGGATCCGGGCACCCGCAGTTGTGAGCGGATCGGGTCCGGCCCGATCGAGGTCGGTGCGCGCTGGCACAACGTGTCGGAGTTCAACGGACGGGAAACCGAACTCGAGTACCGGTTGGAGATCCTCGAACCGGGTCACATCCGTCTGGTCGGGGAGAACAAGACCGCCACGTCGACGGACGACATTCGCATCGTGCCGTCGACGGAATCGGTCACGCGTAGCTCGGTCACCTACCGGTCCGAAGTGGTCTTCCACGGCCTGGCCAAAGTCGCCGGCCCGTTCGTGCAGCACGAATTCGAACGGCTCGGTGACAAGACCGTCGAGGGCATCACCCGCGAGGTAGCACAGCTGTAGCGCTGAGGCAGCGCGGGGCGTCGCTAGCTGTGCCGTCCCGCGCCGTCGTCGTCCGGCCCGGAGTCCGGACCGGCATCACCCGGCGGTTGCCGCACCCCGAGGTCCGGCTCGGTGAGCTCCTCCGGTCGCGGCAGTGGCGGGATGGCGGGCAGCGGAGGCACCCCGAGCGAGTCGGCCATGCCCTCGTGCGCGGCCCGGCTGTCCGGATCCTCGTCCGAGGCGCGCAGGTTGGTCGCTTCGGCCTGTTCGGTCGCGGCCGGCAGGTTGGAGTCGAACCAGCCGTCGGTGTTGATGGTCTCGCCCGAGGCGGTGTCACCGGAGCCGGTACCGCCGCCGGTCGAGGTCGCGGCCAACCACGACGGCACACCCCCGGTACCGCCCGACCCGTCCCCGCCCGTACCGCCGGCCAGCCCGGCAAGTCCCTCCAAGGCCTTGGAGAACTCGCTCGGCACGATCCACATCTTGTTGGCATCACCCTGCGCGATCTGCGGCAACGTCTGCAGGTACTGGTAGGCCAGCAACGCCGGATCGGGTTTGGCGGCATGGATCGCGTTGAACGTCGTCTCGATGGCCTTGGCCTGACCCTGTGCGCTCAGATACCGCGCGGCCCGTTCGCCCTCGGCCCGCAGGATGCGCGACTGCCGGTCGGCTTCGGCGGACAGGATCGCGGCCGTCTTCGCACCCTCGGCCGACAGGATCTGAGCCGCCTTCTGGCCCTCAGCCGTCTTGATCGCCGACTCCCGTTGACCTTCGGCGGAAAGGATGATCGCGCGCTTGTCCCGATCGGCGCGCATCTGCTTCTCCATCGCATCCCGGATGGAGGGCGGTGGTTCGATCGCCTTGATCTCGACCCGAGCCACCCGGATGCCCCACGGCCCGGTCGCTTCGTCGAGCACACCGCGAAGCTGGGTGTTGATGCTGTCCCGGCTGGTCAAGGTCTGTTCCAGGTTCAGCGCACCGACCACGTTGCGCAGCGTGGTGATGGTCAACTGCTCGACGGCCTGGATGTAGTTCTGGATCTCGTAGGTCGCCGCCCGCGGATCCGTGACCTGGAAATAGATCACGGAGTCGATGCCGACGGTCAGGTTGTCCGAGGTGATCACCGGCTGCGGTGGGAAGCTGACCACCTGCTCGCGCATGTCGATGAGCGGCCGCATCCGGTCCACGAACGGCACCAGCAAGGCGACGCCCGGCCCTTGCGTCCGGGTGTAACGGCCGAGTCGTTCGACCACGGCCGACCGGGCCTGGGGCACGATCTTCACGCTGCGGAGCAAGGTGATGATCACGATGACCGCGATCACGAGCAGCACGATGAGTGCGGCGTTCATGCCAGTTCCCCTTTGAACAATGGAAAATCCCCGTTGTGAACGTTCACTGTGGCCGTCACGCGTTGGAGTTCCAGACGACAGCGGTGGCGCCGCTGATCTGCATGACCTGAACGGTGGTGCCGGCTTCGATCACCTGGGCGTCGTCGAAGGATCGGGCCGACCACTCGCCGCCGTTGAGGCGGACCCGCCCGTCCCGCGCGTCCACCCGGCTGAGTACGACCGCCGAGCGTCCGACCAGGGCCTCGGTGCCGGTCAGATGTTCGCGACCGAGCAGGTGCCGCTTGGCCACCGGTCGCACCCCGAGCAGCAACCCCAGCGCGACCACGATCGCGACCAGCACCTGCAGGGTGGGCGAACCACCGGCGCCGGCCGTGATTGCGCCACCGGCGGCGCCGCCGCCGAGCATGATCAGGACCAGGTCCAGCGACAGCGCTTCGGCCCCGGCCAGCACCGCGGCCGCGATCAGCCAGATCAACCATGCGTGCATAACCCCATCGAACCACGAACAGCCTTCGACGGACGCCCGATGTGCCGATCCACAGCACAATCCGCCCCGGCGGCGCCACTGTCGGACAGGGCGCCGGCGCCGCGCGCTCGCTCCTCATCGGCCGTGCCCGGCCGTGGGGCTGGTTCGCAGCTCAGATCGAGCGCAGCGACAATGCGTGCGGCATAGTGGCGGTATGGCGCGAAAGATGACCGACGAACAGGCTTATGCCTTCCTGGCCGAGGGAACCCGCACCGGCAAGGTGGCCACGACCCGGTCGGACGGCCGGCCGCACCTCGCTCCGATCTGGTTCGTGGTGGATGGTCACGACCTGGTGTTCATGACCGGAGCCGAGACGGTCAAGGGCAAGTCCTTGCGCCGCGATCCGCGGGTCAGCCTGGTGGTCGATCTCGAGGCCGAGCCGTACGCCTTCGTCATGGTCGAGGGCACCGTCACGCTGTCCGACGACCATGAGGCGATGCTGCCGTTGTCGATCAAGATCGGCGAGCGCTACATGGGGGCCGAGCGGGGTAACGAATTCGGTCGCCGCAACGCTGTGCCGGGTGAACTGCTGGTGCGCCTGAGCCCGACCAAGATTGTGGCGATCGACCACATGACCGAATGAACGCGAGCACCGGCTCGACCTGACTCGGTTCCTGACGAGAGGCAAGCCCGTGACGGACGACCAAACCGTGCTGGCGGTGTTGGCCAGCGATCACGCGGCTGTTTTCGATCTGCTCGACCGGTTGGACGAACAGGTGGCCGGGGTTCTGGCCGGAAAACCGCATCCCATCGACGAAGGTCTGCGGGAACAGTTGGTGATCTTGTGCGTGCGGCACTTCGTGGCCGAGGAGCAATTTCTCTGGCCGTTGGTTCGCGAGCAACTGGCGCACGGTGACACGCTGTCCGAGGCCGCCTTCGCGTCGAACCGCTCGGTGGAGGATTCCCTGAAGGGGTTGGAACATCCGCATGCGGACGCCGACTACGTGGCCGTGGCGCTGGCCGCCGTCCGACGTCAGATGACCGATCACGTCACCGAACAGCAGGACCAGCTGTTCCCCCATCTGGCCGAGCAGGTGCCGCTCGGCCAGATGATCCGACTGGGCGGTGAGGCCGTCGGTGCCGAGCAGCTGGCCCCGACCCGACCGCGGACGATGGCACCGGAGAACCCGGCGTTGAACAAGATGTCCAGTCTGGTCGAAGGATTCATCGATCAGGTTCGCGACAGCTTCACCCGTCGCGGAGTCGGTGACCAGTAGGCCAGACCCACTTGAGCATGTGCTCAAGAATGTCTTGAGCGACTGCTCAAGACATGTCATGCTGTCTCTTAAGCAAGTGCTCAAAAGGAGTGCTGCGCGTTCTGGAGGCCGACATGTTGAGTACCGCTGAGCCTGCGCTGATCGAGGATCCGGATCCCACCAACCCCTACTGGTTCGGTCGCGGCTGTGTGCTGGGAGCCGCTGCCGGTGCCGTGATCGCGCTCGGCTTGCTGATCGCGCTGCGAGCGGTCAACCACGATTGGGTGGTGTTGCCACCGGCGGCGATCCTGGGTCTGCCGATCGGCGCCATGGCCGGCGGGTCGGATGCCATGCTGGCCGGAGCCGCCGTCGCGCTGATGGGCCGCCGGGCTCGCGCACTGGTCTGGCCGGTTGCCGTGGTGGCCGGTCTGGTCGCTTCAGCAATCCCGCTCATCGTCACGTTTCATGCCGGATACCCCACGGCTGACGGGGGTATCTGGATCGGACTCGGGCTTTCCGGCGCCGCCTTCCTGTCCGGTGCGGCCCTGACTCCGGTCGCGCTGTGGCGACGAGGACGATGATCACGGTGCTCGACTACCCGCCGTGTCCGAAGGTTCCGACGCCGGTGCTTACGGCGCGCAGCGGAGCGCACGTCGTCTGGCGCGGGCTGGGAAGGGGCGCGATCGCCGGCATGTGGACGGCGGCGTCGGTCGCGGCGATCCCCAGCGCGATCCTGCTGTTCTACGCCGGCGTGGGAATCGCGGTGGCAATCCTGGCCGTCGCCATCGGCGCCGTTGTCGGCGCGGCCGAGGGGCTGATCGAGGGTGTCGCCCTGGTCGGGTGTCGTGGTTGGATCGGCACCAGCCGGGGGCGGGCCAAGACGGTCGGGGCGGTGGCGGTGGTGGTGCTGCCCGCTGGTGTTGCCCTCTGGTGTCACGATGGGCCGGTTAGCCTCTGCGCCGGTGTTTTCGCGGCCGTGGCCTGCGCGATCGCAGCGAAGCTGGCCGGTGGTCTGCTCTGGCGTCCGGCATAGTCACGGACCCCGACCTGGCGGCCGTTTCCGGTGCCGTCTGCTTTGATGGACGATGTGCCGGTGTCCTGCGTAGCTGACCCACGGGCCGTCGAAACCGGCGGACCGGCATGAACGACACCAAGCAGAGGCTGCTGGACGGAGCCCTGCAAACCCTGCGGGACAAGGGGATTGCCGGTATCTCGGCCCGCACCATCGCGGCGGCGACCGGCGTCAACCAGGGCCTGATCTTCTACCACTTCGGTTCGGTCGATCAGTTGATCATCGAAGCCTGCCGGACCTCGACCGCCGAACGGATCCAGCCGTACCGGGAACGGTTCGCCGAAGCCACCTCGCTGCGTGAGCTGCTGGCGGTCGGCCGCGAACTGCACGCGGCCGAACAGGCGGCCGGCAACGTGACCGTGCTGGCTCAGGTGCTGGCCGGGGCCCAGCAGAGCAAGGCGTTCGCCGAGGCCGGCCGGGATGCCCTGCAGCTGTGGATCGATGAGATCGAAGCGGTGCTGGATCGGTTGATGCAGAAGAGCCCGATCGAAGTGGTCGTCGACAAGCCCGGGCTGGCCCGGGGTGTTGCCGCCGCGTTCATCGGCATCGAGCTCTACGACGGAGTCGACCCGGCCGGAGCCGAATCGGCGCTGGCCGCGTTGGAACAGCTGTCCGTGCTGACCGAGGTGCTGGACGACCTCGGACCGGTCGCGCGACGGGCCGTGCGCGCCCGGGTACGCAAGGCCCAGACCAAGGCCTGAACCAGCATGACGACCCGGACGCCGCTGTCCTTGACGGCCGATTGTCAGAACTGTTTCGCCCTGTGTTGCACGGCATTGCCGTTCTTCCGGTCCGCCGATTTCGCCATCGACAAGCCGGCCGGCCAGCCGTGCCCCAACCTGGCGGCGGACTATCGTTGCCGAATCCACCGTGATCTCAAGGCTACTGGCTTCGACGGCTGCGTCAGCTTCGACTGCTTCGGAGCCGGCCAGCACGTTTCCCAAGGCACCTTCGGCGGCATCAGCTGGCGAGAGGCGGAGGCCGAGGCCATGTTCGCCGCCTTCGACGTGATGCGGCAGCTGCACGAGTTGCTCTGGTACCTGGCCGACGTCCGGCGCCGGATTCCCCATGATCGCCACGTGATCGAGCTGCAGGCCGAGATCGAAGGGCTCAGTCACAGCTCGGCCACGACCTTGATGCATGTCAATGTGACCACCCTGCACGCAGCGGCCGATGCGGTGCTGACCAGCTGCAGTGCGCAGCTCCGTTCCCGGCACCTGAAGGCGAAGTCGTTGCGGGGCAAGGACCTGATCGGCCGACGTCTGGTCGACCTCAAGGGGGCTCACCTACGCGGGACGCTGTTGATCGCCGCCGATCTTTCCGAACAGGACCTCACCGATGCCGACCTGCTGGGTGCCGATCTTCGCGACACCAACCTCGCGGCGACGGACCTGTCCGGGGCGCTGTTCCTGACCCAGGCCCAGGTCAACTCGGCCCGCGGGGACGAACGCACGAGATTGCCGGATCACCTGGAAAGACCGGACCATTGGCATTGATCACTGTTCGTCGGGCCGAGCCGGTCGATGCCCGGACCATCGCCGAGATCCATGTCCGCTCGTGGCAATCGGGCTACGCCGGCATCCTGTCGGAGCAGTTCCTGACCGAGCTGCAGGTCGATCCGAAGGCCGATCGCTGGCGGCAAACCTTGGACAATCCTGCCCACCGGTCGACCAATTGGGTGGTCGAACTCGACGGTGCCATCGTCGGTTTCGCCGGGCTGGCGCCGTCTCGGGACGATGACCTGGACCCGCGGCACTGGCGCGAACTGATGACGATCTACCTGTTGCCCGAGTCGTGGGGGACCGGAGCGGCGCACGCCCTGGCCGCCAAATGCCTCGACGACACCCACCAGCATTTCCTCTGGGTGCTGGCCGCCAACGCCCGCGCCCAGACGTTCTACCGCAAGCTCGGCTTCGTCGCCGACGGTTGCGAGAAACCCATCACCATCGGTGATCGGACCGTCCAAGAACTGCGGATGCGCCGTCCGGCCCAGGCAAGCTGACCACCGGCCTCAGCTGTACGGGTGCACCGTGAACACGTGCGCGACCTGGTCCGGGGTCAGCTTGACGTAGTTGTGCTCGCCCCATTCGTAGTTCGCGCCGGACAGCAGGTCCGAGGCCCAGAAGCCATCACCCGGGTTGAGCCCGAGCTCGTCCAGGCGAAGGTGGATCCAGCCGTCCCGCAGGTTGTGCGGGTCCATCGAGCACACCACCAGGATCGTGTCGCCGGTTTCGGCATCTCGTTTGGAATACACGATGATCGCGTCGTTCTCGCTGTAGTGGAATCGCAGGTTGCGCAACTGGTGCAGGGCCGGGTGCGCGCGTCGGATCTCGTTCAGCCGCTTCATGAACGGTGCCAGTGACTCGCCCCGCTCGATCGCCCCGGTCAGGTCGCGCGGGCGTAGCTGGTACTTCTCCGAGTTCAGGTACTCCTCACTGCCGGGCCGGACCGGGACGTTCTCGAACAGCTCGTACCCGGAGTAGATGCCGTACGTCGGTGACATGGTCGAGGCCAGCACCAGCCGCTGTGAGAACGCAGCCTTGCCGCCGTGCACCAGGAACTCGTTCAGGATGTCCGGCGTGTTCGGGAAGAAGTTCGGTCGCATGTAGTCAGCGGCGGCGACCAGTTCCTCGCCGTACTGCTGCAGCTCCCAGGCCGTGTTCCGCCAGGTGAAGTAGGTGTAACTCTGGGTGAACCCGATCCGGGCCAGCTCGTGCATCATGGCCGGCCGGGTGAAGGCCTCGGCCAGGAAGAGCACGTCCGGGTCCTTGGCCTTGACGTTGCTGATCAGCCACTGCCAGAAGTTCAACGGCTTGGTGTGCGGGTTGTCGACGCGGAAGATCTTCACCCCGCGCTCGACCCACAGCATCGCTACCCGCAGCACCTCGCGAGCCAGGCCGGCCGGGTCGTTGTCGAAGTTCAGCGGGTAGATGTCCTGATATTTCTTCGGGGGATTCTCCGCATAGGCGATGGTTCCGTCCGGCAATGTGGTGAACCATTCCGGATGCTTGTCCACCCATGGATGGTCGGGCGCGCACTGCAACGCGAAGTCGAGGGCGACCTCCATCCCCAACTCGCGGGTCCGGGCGACGAACGCGGCGAAATCCTTCTCATCGCCCAGCTCCGGATGGATCGCGTCATGACCGCCTTCGGCCGACCCGATGGCCCAGGGCGAACCGACATCGGTCTCGGTCGGGTGCAGCGTGTTGTTGGAACCCTTGCGGTTGACCCGCCCGATCGGGTGGATCGGCGGCAGGTAGACGACGTCGAAGCCGAGGTCGGCCACATAGTCCAGGTGCCGGGTCGCGTCGGCGAAGGTGCCGTGTCGAGCCGGCCGGGCCTGATCGTTCGGATCGCCGGCCAGCTCGGCCCCGATCGAGCGAGGGAAGAACTCGTACCAGGCGCCGTACAGGGCGCGGACCCGATCGACCCAGATGCTGTAGCGCGGCGAGCGGGTGATCAGCTCGCGGATGGGGAAGTCGTGGGCCAGTTTGCGGGCCTCGGCCGACATCGCCCGGGTGATCCGCAGCGGCACGTCGTCGGTGTCGCGCCGCAGATCCGCCACGACCGCCAACGCCAGCTCGGCGGAATCAGCGTGGTGCTCGGCCAGCTTCTCGAACAGCTGGGCCCCGACCTCGAGGTCGTTGGCCAGCTCCGAACTCGTCTGACCGGCATCGGCCTTGACCTCGACCGCGTGGTACCACGTGGCCAGCGGATCGCTCCAGGCCTCGACCACGAAGGTCCAGGTGCCGATCTCGTCCGCGACCACCTCGGTGCGCCAGCGGTCGCTACCGCCGCCGAGCGGTCGCAGTCGAATGAACGGCGCCTCGGTGCCGCCCGGCGACCGCCAGACCACCGAGGCGGCGACGGCGTCGTGTCCCTCCCGGAACACTGTCGCCTCGATGCCCACCGGCTCGCCGATCACCGCCCGCGACGGCAGTTCGCCGAAGGCCACAACCGGATGGATGGAGTTCAGTCCCAATCGTCCCGCCACGTGCCCACCGTAGCGTGAAATCTCGTTCCCGGGGATGGCCAGTAAGCGTTACCGGTTGCCGCTAGGGTATGCGGCATGAAGGCTCTACGACGGCTGACCGTCCGCGCTGCGCTGCCGGCCCAACTCGCACCCCTCGGTGAGATCGTGGCGAACTTGCGCTGGTCATGGCACCCCGATTCGCTCGATCTGCTGGAGTCCGTCGACCCCGAACTGTGGGCCACGTGCAACGGCGATCCGACCCGGTTGCTGGGTGAGGTCAGCAACGACCGACTCAACGCACTGGCCAAGGACCGCAAGTTCCTGCGCCGGCTTTCTGACATCTCCGACGACTTGCGTGAATACCTGGAGGCTCCGCGCTGGTACCAGCGGCAGCAGGAGCGGGCCGAGAACGGCACCTTGCCGGCGGCCATCGCCTACTTCTCTCCGGAGTTCGGCATCACCGAGGTGCTGCCCCAGTACTCCGGCGGTCTCGGCATCCTGGCCGGTGACCACCTCAAGTCCGCCTCCGACCTGGGCGCTCCCATCATCGGCGTCGGCCTGCTCTACCGGGCCGGCTACTTCTCCCAGTCGCTGTCGCGTGAAGGGTGGCAGCAGGAGCGTTACCCGTCCCTGGATTCCCAGGGACTGCCGATCACGCCGCTGCGTGACGCCGAGCAGAACCTGGTCCGGGTCACCCTGGACCTGCCGGCGGCCCGCACCCTGGTCGCCCAGGTCTGGGTCGCCTCGGTCGGACGGGTTCCACTGCTGCTGCTCGACTCCGATGTCGAGGAGAACGACGCGGCCGCCCGGGCCGTCACCGATCGGCTCTACGGCGGTGGACCGGAGCACCGGCTGCTGCAGGAACTACTGCTCGGAGTCGGCGGCGTGCGGGCGGTCCGCGCGTTCTGCGCCGCTACCGGCCACCCCGAACCCGAGGTCTTCCACACCAACGAGGGCCACGCCGGCTTCCTCGGCATCGAACGGATCAGCGAGCTCACGGCCGGCCCGGCCCAGCTCAGCTTCGACGAGGCGCTGACGGCCACCCGGGCCGGCACCGTGTTTACCACCCACACGCCCGTCCCGGCTGGCATCGACCGATTCGAACGGGACCTGATCGAGGCCTACCTGAGCAACGTGCCCGGCGTCCCGGTGGACAGGATCCTCGCCCTCGGGGCCGAGGAGGACCCGTCGAAGTTCAACATGGCCCACATGGGGTTGCGGCTCGGGCAGCGGGCCAACGGGGTGGCACAGCTACACGGGCGGGTCAGCCGGTCCATGTTCAACAACCTCTGGCCCGGCTTCGACGCCGACGAGGTGCCGATCACCTCGATCACCAACGGCGTGCACGCTCCCACCTGGATGGCCCGGGAGATCCTCGACCTGGCCGAGCGGGCCGTCGGGGCGGAATCGTTGGCTGCCGGTGACGGCTGGGAGGCGATCGACCAGGTCGGTGACGCCGACCTGTGGAGCCTGAAGCGCGAGCTGCGCGAACGGCTGGTCGGCGAGATCCGGCGCCGGATCCGCGAGTCGGGCCTGGAACGTGGCTTCTCGGCCATGGAGCTGGGCTGGACCGCGACCGCGTTCGACCCGGACGTGCTGACCATCGGCTTCGCCCGCCGGGTGCCGTCCTACAAGCGGCTGACCCTCATGCTGCGCGATCCGGACCGGCTGAAGAAACTGCTCACCGACCCGGAGCGGCCGATCCAGATCGTCATTGCCGGCAAGTCGCACCCGGCCGACGACGGCGGCAAGGAACTCATCGCCCAGCTGGTCCGGTTCACCGACGACCCCGAGGTCCGGCACCGGATAGCGTTCCTGCCCGACTACGACATCGGCATGGCCCGCTACCTGTACTGGGGCAGCGACGTCTGGCTGAACAACCCGCTGCGGCCGCTGGAGGCCTGCGGTACGTCCGGGATGAAGGCGGCACTGAACGGTGCGCTCAACCTGTCCATCAAGGACGGCTGGTGGGACGAGTGGTGTGAGGACGGTAAGAACGGCTGGGAGATCCCGTCCGCCGACGATTCGCTGACCGGGACCACGGACTCGCACCGGGACGCCGTCGAGGCGGCCGCGCTGTACGAGCTGCTCGAGCACCAGGTCACCCAGCGGTACTACAGCCGGGACGCGGCCGGCCTGCCCACCCAGTGGCTGTCGATGCTGCGTTACACGCTGAAGTCGTTGGGACCGAAGGTGGTCGCGACCCGGATGGTGCGCGACTACATCCACAAGTTGTACGCGCCGGCGGCCCACTCGGCCGAGTCGATGACGGCCGACGGCTACAAGGGCGCGAAGGAGCTGGCGGCCTGGAAGAACTGGGTCACCGGGGCGTGGAAGAACGTCATGGTCCGGCACGTCGAATCGACCATTGACGGCGATCCGAGCCTCGGTGGTCTGCTCGGGCTGCGGGCCGATGTGGCGCTGTCCGGGCTCAAGCCCTCCGACGTCGAGGTGCAGGCCGTGTACGGGCGGGTGGATGCCGACAACCGGCTGACCTCGTTCGAGATCAAGGCACTGGACCTGGCCGAGGAACGCGAGGACACCTGCGTGTTCGCCGGTGACATCCCACTAGACCAGGCCGGCCCGTTCGGCTACACCGTGCGGGTGCTGCCGAAGAACACGCTGCTGGCCTCGGACGTCGAACTCGGACTGGTGGCCAGCGCCGTCCAACTCTGAGTTCGGCTTCGTTGCCCGCAGGGGCCAGGCGGCCGGACCTGCTGATTTGGTATGTCTACCGGGCGCTATGGCGACCTGCGGGTATGCCAGATTGTTCAGGGCGAATCGGTCACAGCTCCTACGGATCAGGCGCGGACGACCCGTAGGAGCTGCACCGTGCGGGCTTCGATCTTGAGCTCGCCGGACACGGCCGCGTCCGAACCCGGTAGGCCCGAGATGCCGGCCGTGTCGATCACCGGCACGTACGAGGTGGCCCACGGGCTGCCCGGCAAGCTGAACGAGATCGGGTCGTCGCCGGAGTGCAGGACCACCAGGTAGGAGTCGTCGATGATCTCTTCACCCCGCGGTCCACGGTGACGCAGGCCCCGGCCGTCCAGGTACATCCCGATCGTCCGCAACGAGGCGTCGAACCAGTCGGAGTCACCGAGCTCGCGTCCGGCCGGGTGGAACCAGGCCAGGTCCTTGCAGCCGTCGCCGCCCGGCACCGCCTGACCCTCGAAGAAGGCGGGCTGGCGCAGCACCGGCGACGCCCTGCGCAGCGCGATCAGCCTTTGCGTCAGGGCCAGCAGGTCGCTCGACGGCTCCGAGGTGCTCCAGTCCAGCCAGGACGTCGGGTTGTCCTGGACGTAGGCATTGTTGTTACCGCCCTGGGTCCGGAACCGCTCGTCGCCGGCCACCAGCATCGGTGCCCCGGTGGACAGCAGCAGCGTGGTCAGCAGGGACCGAATCTGGCGTAACCGCAGGGCATTCACCGCCGGATCGGTGGTCTCGCCCTCGACCCCGAAGTTGACCGAGCGGTTGTCGTCGGTGCCGTCGGAGTTGTTCTCGCCGTTGGCCTCGTTGTGCTTGTGCACGTAGGAGGTCAGATCGCGCAAGGTGAAACCGTCATGCGCGGTGACGAAGTTGATCGAGGCGAAGGGCAGCCGCCCGTCGTCGGCGTACAGGTCGGACGAGCCGGTCAGACGGAAGGCCAGATCCCGCACACCGCCGGCCCCGTTGGACCAGAAATCCCGCACCGTGTCGCGGTATTTGCCGTTCCATTCGGTCCACAACGGCGGGAACTCGCCGACCTGGTAGCCACCGTCGCCGATGTCCCACGGTTCGGCGATCAGCTTGACCTGGCTGATCACCGGATCCTGGTGGATGGTGTCGAAGAACGAGGACAGCTTGTCGACGTCGTGCAACGAGCGGGCCAACGCCGAGGCCAGATCGAAGCGGAAGCCGTCCACATGCATCTCGGTGACCCAGTAGCGCAGCGAATCCATCATCAACTGCAGCGCGGCCGGTGTCCGGACGTCGAAGGTGTTGCCGCAGCCGGTGTAGTCGACGTACTTGGCCTGATCGGTGGGCGACAGACGGTAGTAGCCGGCGTTGTCGATGCCTCGGAAGGACAGCATCGGACCGTTCGGCGGCCCCTCGCCGGTGTGGTTGTAGACGACGTCGAGGATGACCTCGATGCCGGCGTCGTGCATCGCCCGCACCATGGCCTTGAACTCACGGACCTGGTTGCCACCGAGCCGTCCGGTGTGGGTGGCGTAGGCGGCGTGCGGGGCGAAGAAGCCGATGGAGTTGTAGCCCCAGTAGTTCTTGGTGCCGCGTTGCTGCAGGGCGGGCTCGCTGACGAAGTGGTGGATCGGCAGCAGCTCGACCGCGGTGACCCCCAGCTGCTTGAGATACGAGGTGGCGGCCGGATGGGCCAGGCCGGCGTACGTTCCACGCAGATCGGCCGGGATGTCCGGGTGCCGGGCGGTGAAGCCCTTGACGTGCAGCTCGTAGATGACCGTGTCGTCCCAGCGGGTCTGCGGTCGTCGGTCGTTGCCCCACGGAAAGCCCTCGTCCAGCACGATCACCGAGCGCGGCACGAAGGCCGAGGAGTCCAGGTCGTTGTCGCCGTAACAGGACGGATCGTCGACGAAGTCACCCTCGATGGCGTGGGCATACGGGTCGATCAGGAGCTTGGTCGGGTTGTAGCGCTGGCCGGCTCCGGCGTTGTCCGGCCCGGTGATCCGGTAGCCGTAGCGTTGACCGGGGTTGATCCCCGGCAGGTATCCGTGCCAGATGTGATAGGTCTGCTCGGCCAGGTCTACCCGGTGCTCGGCGCCGTGCCAGTCGAACAGGCACACCTGGACGCGGGTCGCGTTCGGTGACCAGATGCTGAAGTTGGTGCCTTCGCCGTCCCATCCGGCACCGAGCGGGAACGGCTGACCGGGCCAGGCCAGCAACGGCTGCTGATCGGGTGCAACCCCCAGGCGGCGCGCCAAGGACTGGGTGAGGTCCGCTGCTGGTTCCATCGGAGCAGACCCTACGCCAACCGGTTCCCGCCGCGCGCCCGATTCGTCGCCGGGTGTTGGATAGTGGTGTGGTGGCCAGCAGCGACTCCGACCTCTCGACCGAACCAGCCGAATCAGACCAATCCGCCGGATCAACCGAACCGGAAATCAATCCGGACGCGATCCTGCAACTGGATTCGGTCACCGTCCGGCGGGGCGAGAAGCTGCTGCTCGACTCCCTCGACTGGACGGTCGAGGAGGACGAGCGCTGGGTGGTCCTCGGTCCCAACGGGGCCGGCAAGACGACACTGCTGCAGCTGGCCGCGACCACCTTGCACGCCACCACCGGCCGGATCCACGTATTCGGCGAGCGGCTCGGCCGGGTCGACGTGTTCGAACTGCGACCCCGGATCGGGCTGTCCTCGGCCGCCCTGGCGCAACGCATCCCGAACGGTGAGCTGGTCAGCGACGTCGTCGTCTCGGCCGGTTACGCGGTCATCGGACGCTGGCGTGAGGCCTACGGCCGACTGGACGTCCGTCGGGCCAAGGCGTTGCTGGGCCGGTTCGGGGTGGCCGAGTTGGCCGACCGCCGCTACGGCACCCTCAGCGAGGGGGAGCGCAAGCGGGTCCAGATCGCCCGGGCCCTGATGACCGATCCGGAGTTGTTGTTGCTCGATGAGCCGGCCGCGGGCATGGACCTCGGTGGCCGGGAAGACCTGCTGCGTCGGCTGGCGACCCTGGCGGCCGACCCGGACGCGCCGGCCACCGTCCTGGTCACCCACCACGTCGAAGAGATCCCGATCGGGATGACCCACGCGCTGCTGCTCAACGGCGGCCGGGTGGTCGCGCAGGGGCTGATCCATCAGGTGCTGACCTCGGAGAACCTGTCGGCCACTTTCGGCCTGGCCCTGGTCGTGGAACGCGAAGCCGGAAGGTACTACGCCCGGGCGGTTGTCTAGGCTCGCGGGCATGACTCAGTTCGTAAGCCTCGAGGTCGCCGACGGTGTGGGCACGGTCCGGATCGACCGGGCGCCGGTGAACGCCTTGAACTCCCAGATCCAGGACGAGCTGCGCGCCGTCGCGGCGGAGATCGCCGAGCGGGACGACGTCCGGGTGGTGATCCTGTGGGGCGGCGAGAAGGTGTTCGTGGCCGGTGCCGACATCAAGGAGTTCCACGCGATGTCGCCGCAGGACATGCAGCGTCGGGCCGCGGCCCTGTCCGGTTCGCTGGACGCGATCGCCCAGCTGCCTCAGCCGGTCATCGCCGCGGTGACCGGTTACGCCCTGGGTGGCGGCTGCGAACTGGCGCTGACCGCCGACTTCCGGATCAGTGCCGACAACGCCAAGTGGGGCCAGCCCGAGATCCTGCTCGGCATCATCCCCGGTGCCGGTGGTACCCAACGGTTGCCCCGACTTATCGGCCCGGCCAAGGCCAAGGACCTCATCTACACCGGACGGTTCGTCGACGCGACCGAGGCGCACGAGCTCGGCCTGGTCGACATCGTGGTGCCGGCCGCGGACGTGTACCCGACGGCGCTGGCGATGGCGGCCAAACTGGCCAAGGGTCCGGCGCTGGCGCTGCGGGCGGCCAAGGCGGTCATCGACCAGGGCCTGGAGATGGATCTGGCCAACGGTCTCAAGCTCGAATCCCACGTGTTCGCCGGACTGTTCGCCACCGAGGACAAGCAGCGCGGGATGGCCTCGTTCATCGAGAACGGCCCGGGCAAGGCCGAGTTCGTAGGTAACTGAGCTGATGGCGGCGAACGAGTCGGCGACGGGGGACCAGATCGAACCTGCTTCGCGGCCCGCGACGGAGGAGCAGGTGCAGCAGGCCTGGGCCGATCCCAAGCTGGCCAACATCCTGTACCACGACTGGGAGGCCGGTACCTACGACGAGAAGTGGTCGATCAGCTTCGACGAGCGCTGCATCAGCTACGCCCGGGAGCGATTCGCCCACGTCGCCGGTGAGCAGGACTGGCCGTACGGCCGGGCCCTGGAGTTGGGCTGTGGCACCGGCTTCTTCCTGCTGAACCTCAAGCAGGCCGGCGTGCTGGCCGAGGGACACGTCACCGACCTGTCGCCGGGAATGGTCGAGGTGGCCCGGCGCAATGCCCGCAACCTGGGTTTCGAGGTGGAAGGTCGGGTCGCGGACGCCGAATCGCTTCCCTACCCGGACGACCACTTCGACCTGGTGGTCGGGCATGCGGTGCTGCATCACATCCCCGATGTGGAGTTGGCCCTGCGCGAGGTGCTGCGGGTGCTCAAGCCCGGAGGCCGGTTCGTGTTCGCCGGAGAGCCGACGAAATATGGGGATTTCATTGCCCGCCGGCTGTCCCGGCTGACCTGGTGGGCCACCGTTCGCGCCACCCGGCTGCCACGGTTGAAGGACTGGGCCCGACCGCAGACCGAGCTCGACGCCTCGTCCCGGGCGGCCGCGCTGGAGTCGGTGGTCGACCTGCACACCTTCGATCCGGCCGAGCTCCGGTCACTGGCCCGTCGGGCCGGCGCGGTCGAGGTCGAGACCAAGACCGACGAGCTGACCGCGGCCTGGTTCGGCTGGCCGGTGCGCACCTTCGAGGCTGCGGTACCCCGGGAGAAGCTCGGTTTCGGTTGGGCCATGTTCGCCTACAAGAACTGGCAGCGACTGCATGCCGTGGATACCCACCTGTGGTCGCGGGTGGTGCCGTCGGGCCTGTTCTACAACGTCGAGGTGACAGGTGTGAAGCCCGGGGCACGGAGCGAAGCGGAGTCTGTGACGAGCGCTCGCGCGAAGAGCGGTCAGAGATGAGCTACGACGTCGTTCTGTGCGATCTGGATGGAACATTGAGCGATTCGGCCCCAGGCATCCTCGGCGCCTTGAAGCTGGCCTTCGCCGAGAACGGGGTGGCCTGGGTCGACGACGCGACGGCCCGGACCCTGCTCGGTCCGCCGTTCTGGCACTCGCTGCCGCCGCTGGTCGGCGCCGACAAGGTCGACGCCGTGGTGGCCGACTACCGCAAGCACTATGTCGGCGAGGAGATGATGTTCGACACCCGCCGTTATGACGGTGTGCTCGAACTCGTTTCCGCCATCCAGGACCGGGGAATCCGGCTCGCCGTCGCGACCAGCAAGCCGGAACCACACTCGATCCGGATCGTCGAACGGCTGGGGCTGGCCAAATACTTCGAGTTCGTCTGCGGTGACACCGTCGACGGGCAGCGTGACTCCAAGGCGCTGGTGGTCGGAGAGGCCCTGCGCCGCCTGGGCGAACCGGACCCGGACCGGATCCTGATGATCGGGGACCGGAGTCATGACGTGCTGGGTGCGGCCGCTCACGGCGTCGGCTGCGCCGGTGCGCTGTGGGGTTACGGGTCGCGGGCCGAGTTGAGCACGGCCGGCGCGTTGGCCCTCTGTGAGCGGCCGGACGAGGTGCTGGCCCTGGTGTCGGCTTGATCCTGTCGTCCTGGCGGGCCCGAGCCGATCGACGAACCCGGTTCCTCACGCTGGACTCGGTGCGCTGGATCGTCCGGCACCGGGCCTGGACGCCGTGGTACCTGGTTCGCTACTGGCGTTTCCTTCGGTTTCGTATGGCCAATCCGCATGTCATCACCGAGGGTCTGGTGTTCTTGGGCCGGCGGGTCGAGATCGAGGTCCGGCCTGGTTTCGGCCGGCTGATCCTGGGGCGCTGGGTGCACGTCGGTGACGGCACCAGCATCCGCTGCCATGAAGGCACGATGCGGATCGGCGACAAGACCGTCTTCGGACGCAACATCGTCATCAACGGCTACCTGGACATCACGATCGGCTCGGCCTGCATCATTGCCGACATGGTGTACGTGACCGACTTCGATCATGTTTTCACCGATGTGGAAACGCCGATCAAGGATCAGGGGATCACCAAGGCCCCGGTCCGGATCGGGTCGGATGTCTGGCTCGGCACCAAGTCCTCGGTGGTACGGGGGACGGTGGTCGGCGACGGTTCGGTGGTCGCCGCACACGCCGTGGTGACGCGGGACCTGCCGCCGTACTCGGTCGCCGCCGGCGTGCCGGCCCGGGTGCTGCGGGATCGCCGGGACGGTGCGGCGGTGCAGGCCGAGACCCGCGCCGCCTTGGCCGATATGGCGGCCAAGCTACGGACCGTCAGCGCGGGTACGCCGCGGCCACCCGCCGCGCCACCGCCGGCCAGCTGAAGCGGGTTTCGGCCTGCTGTCGCGCAGCATTCGCCATCACCTCGGCCTGGGCCGGGTCGGTAAGCAGGCGTCGGACGGCTGCCGCGATCGCGCTCGGGCTCTCGGGAGCGAACCGGACGCCGGTGACACCGTCGGTGACCAGTTCGCGCAGGCCGCCGGTATCGGTCACGGCCACCGGCGTTCCGGCCGCCTGCGCCTCCAACGCCACCAGGCCGAACGGCTCGTACAGCGACGGCACCACGACGATGCTTGCGCGGGCGAGCAGTTCGCCGGTGCCGGCTTGATTCAGCAAGCCCGGCCACCCGATCCGGTCGGCCACCCCGTACCGCCGGGCCCGATCCTGCTGCGCGGCCAGCAACGGTCCATCGCCGGCGATCAGGCAATGGATATCGGGGTATTCGGTGCGCAGCAGCGGAAGTGCCTTGATCAGCTCCTGCACACCCTTCTCGTGGACCAACCGGCCGGCGAACGCGATCAGGCCGGGTTCGCGGGTGCTCCGGTGAGCGCTGGGCAGGCACCCGTTGCCGATCACCGTTGCCGCCACCTGGAAATGCTGGTCGAGTTCGTCGGCCTGATATTGCGAACAGGCCAACACCACATCGCTGGCTCGGCACATCGCCCGTTCGATGTCGTCGATCCGGTATTGCGACGGTTCGGTCAGATAGCCCTGTTGCCGTCCGCGTTCGGTGGCGTGCACGGTCGTGACCAGTGGTACGTCCGCGGCGCGGGCCAGCTCGCGGGCGGCGGTCGCGGTCAGCCAATCGTGACCGTGGATGACGTCGGGGGACCAGTCCCGGACGGCTAGGCCACCGGCCTCGATCAGCGCCGGCTGGGCGGTGGCGACCTGGTCGACGACGTCCCGCCGGCTCAGCTCGGGGTGCTCGGGTGCGACGACCCGGACGTCGTGGCCGAGGGCGCGAAGGGCCGGGACGAGCTCGCCGACATGCCGTCCCAGGCCGCCGATCACTCGGGGTGGGAACTCCCATGACACCATCAGCACGCGCACAGTGCACTGATAGTGCCGTATCGACCTGACCCGATCGGGAAGTGGGTGTGACCGGAGTGGTGCACGATCGTGCGGTCGGGCAGACCAGCCCCGACGGGCGCGCGACGCTGGCCCGGCTGGGAGCGGGAATCGTCCTGCTACTGCTCGCGTTCGTCGTCTTCGCCGGCTCCCGCTGGGCGGCCGGCCGGCAACACCATGCCTACGATCCAGGCGCGACGCCGCGGCCGGTCTATCACGTGACCGACGGGCGTACCTATCAGCTGTCCACGAGTGAGGCGGTCGAGAGGTTGTCGCTGCGCGGGGCCCTGAGCACGCTGTCCTGCACATGGTCAGCCGACGGGCAGGTGACCAGTCTGCTGGTGGTGACGAGCACCCTCAGTGATGAGCGAAACCGACACCAGTTCGCCCTGTTCACTGCGCAGACGACCGGGGCCATTCACATCAGTTGCGCCGACATCGCAACGGTGTTCGTTGATGACGCCGATGACCGGAGTCCCGATTGGGCTGGTGCCCTGATGCTCATCACCGTGCTGATCGGAGTCGCCGGTGTCATCCTGACGGTGTCCGGCGGTTATGAGTTGACGGGCTGAGTCGGCTACGGCATCTCTATCGTCTCGGCCCGTCGGATCTCGGCGAGTTCGGTGCTGATCAAGTCGGACAGCGGCACCGGCTGCTTCGCAGCGAGCGTGCCGATGACCAGCGCGGCGTGTCCGGCGAATGCTCCCGTTGTCTTCACCTCCTCCGGTGCCAGCACGCCCAGGGCGCCGAGCAGCACCTCGCCGATGGCCTCTGGTTGCAGACCGGTATACCAACTGCTCGACTTGGCCGCCGCGGCCAACGCGTCCTGCACATCGTCGCCATCGAGTCCGTCCGGATGGAGAATCTCCAGTAGCGCACGGATGATCCCGGCCATTACCAACGTCAGCCGGGACTGGTCCAGAGCATTCAGCGCTACGACGGCGTCGTCAAAGTCCTCGGCT
>CAZZZW010000007.1:0-31407 GCA_964658795.1 Phormidium nigroviride PCC 7112
GTGCGCCGGCCCTATTTCACTGCGCCGGCGGTCATACCGGCCACGAGGTAGCGCTGCAGGAACAGGAAACCGGCGGCGACCGGAACGCTCACCGTCAGCGATGCCGCCATGATCTGGTTCCAGTAGACCTGGTTCTGGGTCGCATAGCCTTGCAATCCGACGGCCAGGGTCCGGGTCGAATCGTTCGTCAAGACCGAGGCGAACAGCACCTCACCCCACGCGGTCATGAACGCGTACACCCCGACCGCGACGATGCCGGGCACCGCAGCCGGGACGACCACGCGGAACAACGCACCCAGCGGACCATTGCCGTCGACCTTGGCCGCCTCGTCCAGTTGGCGCGGAATCGAATCCAGGTAACCGGTGAGCATCCAGATCGAGAACGGCAGCGTGAACGTCAGGTAGGTGATGATCAGCCCGGTCCGGCTGCCGTAGAGATTGATGCCGGTCGCCTGGCCGAGATTGACGAAGATGACGAACAGCGGCAGCAGGAACAGGATGCCCGGAAACATCTGCGTCGACAGCACCGTGATCGAGAAGACCTGCCGCCCCGGAAACCGGTACCGGCTGAGGGCGTAGGCGGCCAACAGTGCCACCGCCACCGACGCGACCGAGGAGATGCTCGACACGACGACGCTGTTCACGAAGTAACGGGCCAGTGGGATCGTCGTCCACATCTCCCGGAACGGCTGCAGGGTGAGGTGGGTCGGGAACCAACTGAAGGTGCCCTGGACATCGCCCAACGGCTTGAGGGCCGAAGTCACCATGACGTAGATCGGCAGCAAGGTGAAGGCCAACAGCACCACCAGGCCTACCCGCCGGGTCCACCTGAACCAGGTCGGTTCACGCATACTCGTCCGCCTTTCGGTTGAAGGCCACCAGATAGACGCCGGTGACCGCGAGCAGGAACAGCAGTAGCAGGACCGACATCGCCGACCCGGTTCCGAAGTTCCAGGTGACGAAGGAGTTCTGATAGATATGGATGGAGATCAGATCGGCCTGCCGGGGGGCGGCCTTGCCGAACAAGGTGTACGGCGTGGTGAAGTCGTTGAACGTCCAGAGGAACAGCACCAGTACCAGTACCCGATTCACCGGGCGCAATAAGGGCAAGGTCACGTTCCGCAGCTGACCGATGACCCCGGCTCCGTCCAGGGCAGCCGCCTCGTAGAGGTCGGACGGAATGCTCTGCATGCCCGCGGTGATGCACAGGAATGCGAACGGCCAGGTTCGCCAGACGGTCACGATCACCAAGGAATAGAAGCTGTTGTCGCCGATCAACCAGAACGGGCGGTTGTGGGCGAGGTGCAACTGGTCGACCAGCACGTGATTCACCACTCCGGTGTCGCGCTGGAACATGAAGCTCCACGTGATGACCGAGGCGAACACCGGCATCGCGTAGGGGAGTAGGAACAGGGTGCGTACCAGTCCGCGGCCCCGGAAGGGTGACTGGGTGAACATCGCGGCGGCCAGCCCGATCAGCCACGAGAGCACCAGGACCGCTGCGGTGAAGGCCAACGTCACCAGGAAGGAGTGCAACAACGCGTGCCCGGCCGCCTTGTGGAAGTCCAGGGACATCTTGTAGTTGCTGGTGCCCGCGGTGGGCGCGGCCTTCCAGTTGCGCAGGTAAAATTGGGTCAGCTTCAGGAAGCTGATCCCGACGCCGACCAGCATCGGGATGATGTGGATCAGCAGTTCCAGCAGGATGGCCGGCACCAGCAGGAGATAGGGCAGCAGCTCGCGCCGTGGTCGACGGTTCCGGATGGGTTTGTCCTCGTCCGGCACTGGCTGTTCGACCTCGATGGTGTCGAGCACTGCCTACCTCCCTGCTGGATCCTCGGTGGCCGATCCGGCTCAGCCGGTCAGCTGTTGCTGGGCGGCATCGAGTTGCTTGCCGATGTCGTCACTGCTGATCGTCTTACCGCTGGCCACATCGGCGAACATGTTCTTCAGCATCGTGCCGATCAGCGTTTCGAACTGACTTTCCTGAGCCACCGCAGGCAAAGGCGCGGCCGAGTCGTTCAGGATCGACTTGAAGGTCTGGACGTCGGTAGTCTGGAAAGCCGGATCGGAGTAGGCATCGGTGACCGCGGGCAACGAGCCGTAGGTCTTGTTGAGCGTCTGCTGTTCCGGCGTGCTGGTCATGAACTTGACGAATTTCAGCGCCGCGTCCTTGTGCTTGGTGTTGTTGAAGACGGCCAGGTTGATGCCGGCCACCATGCTGGTGACCTTCTTCCCGCCATCGGGCATGGTCGCGGGCAGGGGCATCGGCGCGACCCCGATATCGGCGGCGTTCATGCCGAGCTGCTTGAGCGAACCGGCCGCGGCCTGCCACAGCACCATCGACACCTTGCCGGCAGCAAAGTCCTGCAATGCCTCGGTGCCGTTGGAGTATTCGGCATCGGAGGGATTCACGATCTTGTCACTCTGCATGAAGTCCAGGTACTGCTTGATCGCGGCGACGTTCTGCGGGGTGTTGAAGGTAGCCTTGCCGCTGGCGTCGAAGAAGTTGCCGCCCTGCTGCTGGCTCAGGGTGAAGGCGTTGTGCACGTTCTCGCTGACGCTGCCGCCCTCGATCGACATACCCCAATGTTTGCCGGACGTCAGCTTCTTGGCGTCGGCCACCAACTCGTCCCAGGTGGTCGGCGCCGCGGTGATGCCGGCCGCAGCGAACTGTTTCTTGTTGTAGTAAAGGCCGTAGGCCAGGCTGTACAGGGGTACCGCCGTCGGGTCCTTGCCCGGGGCTCCGGTCGCGGACAGGCTGCCGGCCAGGAATCGGCCCTGGTCGCCGACCTGTTGCATGGTCGCGTCGTTGAACGGGACGAACGCTCCGGTGGCCTGCAATGACGCCGACCAGGTATTGCCGATGTTGAGGACGTCCGGGCCCTGGCCCGAGGTCGTGGCGGCCAGGATCCGGTTGAGCAGATCCGACCACGGCACCACTTCGAGGTTGACCTTGATGCCGGTCGCTTCGGTGAACTTGGCCAGTTCGGGCGTCAGCACCTGCTTGTCGTTGTCCAGGCTGGTGCCCTGGTTGCTGGCCCAATAGGTCAGCGTGGTGCCGGCGTCGGAACCGGAGGCGTCCTTCTTGCTGCTCCCGCCACAGGCGGCCAATGGCAGCAGCAGTGTTGCCGCGACGGCAGCGGTGGCGATCCGAGTGAGTCGCACCTGATCTCCTTCGAAGTCGGTTGGGTCCCCACGACGACACCGAGTCCGGGTCGCCAGCCGAGAAGGCCGAATACACGACTTCCTCTAAGTCGTGAATCATGTGGACCAGGGCCGACCCGGTCAATCCCTGGTGGGCTGGTCGTTTCCGATTCGTTACCTGAGGATTGCGTCGACCCGCGCGGGGCAAACGCTGTGGGCGCAGTGCTTGGGACCGCCTTTTACACAACGTGAAGTATGGTCGTGACCAGTTGTCGAGGGGGAGGTCGGGATGGCTCGGTTGGACCGGCAGCGCACCACCACGGTGCGCGACCTGCGCAAGAGCAACCGGGCCCGAGTGTTGTGGGAGCTCTACCTGCACGGCCCGCTGACCCGGCAGGAGGTCGGCACCGCGGCCGGTGTCAGCCCGGCCACGGTCAGCAACCTGATCGGAGATCTGCTCGAGCAGGGCGTGGTGATCGAGGTCGGCCTGGAGGATTCCAACGGCGGCCGGCCGCGCGGCCTGCTCGAGGTCAATCCTGAATACGGCTATGTGATCGGGGTCGACGTCGGTGAGACGGCCTTCCTGGTCGAACTGTTCGACCTGGGTATGCAGGTCCGAGCCTCGCACGTCTCGACCACCGAACTGGCTCAGCTCGATCCGTCCGATGTGGTGCAGCACGTGGTTGAGGGCATCGAGGCCGTGCTGGCCGAATCGGCCGTGGAATCAAGCCAGATCCTCGGTGTCGGCGTCGGGGTACCCGGTTTGGTCGAACACGGTGACGACGGGGTGGTCTATGGCCAGAGCGTCGGCTGGGAGAACGTGCCGTTCGGCCGGATGCTGCGGCAAAGCCTCGATCGCCCGCTACTGGTGGACAACGGGGCCAAGACGCTCGGCCAGGCCGAGAAGTGGTTCGGTTCGGCCCGGGACGCCGACAACGCGGTGATCCTGTTGCTCGGCATCGGCGTAGGAACCAGCATCATCAGCAACGGCGAGTTGTATCGCGGCGCCACCAGCAGTGCCGGGGAGTGGGGGCACACGAAGGTGATGGTCGGCGGTCGGCCCTGCCGCTGCGGAGCCTCCGGTTGCCTGGAGGCCTACGTCGGGGCCGGTGCGATCGTGTCTCGCTACGACGAGCTGAAACGCCGTAAGAACAAGGTGAATCCGGCTCAACTGGAACAACGACTGGCCGAGATCGTGGCTGCGCCCGCCACCGACCGGTCGGCCGCCAGGGTGCTGGAGGAGACGGCAACCTACCTCGGCGCCGGCATCGCCGATCTGGTCAACCTGTTCAACCCCGAACGGGTGGTCATCGGTGGTTGGCTGGGTCACCAGTTGGCACCGAAGCTGTTGCCCCGGATCCGTGAGGTGGTCGCCGCCCAGGCGCTCCGGTTGCCCTTCGAACACGTCGAGATCTGCGCGGCCGAGCTCGGTGCCGACGCGGTGGCCCTCGGTGCCGCGACCTTGCCGATCGCGAATGTGCTGTCATCCGGGGCGATCGTGTCGGCTCCGACTGCCGGCCGCGGACGTTCCCGATCGGATGGTCGCGCCGCCGGCTGATTCTCAGCCGGCGGACGTCTGGTTTGTTTCGAGTCTTGTCAAGACATATTACAAGCTGTGTAAGATGTCGCCACAGGTCGCGGGGGAATGTCCGTCCTAGGCGGATCGTGCCTGGTTGTCAGCCTTTCGGTCCAGCGCCGGGCCGAAGCGTGTTCGTCAGTCCGCCCACCCCGAGATTGGCAGGTCGATGAAAGCTCCCACTGCACACCGTCCCCGGCGAAGGACCGTAGCCGGGTTGTCCGTGCTCGCCGTCCTCGCGGCATCTGTCACCGCAGTCCTGTCGGCTGGTCCGGCCGAAGCACTGCAGCCACAGGTCACCGGCACCCTGTTGTCCCAGGGCAAGGCCGCCACCGCCTCGTCCACCGAGAATGCCGGCACCCCAGCCTCGGCCGCGGTCGACGGCGACCTGACCGGTACCCGTTGGTCGAGCGCGTTCAGCGATCCCCAGTGGTTGCAGGTGGATCTCGGAGCAACCGACACCATCAGTCAGGTCACGCTGACCTGGGAGGCCGCGTACGGCAAGTCCTTCCAGATCCAGACCTCGACCGACGGCTCGACCTGGACCTCGATCTACTCCACCACCACCGGCACCGGCGGCACCCAGACCCTGACCGTGTCCGGCTCTGGACGCTACGTGCGGATGTACGGCACCGCGCGGGGTACCCAATACGGTTACTCGCTCTGGGAGTTCCAGGTCTACGGCACCACCTCCGGCGGGACCGGGACCGGCGTGTGCCCGACCCAGTCCGACACCCCCAACTTCGGATCGAACGTACACATCTTCGACCCGTCGATGTCGGCGACCACCATTCAGAACCAGGTCAACGCCGATTTCAATGCGCAGAAGGACACCAACACCGCCCAGTTCGCCAACGGCCGGATAGCCGAGCTGTTCAAGCCCGGCACCTACAGCGTCGAGGACAACGTCGGTTTCTACACCTCGGTGGCGGGACTCGGCCTGAACCCGGACGACGTCACCATCAACGGTGATGTCACGGTGGATGCTTTCAACTCCTCCGACGCCGGCAACGCCACCCAGAATTTCTGGCGATCGGCCGAGAACATGGCGGTGAACCCGTCCAGTGGCTCCGACCGGTGGGCGGTCGCGCAGGCGGCTCCGTTCCGACGAATGGACATCCACGGCGGTCTGCAGCTCTACCCGGCCAGCTACGGCTATGCCTCGGGCGGCTACATCTCCGACACCAAGGTGACCGGGCAGGTCTCCTCGGTGTCCCAGCAGCAGTGGTACTCCAAGGACAGCAACTTCGGTAGCTGGTCCGGCGGGGTGTGGAACATGGTGTTCTCCGGGGTGACCGGAGCCCCGGCGCAGAGCTTCCCGAACCCGCCGGAGACGGTGTTGGCCAGTACCCCGGTCTCCCGCGATGTGCCTTATCTCTACGTGACATCCGACGGCAAGTACCACGTGTTCGTGCCGTCACTGCGGACCAACTCAGCGGGCACCAGTTGGCCGAACACGCCCGGTTCATCGCTGCCGATGAGCCAGTTCTACGTGGTGAAGTCCGGTGATACGGCGGCCACCATCAACGCGGCCCTGGCCAATGGTTGCAACCTGTTCTTCACCCCGGGCGTCTACCACCTGAGCCAGACCCTGAATGTCACCAAGGCCAACACGGTGATCCTGGGCATCGGCTACCCGACGCTGATCCCGGACGGCGGGGTGGACGCGATGCACGTCGCCGACGTGGATGGCGTCCGGCTCAAGGGTCTGCTCTTCGACGCCGGATCCACCAATTCCAACAGCCTGTTGACTGTTGGCACGGCCGGCTCGGGTGTTTCGCACGCGTCGAACCCGACCAGCATCCAGGACGTGTTCTTCCGGATCGGCGGGGCCGGTGTGGGTAAGGCCACGAACAGCCTGATCGACAACCAGAACGATTCGTTGATCGATCACATCTGGGCCTGGCGGGCCGATCACGGTAGCGGTGTCGGATGGACCTCGAACACCGCTGACACCGGGCTGACCGTCAATGGCAACAACGTGCTGGCGACCGGTCTGTTCGTCGAGCACTACCAGAAGTACGAGGTGATCTGGAACGGTCAGAACGGCAGGACCATCTTCTTCCAGAACGAGAACCCCTACGACCCGCCGAACCAGGCGGCCTGGATGAACCCGTCCGGGATCAACGGTTACGCCGCGTACAAGGTTGCCAATTCGGTGACCACGCACGAGGCCTGGGGGCTGGGAAGTTACTGCTACTTCAACGTCAATCCCGCCGTCAACAACTATCACGCCTTCGAGGTGCCGAACACGGCCGGCGTGAAGTTCCATGACCTCGCCACCGTGTCACTGGGCAACGTCGGCACGATCACCCACGTCATCAACGACACCGGGGCGAGCACGCCGACCAACACCACTCCGAGCAACGTGGTCAACTTTCTCTAGTCGCCCTTAACCCGCAAGGTAAATGCTCACCGGCCGGTCCGAAGTCGCCTCGGACCGGCCGGTGCCATGCTGTGACCGGATCCGAACCGCCTCGACTGTTGGTAACCATTGGTGGCCAGTCAAGCACGTGCGGTATTCACAATGACCTGTTGATCATGTTGGCGAACCTCCCTTTCGTACAAGATCATCTGACACCATCTAGGAAAATCTATGGCTGCTCGTTCTTAGCTGAACGGGCCCGTCGCAATCTGATTGCGACGAACAGTTGTAGAAGTCGGGTCCGCGGCCTACGCTTCGCCGGAGATTTCGCCACATAGGTAGCCGAGGCCCGCAAGCTGGGGAACATCCCAGGATTGTGCATTCCGCGGGGGGATGCGGGCCGGCCGCGGCCGATTCGAAGGATGCAGCATGCGTGCCACGGGGCTCTTGTTCAGCGGTCGGACGATCTTGGTCGGTAGCCTGGCCGGCTCGCTCGGGCTGATGGCGGTGATAGCCGCGACGCCCGCCAACGCCGCCACGACCTTCACTGTGACCACGACTGCTGACGTGGCCGCGAATGCCGGCGCCTGCGGCAATGCGAGCACGACCAGCCCGCCCAGCCCGCTGAGCCTGCGAGAGGCGACCTGTCTGGCCAACAACGTCGGCGGCGCCGTAACGATCAACATCCCGGCCGGGACCTACTCCCTCAGTAACGGCGAGCTAGCACCCGGGCTGGCCGCCGGCTCAAACGTCTCCCTCATCGGAGCGGGTGCGGCCGCAACCGTGATCACCGCACACGGGGCGAGCCGGGTGATCGACCTCGACAAGAACCTGGTCGGCGGCGTGACGACCACGATGACTGCGCTGACCGTCACCGGGGGCGCGGACAGCACGTTCGGTGGGGCCGGCATCATCGCCGGTTCGGGCAATGCCGCCAGCGCCGACAGCCTGACCCTCTCCGGGGTGGTCGTGACCGGCAATGCGGCCAACGGTGCAGATCTCGGCGTGACCAACCGGCCCGGTGGTGGAATCCAGTTCATCGGCGGCCGATTGACCATTCTCGACTCGACGATCAGCAACAACAGCTCGGGTAGCAGCTACGGTGCCGGCCTCGCCTACGGGGCTGAGGGGGCGGCGACCCCGGAAGGTCTGACCATCAGCAACACCACGTTCAGTGGAAACGCGACCGCGAACGCCCATGGCGACACCGGGACGGCGATCGGCGGTGCCGCGCTGGCGACCTTCGGGCCGGCCGGCTTCAGCGTGAGCGGCTCCAGCTTCGTGAACAACACCGCGACCTCGACCGCCGGATCCGGCGCAGCCCTGGGCGCTGCGATCTGGAGCCAGAGCGGCAACCTAGCCGTCTTCGGCAGCAGTTTCAGCAGTAACGGCGTCAGCGGCGGCCCGGCCGGCGACACCGGTGGGGCCATCGAGGTGACCAGCGGCGGCGCGGTGCTGCACTACGACCGGTTCGTCGGCAACAGTGCACCCACCGGGTCCGCGGTCCGTAACAACAGCGGCACGGTCGACGCGACCGAGAACTGGTTCGGCTGCAACGCCGGTCCTGGGGGTATCGGGTGTGACACCGTGGCCGGCACGGTGAGCGTGAGCCCGCGGCTGGTGCTGACCGCGACCGCCAGCCCGGCCACGGTGATCGGCCCGAACGGTAGTGCAACCATCACCGCGGCCTTGACCACCGACAGCGCCGGCAACGCCGTTTCCGCCGCTGACCTCGGCGCGTTCGGCTCGCTGCCGGTGACGTTCGCCGACCCGCCCGGCGACGCGACCGTGACGGCCGCGGCGGGTCCGCACTCGGCCGGCTTCAGCAACGGCGTGGCCAGCATCGACTACCACTCCGGAGCGACCACCACCGGCCCGGATCCGGACAGCATCACCTTTGACAACGCGACAATTTCGGCGCTGGTGACTGTCGATGAGGCGCCGCTGATCACCAGCGCCAGTACCGCCGCGTTCACGCTCGGAACCGCCGGCAGCGTCACCGTCACCGCGGTCGGTTTTCCGGCGCCCTCGATCAGCGAGTCCGGTGCACTGCCGTCCGGGTTGACCTTTACCGACAACGGGAACGGTTCGGCGACGCTGGCTGGCAGCGCCACCGTCAGCGGGACTTTCCCGGTCACCATCACGGCCGGTAACGGAGTCAGCCCGAACGCGAACCAGAGCCTGACCGTGACCGTGGGCGGACCGCCGGTCATCACCAGCGCGGCTTCGACGACGTTCACGGCCGGTGTCGCCGGCAGCTTCACGGTGACCTCGACCGGCTCTCCGACCCCGGCCGTCGGCGAGAGCGGCCCGCTGCCCTCCGGTCTGACCTTCACCGACAACGGTGACGGCACCGCAACCGTGGCTGGCACGCCGGCGCCCGGTAGCGGCGGTGCGTACCCGGTGACCGTCACCGCGAGCAACGGCACGAGCCCGGACGCGACGCAGCACCTGATCGTCCAGGTCAACGACGCCCCGGCCGCGCCGACCAGCGTTTCGGCTGTGGTCACAGGCAATACGGCTCAGGTCAGCTGGACGGCGCCGTCCTACACCGGGGGCGCGCCGCTGGTCTCCTTCGCCGTGACCGGTACCGATACCGCCACCGCCGCCACCGTGACGGCCGGTGTCACCGGCAACCCGCCGGCCACGACCGTCCCGATCAGCGGACTGCTGGCCGGCCACACCTACGCCTTCACAGTGACCGCGACCAACACCGAGGCGCTGAGCTCGATCCCGTCCGCGCCCTCGGATCCGGTCGGTGCCGGAAGTCCGCCGAGCATCTCCGGCGCTCCACCGGCGGGCACCGTCGGTAGCGGATACTCCTTTGTTTTCAATGCAACCGGCTCGCCGGCGCCGACGATCAGCGCGACCGGCACCCTGCCGCCCGGTCTGTCGCTGACCAGTGCCGGGCTGCTGTCGGGCACGCCGACCACAGCAGGCAGCTTCGACTTCACCGTGCTGGCTGACAACGGCATCGCGCCCAGTGCCGCCGAGCCGGTGACGGTCGCCATCTTGGCATCGGTGCCGGGCGCGCCGACCGGAGTTTCGGCTGTTGCCGGCAGCACATCAGCGACCGTGTCGTGGTCCGCGCCGACCGACACCGGTGGTTCGCCGATCCTGTCCTACACGGTGACCGGCACCGACATCACCCACAGCTCGTCCCCGGCCTCGGTGACGGTCGAGGGTGCGCCGGTACCGACGTCCGCGCTGGTGTCCGGGCTCAATGCGGGCGATGCCTACCGGTTCATCGTCGTGGCCACCACTGCGGCCGGCAGCTCGATCGCCTCGGCGCCATCCGCGCCGGTGACCCCGTTCCTCGCTCCGACCATCGCCGGCACTCCGAGCGGCGCCACGGTCGGCGTCGGCTACTCGTTCAGCTTTACCACCACGGGCTATCCGGCTCCGACGGTCAGCGCGACCGGGGCGCTGCCGCCTGGCTTGACCCTGTCGGCCGCGGGGGTGCTGGCCGGCACGCCGACCACAACGGGGTCCTACAGCTTCACCGTGTCGGCTGCCAACGGGCACGCACCCGATGCCAGCCGCACGATCAGCGTGACCGTGGCGTCCGGCGCCCCGGCCAGCGTCTCGGTCGTGGCCGGCTCGAACCAGGCCGGGACGGCGGGCGCACCCTTCGACACCCGGTTGGCGGTGACGGTGTCGGACAGCTACGCCAACCCGGTGTCCGGAGTGAGCGTGACCTTCACCGTCACCTCCGGCTCGGCCAGCTTCCCCGGTGGCGCGAAGTCCTCGGTCGCGGTGAGTACCAGTGCCGGCGTGGCCACGGCGCCTGTTCTGACGGCAGGCAAGACCGCCGGTCCGGTCACGGTGACCGCTTCGGCCCCAGGCGCGGTTCCAGCCACGTTCAACGAGACGGTGCTGTCGGTCGGCAAGGCCAAAGCCGATCTCGCGGTCTCGGTGAGCTCGCCGGCCAGCGCGGCCAAGTCAAGCACCTTCACCATCTCGGTCACCGTCAAGAACAGGGGTCCGAATGCCGCCACCTCCATGCTGACCTCGGTGAACCTGGGTACTGGCCTGAGCGTGGTGAGCGCGTCGGGTGGCAGCGTGTACGGCGGGTCGGTGCTCTACGCCTCCTCCGGACTGGCCGTGAATGCCAGCGTGACCTACGTGCTGACGGTCAAGGCCGGCAAGAACGCCGTGACCACCGGCATCCTGGCCGGAGCGCTCTCGGTCGTCCCCGACCCGGTGTTGTCGAACAACCTCGTGGCTGCCCGGTTGCGGATCAGCTAGTGGACGTTCGAGTCGGCCGGAGCAGCCAGAACACGCCCGCCGGTGTCGCCAGGCCGATGACACACAGCAGCCCGGCAGCAACGTCGGCGGTCAACTGAGCCTCGGCGGCGTGATTGACGAGGCCCGCCGCGATGCCGCCGGCGAGGATGGTGCCGATGGCGGCTACCCGATTCGGCAGGCTGGGACAGCGTGGCCAGCGACGCATCATCAGTGCGAGCACGATCGCGGTGGGCAGCAGCAGGAACGACAACCACCAGAGCACCAGTGCGAGATCGACGAAGCCGGGCCCCGGGCTGTAGCGGTCGGCATCGGCCGGAACAAGGAACAACGGCCGCTGCGCGGCGTCAAGGGCGCTTGCGACGGCGTACACGATGGTCAAGGCCGTCCAGCCGGAGACCAGCCCGGTCACGATGCGCCGCGGCGCCGTCAGCGGTTGCCGGGTCACCGGAGTGGGCCGCAGCGTCGTCATGCTCAGCAGTATCCGGATGAGCGCGCCGGTTGTCTGCCGATCGTTGCTTTCCGCGCCCCGGCCGGTGTCGAGCGTCCGGCGTTGCCACCTGGGTACGACAGTTTTGACGGTGTTGTCCCCAGCCTCGGTGGTTATCCACATTCTTGCTGCGATCGCGTTCTGCGGGCCGACCAGGCGGTTGAGTTCTTCTCAGCCCGAACGGGGCCCCGGCCTGATGGGCCGGAACTGCTGAAGGAGAATGTGCAATGTATGGAACCCCAATCACCATCGTCGGTAACGTCGTCGATGACGTGATCAACAAGCCGACCGTGTCCGGTCTGTCCCGCACGTCGTTCCGGGTGGCCAGTACCCAGCGCCGCAAGGACAACGCGACCGGGCAGTGGATGGACGGTCACAAGTTCTTCGTCAACGTCACCTTCTGGCGCGATGCCGCCGAGAATGTGGCCCTGTCGGTCAAGAAGGGCGATCCGGTGCTGGTCACCGGCAAGATCTTCTCCCGCCAGTACGTCAAGGACGAGTCCAACCACGTCGCCTACGAGGTCGAGCCGGAGGCGATCGGGCACGATCTGTCCCGGGGCACGTCGGTGTTCTCCAAGCGCCGGCGAGGCTTTTCCGGTTCGGTCGAACTGGACGAGGACAACATGCCGGTGCATGTTTCCGACCAGGGTTACGAACTGGTCGAGGAGGGCGACGACCTCGAACTGGACGGCGACCTCGTCGGGGCCGGTGCGCTGAGTCGGGCCAGCTGACGCCGTGCCAGATCGACCGCGGTGCCCGGACGCGCTCCACGGCCGCGTCCGGGTGCCGCGGTTCCCGCCGGACCTAGGAGTGATCGAGGGCCGGGTCTGGGGGTGGGATGTCGTGGGCCAGGTCGTAGCTGTAGTCCTGACCCTGATCCGGCGTGGTGTTTGCGATCTGCACCGGTTCCGTACTGATCGCCGGTCGTTGCGGAGTGCGAGCACCCTCATGGGCCAGGTCGTACTCGAGGTCTGCCTCGCCGTCGTCGGCCGCCATCATCGCCCCCCAGCCGCTGGTCGGTTCCAGCTTAGGAGGATTCGCGGCACCGGTCGATCAACCGCTGCCGGCGATCAGGGCCACCGCCAGTTCCGTCCGGCAGTAACGAACTTCCTTGCCGACCCGCGACGAAGTCACCAGTCCAGCCGCGGCGAGCCGCTTGAGATGGACCGAGGTGGTGGCCGGGCTCAGTTGGTGCCGGGTCGCGATGACGCTGGTACTGCGCGCCTGGTCCAGGTCCAGCAGCAGCCGGGCCCGGCTGGCGCCGATCAGGCCGGCCAAGGCGTCGGGCGGGGCGATCGGGGTGGCCCAGAGGTTGCCCACGCCCCGGGCCGGATAGACGAGGGCCGGCGGCCAGGGCGCTTCGTGGATGATGGCGGGCTTGGTGGTCATGAAGACACTGGGCAGCAGCAGCAGGCCGCGGCCGGCCAGTGGCACCGTCACGTCCGCGTTCGGGCTGACCACGACCCGGGTTGCGGTGCTGCTTACCTGAGGATGCAGGTCGGCCAGCATCGCGCCCAGACCGTGCCGGCTGATCAGCCTCGTTCGGTAGCCGATGTCCTCGCCGACGACCCGGGTGATGGCCGGCCAGAACGGTTCGGCCAGTTCCTGCCAGGCGATTCGCAATTCGGCCACGATCCGGCGCAGACCGCGGGTGGGGGAGCGCAGCACCGGTTCGAGAACGGCGGCATCGGCCGGATCGGCCAGCGACGCGATGCTCCGCTCGATGTCGCGACGCACCAGTTTGGCCGGATAGGCCGCCACCACGGCCAGGTCGTCCTCGATCGAGATCAACCCCTCGCGCCGCGGTGGCGGCGCCAGAAAGTCAGGCACCCATGCTGGGGTGGACGGCGGATTAAGCACGTTCAGCAGGGGAATCTCGGCCAGCACGGCGGCCGGATCGACCCGGGCCAGCCACGGCTGGTGCAGTTGCCAGCGCTCCGGCCGTCGCAGCGTTCGCGCAGCCTGCATGGTCTCGAACAGGGCCGAGTGGGCGAAGCGGAACTGGGGCCAGTCCTCGGCCGTGACCTCGAAGATGGTGCGCGCCACGCCGGCTCCGATTGTGTACCCTGCATTGATTCGTTCTCAGACGAATCTATCGCACCGGGACCGTCGATGTTCCAGGCTGGTGAACATGCCTTCCTCCTCGACCGGCCTGGGTGCCGCGCTACGGGTGCGCGACTTCCGGTCGCTGGCCGCCGCGCGGCTCATCTCCATGCTGGGCGACAGCGCGGCGTTCCTGGCCGTGACCGTGCTGGTGTACCAGCGCACCCATTCCAGCCTGCTGTCCTCGCTGACCTTTGCGATCGCGTTCGTGCCGTACCTGTTCGGTGGTTCGCTGCTGTCGGCCAGTATCGACCGATTCCCGACCCGCGCTCTGGTGGTGGCGACCGACCTGCTCGGCGCCGCCTTCGTCGCGTTGCTGACCATTCCCGGCGTGCCGGTATGGGCAATCTTCGTCGCACTGTTCGCGATCGGTGCGATCTCACCGGTGCGCAGCGCCTGTATCGACACGCTCACCGCCGGCCTGCTCTCGGGCGAGTTGTACGTCTCGGGGCGTTCGATCCAGCGCGTCATCTCCCAGGTGTCCCAACTGGCCGGTATCGGCCTCGGTGGCTTGCTGATCGCGCCGTTCGGCGTGCGGGGTGCGTTGCTGATCGACGTGGCCAGTTTCCTGGGTTCGGCCTTGGTCGTGCGCTTGGGTACCTCGACCGTGCCGACCCGGAGCCGCGACGCGGCGGCGCCGAACCTGGTCTCGGACTCGCTGGCCGGGATGCGGTTGGTGTGGTCGATGCCAGCGATCCGCCGGCTGTTGCTGCTCGGCTGGCTGGTCCCGTTCGTCGCGGTGGCCCCCGAGGCCCTCGGCGCACCGGCGGTCGCCGCCGCCGGACGCCCGGCCGGTCTGGTCGGGCTCTGGTTGGTGGTGATCCCGGTCGGCATGATCATCGGCAACCTGGGCCTGGTCTGGTTGCCGAGCACGCGGTGGCGTGGTCCGGCGATGTACCCGATGGCCATGGCCGTTCCGGCGTTGCTCTTGACCTTCTGGTTCCGTCCGCCGTTCGAGGCCGCGTTGGTGCTGTTGGGCGCGACCGGGCTACTGAACTCCTACAGCCTCGAGTTGGACCGGCGCCTGCGCGACAGCATTCCGGAGCAGCTGCGCAGCCGGGCCTTCGCACTGAACAGCACGGGCCTGATGGTGAGTCAGGGGCTGGGGTTCGTCGCCGCCGGCCTGGTCGGGCAGTTCGTCGGCCCCGACGCGGCGATAGCGTCGGCCGGGACGCTGGGGACGATCCTCGTCGGCCTGTTCTGGTCGACCCGGCGCCGTCATCGGCGGCCGGTCGTTCGTGGCGTCCGCGGCCACGCCGAGCCAGTCGAACCGGGCGGGGATGTGCTGGCGAGTCCGGCCTGATCCGCAGAGGCGGTCTGATCGCTCAGCTGAGGGTGGTTTCAGCCGATACGGGGGTCGTGACTCTTGACTCGCGTCGACCGGCGGCCACGCGCCCGCCGTTTCGAAGCCTGTCCTGGTTCTCGGTCTTCTGGATTCCGTCGGTCCTGCTCGGCTGGTCGGCGCTGGCCGTCTCGGTCTTCGAGGTCGTCACCGCGCACCTGTCGACTGCGGGTGCGCCGCTGGTCATGGCCGCAGTGCTGCTCTTCCTGCTCGAGCTACGTCCGTTGGTCCAAGGCGCCGGTCACGACCCGCAGGGTGTCGTCATGTCGACCGCCTTCGCGATGGCGATCCTGTTCCTCTGGGGTCCGTGCCCGGCGATCGTCGTGGTCAGCATGGCCTCGTTGGTCTCAGATCTTCGGGTACGCAAGGCTGCCCACAAGTTCGTGTTCAACGTCGGTCAGTACAGCGTGTCCATCCTGGGCGGCTGGCTCGTCATGGTTGCCGCCGGGCGCACGCCGAGCCTGGACCATCCGCTCGGCCGGATCACCGGCCTGGACCTGACCTGGATGATCGGTGCTTGCATCGCCTACTTCCTGATCAACCTGGTGCTGGTCTCCGGCGTGCTGGCCTGGACCTCGTCGATGTGGGAGCAGCTGTCCGACGACTTCGTGCACTACACGACGACCACCTTCTCGGTGCTGGCGCTGTCGCCGTTGATCGTGGTCGTGGCCAACACCGCCTGGGAGCTGTTGCCGCTGTTGCTGCTGCCGCTGGTGCTCGTGTTCAAGATGGCCCAGATGTCGCTCGAACGCGAACATCAGGCCGGCCATGATCCGCTGACCGGGTTGCCGAACCGGACGCTGTTCAAGGAGTCGCTGACCGCAGAGCTGGCCAATGCCAAGCGCCATGACCGGCCGTTCGGCGTTCTCCTGATCGACCTTGACCATTTCAAGGAGGTCAACGACAGCCTCGGTCACCACGTCGGTGACCAGTTACTGATCCACTTCGCCGAGCGGCTGAGCCACTCCGTCCGGCCGGGTGATCACCTGGCCCGGCTCGGCGGCGACGAGTTCGCGGTGATCGTGCCCGAGGCCGACGAGGCGGCGGTGCTGGCCGTCGCCGAACGAATCCGAGCGGCAATGTCCACGCCGATCGCGCTCGAGGGCATGCTGCTGGAGATCGAGGCCTCGATCGGCTTGGCGATGCACCCTGACCATGGGCTGCTGGCCGAGGATCTGCTGCGGCTGTCGGATGTGGCGATGTACTTCGCCAAGGACACCCGCTGTGGGGTGGCCATCTACTCTGCGCAGCGCGACCGCAACTCCGCCGACCGGCTCAGCCTGTTGGCCGAGCTTCGGCAGGCCCTCGACGAGGGCGGTTTGACCTTGCACTATCAGCCGAAGGTGTCGCTGGCCGACTACTCGCTGATGGGGGTGGAGGCACTGATCCGCTGGCAGCACCCGCAGCGTGGCTTCATCCCGCCGGACGAGTTCATCCCGCTGGCCGAGCGATCGGGCATCATGCATCTGCTCACCGATCGGGTCGTCATGATGGCCTTGGACCAGATCGCCGCCTGGCGTGACCTGGGGCTGCAGGTGCCGGTTGCGGTCAACGTCTCGCTGACCGACGTGCTCGGCGGCCGGCTCGGCGATCTGGTACTCAACGGTTTGCGTGAGCGATCTTTGCCGGCCGGCATGGTGCAGATGGAGATCACCGAGCGGGTGGTCGCCCAGCACACCGAAGAACTCAACACGATGCTGCTCGATCTCGCGGCGATGGGCGTGCTGCTCAGCCTGGACGACTTCGGCACCGGCTACTCCTCGCTATTGCGGTTGCAAAGCCTGCCGGTGGGCGAGATCAAGATCGACCGGGCCTTCGTTTCCAGGCTGTCCCAAGGCGCTTCGGCCGTCGGCATCGTCCGCTCCGTGGTCGACCTCGCGCACGCCCTGGGTATGCCCGCCATCGCCGAGGGAGTGGAGACCGAGGTGGAATGGCAGACACTGCGCCAGCTCGGTTGCGACGGTGCGCAGGGCTGGCATATCGCCGCGCCGATGGCGGCCGAGCGAGCCACCGAATGGATCACCGCACTGCTCGAGGAACGCCGCGCCGAACTCGACGGCGACGCCGCCCGAGCCAGCTGAACTGCGCGAACCAGGCGGAATTCGCTTCCTGTTCATGCCGGCTTGGTGGAGCCCGGCGCCGCAACGGAGAAACCTGCGTCGGGTGACTGACGATTCCGCTCTCTTCCAAGCCGCGTTCACCCGGCGCACCTTCCTCACCGCCACCGGCGTGGCTGCCGCCGGTGCCGCGCTGCTGCCGGCGTTGTCCGGCACCGCCGATGCCGCCGCCGGGTCGACCCGTCCGCATCCGCCGGCTCCTCGGTTGAACGGCCTTCACCTGCAGTTCGGAGCGGATTCCTCAGCCGAGGTAACGGTGTCCTGGCACACCCTGGAGCCGGTGCCCAACGCCCGGGTGCTGCTCGGCGAGCACGACGGGCGCTACCACTGGACCCGGCCGGCCCGGCAGGTCAGCTACACCGATGCCAAGTCCGGCCAGGTCGTCTACGCCTACCACGCCCGGCTGGCCGGCCTGCACTCCTCGCACGACTACGCCTACCTGGCCGTGCACGATGGGGCACAACCAGAACTGGGCTCCTTCCGGACCGGCCCCCGTGGCCGTGAACCGTTCCTGTTCACCAGCTTCGGCGACCAGGGCACCCCGACCACCGGCAAGGTCTACGTACCGCCGGCCGGCGTGACGATCGCGAATCCGCCCTATGTCAATGACAATCTGGGATCGCCGGCGGCTGGTGACACCACCGCCGGTGTCGAGCGGCTTCAGCCTTTGTTCCATCTCTTCAACGGCGATCTCTGCTACGCCAACCTGTCCAACGACCGGGTGCGGACCTGGACCGACTTCTGGGAGAACAACTCCCGCAGCGCCCGCTATCGACCGTGGATGCCGTCGGCCGGCAACCACGAGAACGAACTGGGCAACGGTCCGATCGGCTACGCCGCCTATCAGACCTACTTCTCGGTGCCGCCGGCGTCCGGTCAGACCGAGGTGACCCGGGGCCTCTGGTACGCCTTCACCGTCGGGTCGGTGCGAGTGATCAGCCTGGCCAACGACGATGTGGCTTTGCAGGACGGTGGAAACTCCTACGTGCACGGCTATTCTGACGGAGCCCAGAAGGCCTGGTTGGAAAGGGAGTTGAAGGCCACCCGGGCTGATCGCGACATCGATTGGATCGTGGTGTGTATGCATCAGGTCGCGATCAGCACCGCCGATCAGTTCAACGGTGCCGACCTCGGGGTCCGGCAGGAATGGCTGCCGCTGTTCGACAAGTACGGTGTGGACCTGGTGGTGTGCGGGCATGAGCATCACTACGAACGGTCGCACCCGATCCGTGGCCAGCAGGCCAACGCCACCCTGACCCCGATCCCGGCCTCGACCCGCACCGATGTCGTCGATACCAGCCAGGGCACCGTCCACATGGTCATCGGCGGCGGTGGCACTTCGGCCCCGTCGAACAAGCTGTTCTTCAATCCGCCGGCCTGCCGGGTGATCACCTCGGTCGCGGCCAGCCCCGACCCGACCACCGGCAAACGGGCGCCGAACTACACCAGGGAGGACGCGCCCTGGTCGGCCGTACGGGATGCCGCGAACTCCTACGGCTTCGCCGCCTTCGCCGTCGACCCCGGTACCCGTCGAGGCGGGGTCACGACAATGACCGTCACCTATTACGACGTGACGGGACCGCAGGGGCAGCTGGCCGAGTTCGAGACGTTCACGCTGCGCCGGCCCCGCCGGGACTAGCGGGCCGGCGTCCGGTCGAGTTTCACCTGGATATTACGGGCTGTCCAAGGGTTGACAGAATTGGTCTAGTCCTATTCTATAGCTCCACGGGGTTACAGAGTTGTCCAGCTTCGCGATGCCTGTGTTGTTTGCCGGCTGCGCGGTTGGGTGCAACTGACACGCCCGAATGTGGGGAGTTTTGCCATGCCTACCAAGCTTGTCCTCGGTTCGATCACAGCACTGGCGCTGGCGGCCGCCTCCGCTCTGATCGCATCGGCCCAGCCGGCCTCGGCGTCGGCCAACACCGGCTTCGAGACCGGCAACCTGGCCGGCTGGACCTGCGCCAGCGATGCCGGCGTGGTCACCGAACACGCTCACTCGGGTACGTACGCGTTGCAGGCAAGCCCGACCAACAGCGACTTTGCCCAATGTTCAGAACAGGTTTCGGTATCGCCCGATACGACCTACACCGCCTCGGGCTGGGTCAATGGCTCCTACGTCTACCTGGGCGTCAGTGGCACCGGGACGACCGACCCCAGCACCTGGACCCCGGGCACCAACGGCAGCTATTCACCGCTGTCGGTCGGATTCACCACCGGTGCGGCCACCACCAGCGTCACCGTCTATGTGCACGGCTGGTACGGCCAACCCGCCTTCTACGCCGACGACATCAGCGTCCCCGGCAGTGGTGACACCGGACCGAGCGACCCGCCGACCACGCCACCGACGGATCCGCCGACCACTACGCCGAGCCAGCCCAGCACCGATCCGCTGCCGGCGCACGTACTGACCGGCTACTGGCAGGACTTCGCCGGCAACGGGGCCACCGCGCTCAAGCTGGCGGATGTGCCCTCGAAGTACAACCTGATCGCGGTTGCGTTCGGCAACGCCACCACGACCCCGGGCCAGGTCAGCTTCAGCCTCGATCCGCAACTGTCGACCGCGCTCGGCGGTTACTCCGACACCGACTTCAAGAACGACATCGCCAGCCTGCACGCCCAGGGTCGGCACGTAATCCTGTCCGTCGGTGGCCAGAACGGGGCGATCAACGTCAGCGACTCGGCTTCGGCCGCAGCCTTCGCCGACAGCGTCTACTCGATCATGCAGAGCTACGGCTTCGACGGCGTCGACATCGATCTGGAAAATGGAGTGAACGCGACGTTCATGTCTCAGGCCCTGGAGTCGCTGCACGCCAAAGCTGGGGCGAATCTCATCATCACGATGGCCCCGCAGACCATCGACATGCAGTCGACCGGTACCGAGTACTTCAAGTTGGCCCTGGCCATCAAGGACATCCTGACCATCGTCAACATGCAGTTCTACAATTCCGGCACCATGCTCGGCTGTGACGGACAGGTCTACGCCCAGAGCACCGAGAACTTCCTGACCGCGCTGGCCTGCATCGAACTGCAGGGCGGACTGGCCCCGAGCCAGGTCGGTATCGGGGTGCCGGCCAACGCCAGCGGTGCCGGTAGCGGCGCGATCGATCCGGGTCTGGTCAACAACGCGATCGACTGCCTGGCCAACGGCAGTAACTGCGGCTCCTTCCACCCGCCGTCGCAGTGGAGCATCCGGGGCGCGATGGACTGGGACATCAACTGGGACGCCGGTGCCGGCTACAACTTCGCCAACACCGTGGGCGCTCACCTCGGACTCTGACCATTCCGTGCATCCCGGTGGGCGGGGCGATGTCGCGATCAGGGCGGCATCGTCCCGCTCGCTCATTCGTCCGCACGCCAATCTGGAGCGTCGCTACGGGCAGCCGGGGCGGTCGCGCCGAAACGGAGCGCGGTGACGGGCGGTTCGGACATTGGCACCGGGTCTGGGACACTGGAGGTAACGCGACACCGAGCTCTGATAAGGATTCCAGTGCCCCAGTACATCTACTCCATGCACAAGGTGCGCAAGGCGCACGGCGACAAGGTCATCCTCGACGACGTCACGCTGGCGTTCCTGCCCGGCGCCAAGATCGGTGTGGTCGGCCCCAACGGTGCCGGTAAGTCCACCGTCCTGAAGATCATGGCCGGCCTGGACACGGCCTCCAACGGCGATGCGATGCTGGCACCCGATGCGACCGTGGGCCTGCTGCAGCAGGAGCCACCGCTGGACGAGTCCAAGACGGTCCGGGAGAACGTCGAGGACGCGGTCGCCGAGATGCGCGGCTGGCTGGCCCGGTTCGAAGAGGTCTCCGGTGCCATGGGCGATCCGGACGCCGACTTCGACAAGTTGCTGGCCGAGCAGGGCGACCTGATGGAGAAGATCGAGCACGGCGAAGGCTGGGAGCTGGACTCTCGCATCGAACAGGCCATGGACGCCCTGCGCTGCCCGCCCGGTGACGAAGCCGTCACCCACCTGTCCGGTGGCGAGCGCCGCCGGGTCGCGCTGTGCAAGCTGCTGCTCGAGCAGCCCGACCTGTTGCTGCTGGACGAGCCGACCAACCACCTGGACGCCGAGAGCGTGCAATGGCTCGAGCAGCACCTGGCCAAGTACCCCGGCACCATCCTGGCCGTGACCCACGACCGGTACTTCCTGGACAACGTTGCCGAGTGGATCCTGGAGCTGGACCGCGGCCGGGCCCACCCGTACGAAGGCAACTACTCCACCTACCTGGAGAAGAAGGCCGAGCGGCTCAAGGTCGAGGGCAAGAAGGACCAGAAGCTGCAGAAGCGGCTGGTCGAAGAACTGGAATGGGTCCGGCAGAACGCCAAGGGCCGCCAGGCCAAGTCCAAGGCCCGGTTGCAGCGCTACGAAGAGATGGCGGCCGAGGCGGAGAAGACCCGCAAGCTCGACTTCGAAGAGATCCAGATCCCGCCGGGCCCGCGCCTGGGCAACGTGGTCGTCGAGGCCAGCCATCTGGACAAGGGCTTCGACGGCCGGATCCTGGTCAAGGACCTGTCCTTCTCGCTGCCCCGTGGTGGCATCGTCGGCGTGATCGGTCCCAACGGCGTCGGCAAGACCACCCTGTTCAAGACCGTCGTCGGCTTCGAGCACCCCGACTCGGGCGAGGTCCGGGTTGGCGAGACGGTCAAGATCAGTTACGTCGATCAGGGCCGGGGCGGCATCGACCCGAAGAAGAACGTCTGGGAGGTCGTCTCCGACGGGCTCGACTACATCAAGGTCGGCCAGGTCGAGATGCCGTCGCGGGCCTACGTGTCGGCGTTCGGGTTCAAGGGTCCGGATCAGCAGAAGCCGGCCGGCGTGCTCTCCGGTGGCGAGCGCAACCGGTTGAACCTGGCGCTGACCCTCAAGGAGGGCGGCAACCTGCTGCTGCTGGACGAGCCCACCAACGACCTCGATGTCGAGACCCTCGGCTCACTGGAGAACGCGTTGCTGGAGTTCCCCGGTTGCGCCGTGGTCATCAGCCACGACCGGTGGTTCCTGGATCGGGTGGCGACGCACATCCTGGCCTGGGAGGGCAACGACGACAACTCGGCCCAGTGGTACTGGTTCGAGGGCAACTTCGAGTCCTACGAGAAGAACAAGGTCGAACGCCTCGGCGCGGACGCGGCCCGGCCGCACGCCGTGACGCACCGCAAGCTCACCCGCGACTGAGTTTCCTCCAACCGGACAAAGGTGATCTGCCATGGCTAGGTTCGTTGCCCGGTGTTCGATGCGGTGGTCTGACATGGACGCCTACGGCCATGTCAACAACACCGCATACCTGGCCTATCTCGAACAGGCCCGGGTGTCGATGTTCTTCGACCGCTACGATTCCTCGTTCGCGCGGGGAACCGTGGTGGCCCATCACGAGATCACCTACCTCAAGCCGGTGGTCTATCACCCCGAGCCGTTACGGCTGGAGTTGTGGACGGATCGGGTTCGGGCGGCCGATTTCATCGTGCGCTACGACGTGTTCGACGGCGATACCCTGGCCGCGACGGCGGCGACCCGGCTGGTCACGTTCGACTTCACCACCAACCGGCCCCGTCGATTGACCACGGAAGAAAGAGAAATCTTGATCGGCTACACGGACGTGGCGGCGGAGTGATCCCGGTTCCCTCGGTCGCGGCGGCCGACTTCGGGCCGTTGGCCGACCGGGTTCTGGGGCTGAACCCGGATGATCCCTTCCTGCGTCTTCGTGGCGGGGGCGAGGTGCTGCAGGGTTTCGTGCGGTTGCCCTACGACGTGCTGGCCGGCCGGTCCTTGGCGCTGCCCGAGGCGCCGGTGTTCGACCGCACCGTCTCGGCGGCGGATTTCCTGCGATGGCTGGACGATCCGGAGCAGACCCCTGCCGGACGGGACGCATCCTGGCTGGCTGCATTGCCGCCCCGCGGTGGCTGGGAGCGGATCGAGGTCGTGCCTGACTCCGCGGTACGAGAGGTGGTCCGGTCCGGGGCATTGCTGGCGCCGTCGGCGACCTCGCGCTCGGGTCAGCAGTCGCTGTTGTCGTCGATCGTCCTTACCGCACGGTCGGAAACCCGAACGGTCGAGGTGCCGCTGGGACCGTTGAGCGCGCTGACCCGGATGGGTTTCCTGCCCCGGGGTGGCCACGCTGCGGTGGAGGTCGCGCCCGGCTGGATCCGGGTCGCCGCCGGCTACGGATCCACCTACATCGCGCAGGGAAACCCGCTCAACCTCTTCGCGCTGTAGCCTGGCCAACCATCCGGACCGGGATGCCATGGTCGCCGATGGTGGCAATGAGCTTCGGTACAGAATCAGCCCCGCCGCCCGGGATGGACAGCTGCACCGTCAACTCTGGCGGCCGGTAGCCGAGCCTGACCTTGCCATCGGCGGCAGACACCGGACTCTCCATGGCGATCTGGGCAATCGGCATCGACGTCCGAGCCTGCGCCACCGCCGCGTCCACCGCCTGGATTTCCGCCAGCGGCCAGTACTGGCGGGTGATCGAATGCCAGACCACAGTGAGCACGTCGGGATCAGCTTGGGCCAGCTGAGCAGCCAGCCAACTCGAGGCCGGCGCCGCATCGACCGAGACCGGGTGTGCGACTGCCACCTGCAGCGCGGCCCGCAATCGTTCGTGCCGGTGCAGATCATCCGGCCAGACGAAGGAGGTCAGCCGGAGCCGGCCGTCCATCGAGCTGGCGTCGATCGGCGACAGATCGCAACCCCGCCTGGACACAACGGTGAATTCGATCGGCTCGACCACGCCCTCGCTCACCTCGGTCAGCTGCAACGGTGACGTCGAAGGCCCGTAGGACCACCCGGTGCCGCTGAAATGGAAGTGATCCACCAGCAGGTTCAAACCGGCCGAGGCACCGACTTCCAGCAACCGGACCCGGGACATTCCCGATCGCCGGACGGCGTCGAATAGCCCGATCAGCAGGGCCGCCGACCGTCCGACCTCGTTGGTCTGCGGGGCCAACAGCAGCGCCTCGCGCAGCTCGGGAATGTGCGCCCGCAGTACCGGTTCGACAGCGGCCCACGCGTGCTCGGGGGACGCGGTCCCGCCGAGGCTGGCGTAGTACATGGCCAACTCCGGCGCCTCGCGGGAAAGGACCAATCGCTGCAGACCACCCAGCAACCGCAGCTGAACCACCGCCGCCGAAGGTGCGTCGTCGCCCAGGATCTCGCGGACCACCCCGCCGGCTTCCCAATCGTCGGCCATCGCCAGCAACAGGGTCTGGTAAAGCCCGGGTCGCATCGCGTTGCCGTGGTGCCGGATGCGATCGGCCAGGGTCTTCACATCGCTCACGATAGAACGCGGAGAGTGGAGATTTCACCGCGTATGGCACGGTTAACTTTCCACTCTCTGTGGCGGGTCGACGGATGATGATCGAGGCAGAGTGGCCACTTCTGCACCGAGTGGCCAGAAATATCTAGCCACTGGCGCGAGAAGTAGCCACTCGCCCGCCGAGGACGGTCAGACCTTCAGCCACACCGCCGTGTTCGCCGGCAACTTGTCGCCCTCGATCGGGCCGGAGGACAGCACCACCTCGCCCGGCGGCAGCTCGGCCGGAGCGTCCGAGGCGTTGAGGGCCACCACCAGGTTCGGACCGCGCCGGTAGGCCAGGCACCCTTCCGGAGCCTGCTGCCACTGGAACGCCGATCGGTGCAGCTCGGTCAACGAACGGCGCAGCTGCAAAGCCTTGCGGTACAGGGACAAAGTTGAATCCTCGTCACCCAGCTCGGCCTCGACGGTGACCGAACGCCAGGCCAGCGGCTGCGGCAGCCAGGGCTGACCGGTACCACTGCCGAAGCCGAACGGCGGCTCCGTGCCTTCCCACGGCATCGGCACCCGCTCGCCGTCCCGGCCTCGCTCGGTGTGTCCGCTGCGTTCCCAGGTCGGATCCTGCAAGACCTCCTCGGGCAGGTCGTCGACGTTCTCCAGGCCGAGTTCCTCGCCGTTGTAGATGTAGGCCGCGCCGGGCAGGGACAGCGTCAGCAGCGCGGCCGCCCGGGCCCGGGCCTGACCGACGGCGCCGCCGCCGTACCGGGTGGCGTGCCGGACCACGTCGTGGTTGGACAGCACCCAGGTGCAGGGCGCGCCGACATCGGCCATCGCCGTGAGCGACCCGTCGATGGCTGCGGTGAACTCGGCGGCCGACCACTCGGCCTCGACCAGCCGGAAGTTGAAGGTCAGGTGCAGCTCATCCGGCCGGACGTAGTGGGATAGCCGCAGGTCGTCGGGCACCCAGGCCTCGCCGACGGCCATCTTGTGCGGGTAGGCGTCCATCACCGAGCGGAACATCCGCAGGTGATCGTGCACGCCGTCCTGGTCGAAGCGCAGGTCCGGGATCATCTGGCTGTGCGGCCCGGTGTAGTTGGTCAGATCCATGTCGGGCAGCCCGGCGGGCTTGGCCATCGAGTGAGCCACGTCGACCCGGAAGCCGTCGGCGCCACGGTCCATCCAGAAGCGCAGGATTCGTTCGAACTCGGCCGTGACCTCGGGGTTGTCCCAGTTCAGGTCGGGCTGTTCGGGCGCGAAGATGTGCAGATACCACTGGCCGTCCGCAACCCGCTCCCAGGCCGAACCACCGAACATGGCCGGCCAGTTGTTCGGGGGCTCGTCACCGTTCGGGCCGCGGCCGTCGCGGAAGATGAACCGGGCCCGCTCCGGCGATCCCGGGCCGGCAGCCAGGGCGGCCTGGAACCAGGCGTGCTGATCGGAGAAGTGATTCGGCACGATGTCGACCGTCACCTTGATGTTGCGCGCGTGTGCCTCGGTGACCAGCACGTCGAAATCGGCCAGGGTGCCGAACATCGGGTCGACGTCGGTCGGATCGGCCACGTCATAGCCGCCGTCGGCCATCGGCGACTTGTAAAACGGGCTCAGCCAGATCGCATCGATGCCCAGTAGCTGCAGGTAGTCGAGCCGCTGGGTGATTCCGATCAGGTCACCGATGCCGTCGCCGTTGCCGTCGGCGAAGCTCTTGGGATAGATCTGATAGAAGATCGCCGACCGCCACCAGTCCGCGCCGGACAGATACGCCGCCCCGCTCTCGGTCCCGCTGTAGAAGTCGAGATCTGCGTCGATCTCCTCGCCCGCGAACGGGCCGGGGTTCTGCTGCGTGTCGGACACGCGATCCTCCTGACGATCGTGCCTGAAAGCCTTTGCGGCCCGTCCATTCTGTAACGATCAAGAACGCTCGTCAAGCATGGCGTCAGGTCGGGGTGTTACGCAGCGAATGAGCCGCGGTGGACAGGTAGTTCCACAACTGGGCGGAGTGTTCCGGGTCGAGTTCGAGCGAGTCCAGGGCTGCCCGCATGTGCCGCAGCCAGGCGTCGCGTTCGGCCGAGCCGATCACGAAGGGCACATGCCGCATTCGCAGGCGCGGATGTCCACGGGTCTCGGAATAGGTGGACGGCCCGCCCCAGTACTGGATCAGGAACAGGGCCAGCCGATCGGCGGCCGGTCCCAGGTCGTCCTCGGGGTAGAGCGCACGCAGCATCGGGTCGCTCTCGACCCCGGCGTAGAAGCGTTGCACCAGGGTCCGGAACGTCGCTTCACCGCCGACCTCGTCGTAGAAGCTCATCTGGACCTGACCGACAACCGCGGGTGAACTGGCACCTCGCCATTGTCTCGCGCCGATCTCCGCATACCGTGACGGTATGGCATCCGATGATCAGCTGGCCGATTCCTACGACGTCATCGTGCTGGGCCTCGGTCCCGGCGGGGAGGAGGTGGCCGAACGGCTGGCCGAAGCCGGTCGACAGGTGCTCGGCGTCGAGGCCAACCTAGTCGGCGGTGAATGCCCGTACTACGGCTGCATCCCGTCCAAGATGATCTTGCGTGCCGCCGAGACACTCGCCGAGGCCGGACGGGTCGATGCGCTCGCCGGTACCGCGACCACGAGTCCGGACTACCGCAAGCCGGCGGACCGGATCAGGAACGAGGCCACCGACGACTGGAACGACCAGGTCGCGGCCGATCGGTTCGAGAGCCTGGGCGGTCACCTGGTCCGCGGCTTCGGCAAGCTGGCCGGCCGGGACGCGCAGGGACGTCCCCAGGTCGAGGTCAACGGCCGAACCTTCAGTGCCGACCGGGTGGTGATCGCTACCGGGACCGCGCCGGCGCTGCCTCCGATTCCCGGCCTGGCCGAACTGGCCGGCGACGGACTGAGTCCGGACGGCCTGGTCTGGACCAACCGTGAGGTGCTGCAGATCCGGCAGGCACCGGCCTCGCTGCTGGTGGTCGGCGGTGGCACGATCGGCTGCGAGCTCGCCCAAGGCTTCGCCCGGTTCGGTGTGCAGGTCACCCAACTCGAACTCGGCCCCCGGCTGCTGGCGCAGGAGGAACCGGAGACCTCGGCTGTGATCGCCGAGGTGTTCGCCCGCGAAGGCATCGAGGTGCACACCGGCATCAGCATCAGCTCGGTGGCCGCCGGCGGCGATGGCGTGGTGATCGATCTCGCCGACGGGCGCCGGTTCACCGCCGAGAGGTTGTTGGTCGCGGCCGGTCGCCGGCAGCACATCCCGGAACTCGGCGTCGACTCGATCGGCCTGGACCCGCGGGCCAAGGTGCTGGACGTGGACGACCACATGCAGGTCACCGACGGTGTGTTCGCGGTCGGCGACGTGACCGGCAAGGGGCCGTTCACCCATGTCGCGGTCTGGCAGGCGCGCGTCCTCGTCGCCCACGTACTGGGCCGGCCGGAACCGTTCGGTGGCTACGCCGGGCTGGCCTGGGCGACGTTCACCGATCCCGAGATCGGCCGGGTCGGCCTGTCCGAGCAGCAGGCCCGTGACCGCGGATTGCAGGTGTCCATCGGCAAGACCGAGATCGCCTCCAACACCCGTGGATGGATCCACGGGGCCGGCAACGACGGTTTCGTGAAGCTGGTGGTCGACGCCGATCGGCAGGTTCTCGTCGGTGCCACCGTGACCGCCCCCAACGGGGGTGAGATTCTCGGGTTGCTGACCCTGGCCGTGCACGCCGAGGTGCCGCTGACCACGCTACGGACCATGCACTACGCCTACCCGACGCTGCACCGCGCGGTGTCAGAGGCGCTGGCGACCGTCGACTAGGGCCTGCGGTTCGGCCGGCCCGGGCCGCGCGGTCTGGGCGCCGACGGCCAGGGTGGCCAAGGCGCCGGCGGCGGCTCCGAACACGGCCGGCCGGCTCGACCGGCAATGAGGACGGCGCCCGCATCGCGTCGGCGACGGTCAGCGCGGCGTTCGCCCCGGCGGCCACCGCGATCCGGTTCTCGCCGTCGGCATCGGACAGCACCGTGGCCGAGCCGGTGGGCTCGTCGGGCGGGACGAGCCGGGGGCGGCGACGGCCTGGTTGGCACCCTTGCCGCCGAGCTCCGGTGCTGGCTGGCACCGATCACGGTCTGGCCCGGACGGGGGAGCGAGGGCATCCGCGACCTCAGGTCGACCTTGATCGATCCGACCACCACCACGCTCGCCACCCGGCGAGCGTAGGCGGCCGGTGGCGGTCGGCGACCGGGACACGACACGATCACGGATTCGAGCAATTAATGGGTGCGCGAAACGCGTTCGTCAGGTTCACTGGACGCACGCTGGGAGGTGAAGCCGTTGGCCGGAACACTCGTGCTCAATGCGTCATACGAGCCGTTATGTGTCGTACCAACACGGCGTGCCGTGGTACTGGTGCTTGCCGAGAAAGCCTTCGTCGTGGAATCCGGCGAAGGCTTTTTGCATTCTGCGACCAGCAGTATCCAGATCCCCAACGTGGTTCGGCTGGCCCGGTACGTGCGAGTTCCGTACCGGCGCCAGGTGCCGTTGACCCGTCGGGCCGTGCTGGCCCGGGACGCCCACCGCTGCGTCTACTGCGCGGTCAAGGCCGACACCATCGATCACGTGCTGCCCCGGTCGCGCGGTGGCCGTAACGAGTGGACCAACGTCGTCGCGGCCTGCGCCCGGTGTAACCACCGCAAGGGCGACCGGCTGCTGTCCGAGCTCGGCTGGACCTTGCCGCGGGCGCCGATCCAGCCGTCGGCCAGCGTCGCCCTGGTGCTCGGCTGGGCCAAGCGCGATCCGTCCTGGGACCGGTATCTGGGCTACGACCTGGCCCCGCTGGATCGTGAGGAGCTGACCGCGACCGCCTGACGCGACTGAAGTTCCTACCTGGCGCGTTGAGTCAGCGGAATTGACCGCGACCGCCTGACCGGACCTGATGACGACGACCGGAGGGGTACCGGCATAACCTCACCAGCATGGCCGAACTACACGATCTGACCGCGATCGAGGCGGCGGCGGCGATCCGCACCAAGCAGACCAGTTCGAGCGAGCTGGTCGATCACTACCTGGATCGGATCGCGCGACTGGACGATCAGATCGGCGCGTTCGTCACCCTCACCCCGGACTCGGCTCGGGAACAGGCCGCGGCCGCCGATCGCGCGGTGGCTGCGGGCCAGGACCTGCCGCCGCTGCACGGCGTGCCGACCGCGATCAAGGACCTCAACCTGGTGGCCGGGGTACCGACCCGGTTCGGCTCGGCCACCATGACCGACTTCGTCGCGCCGTTCGACGACCACGTGGTTCGGTTGCTGCGCGAGGCCGGCACCATCTCTCTGGGCAAGACGGCTACGCCGGAGTTCGGCCTGCCCTGTTACACCGAGACCGACATCGGTCCGCCGGCCCGGACGCCGTGGGACCCGACCCGGCTGGCCGGCGGCTCGTCCGGTGGCGCCGGGGCGGCGGTGGCGGCCGGCTTCGTGCCGATCGCGCAGGGCTCGGACGGCGGCGGCTCGATCCGGATCCCGGCCAGTTTGAACGGCCTGTTCGGGTTGAAGACCTCGCGCGGGCGGATCTCCCGCGGCCCGATGGACCTGGACTCGTCCGGCCTGTCCGTGCTCGGTCCGCTGGCTCGGACGGTCCGCGATGCCGCGTTGTTCCTCGATCTGACCGCACCACCGCAGCCGGGTGACGCGACCTGGGCCCAGCCCCTACCGGCCGGCGAGAGCTATCTGGACTGGTGTGAACGGCCCCCGGCACGGCTGCGCATCGCCCGTTACATCGACCCGCCGATCCCGGGCGCAGTGATCGATCCGGAGTGCCGCATCGCGTGGGAGAACGCGAGCCGGCTGCTGACCGAACTCGGACACGACGTCATCGACATCGGATGTCCGGTCCCGCCGGAGGCCATCCCGGCGTTCGAGGCGGTCTGGGCCGTTTCGGCCGGCACCATCCCGGTCGACCCGGCCAAGCAGGACCTGCTGCGACCGCTGACCCGCTACCTACGGTCGCGGTCGGACCAGGTCAGCGGCGCGGACTACGCCAACGCAGTGGGCCAGCTCAATCAGCTGAGCCGGCAGGCGATCGCGGCCACAGCCGAGTTCGACGCGGTGCTGACCCCGACCCTGGCGATGCCGCCACGGCCGATCGGCTGGTTCTGCGGAACAGCGGAGGACCCGATCAGTCCGGAACGGGACTTCGAGCGCCAGAAGATGTTCACCCCGTTCACCGCGGTCTACAACACCAGCGGCCAGCCGGCCGCCAGCCTGCCCCTGCACTGGACGCCCGAGGGATTGCCGGTCGGCGTCATGCTGATCGGACGGCCGTACGGGGAGGCCGCTCTGCTCGCCCTGTGCGCCCAGATCGAGGCGGCCGCCCCGTGGGCCGATCGCCATCCGGGTATCTGGTCACAGTGACGCTGACCGCTCCGTCGACCCGCAGCGCGGGGACCCGGGCCGGTTTCGATACCGTATTGGCAACGCGGCTTCGGATGGGCGGAGGAAGTAAGTCATGACCGTCATCGAAACGGTGCTGGTTTTCGCAGGTATCCCGGTCGGGGTCCTGGTGCTGGTGTCTGCCATCGTGCTGGCGCCGGGGGCTGCTCGAGCGCCTCGCTACCGTCCGGGTGGCAGCTGGGACTATCGGCCCGTCTGGTATCTGCCCCATCCCGAGCACGCCGGCCCGGTGTCGGCCACCTCGGGCGTGTTGGCCCTGGCCGGAGCCGTGGCCGAACCGGTGATCGCGAGTGGAGGTGCCAGCGGTGAGTGGTGAGGTTGACATGACCGGGCACACCGCGATCGAACGAC
>CAZZZW010000008.1:0-30361 GCA_964658795.1 Phormidium nigroviride PCC 7112
ACGTCGGCCGGGTCGGCTTCATGCAGGTCCCGACCGTGGTGGCGACCTGATGCGATTCGACATCGAGCCGATCCCCGCCGGTCGAGAACCGGCCGACGTTCTCGCTGCATTTCGCAAGCTGCTGGCCGAGACCAGCTGGGCCGATCAGACTCCGGACACGATGTTCGCACCGATCCGGACCCCGATCGCCCAGGTGCGCGAGTTCGGCGACCAGCTCGGCCGGCTCTACCTGGCCCACCTGGCCGTGCTCCGCGCGCTGCTCGACGGCGGCCCGTTCACCTCGACCGGAGCCCGCTACGCCGAGATGGCCGGGCCGGTCCGCGACTTCTACCTGGACTGGCCCGAGCTGGCCGACGACCTGGATCGCGGCCTGCTCGATGACCCGGAGCGGCTGAGCAACCTGTTCGGCCGGCCCGATGTGGTGCTGGCCGAAGACGGTCCGAAGACGGTCGAGACGAACTTCGACACCGCCGCCGCCGGGCAGGAGCGGCCCGACGACATGTGGCGGATCGCCACTGAGCTGTTCGAGATTGCACCGTCCCTGCAGCAGTTCGGCCGCCCACTGTGGGGTCTGCGGGACTACTTCGAGGAACGGGCCGGTGGCCGTCCCAGCCACTTTTACTGGCTGATGAAGGACGACCCGGTGGCGCGGCGGGAGATGGATCCGCTACTGGCGGTGCTCAACGCCGGAGCGGAGCTGGCCCGGCACAGCTTGCACTACCCGGGCGACGACCCGGCCGGGCTCGCGACCGACCAACTGGTCGGCTACCTGCACCGGTCGATCTCGATCTTCACCGTGAACAAGGATCGCGATCGCTTCGGTCGGCTGATCGCCGGTCTGGCCGGCCGTGCCCCGACCCTGACCGTGCCGTTGGGATTGTCGGTGGTCTCGTCCAAGGTCTTCCTGGCCTGGCTGAGCGATCCGACAGCCCGGCCGATCGACCTGCCGGCCGATCAGGTCGCCGCGATCGACCAGCTGGTGCCCTGGACCCGGGTGTTGTCGCTCGTTCCGGACCGCGAGCTCGAGGCCGTACGGGATCAGCCGGTCGAGTTCGTGTTGAAGAAGGCCGACTCCTACCAGGCCACCGAGGTGCACTTCGGTTGGCAGCTCGGACCGACCGAATGGAACGCCCTGCTGGAGCGCTGCCGGGCCGATCCGTTGCCCTGGATCATCCAGCGGCGGGTTCGACCGAAGCTGTTCCGCCTGACCGAACACACCGATGAGGGCGTGCGCGAGCGCGAGACCGGGCTGGCGTGCTGCCCGTACCTCTACGGTGGCCGGATCCGGGGCCTGGAAACCTGGATCACACCGGCCGAGCCCGACCTGACGATGATCAGCCGGATGCAGTTCGTGCCGCACTTCATCGACGCCGGCTAGCCATGGCAGCCCGGTTTCGGAGGGCGGTCAGAGGTCTGGCTCGTGACTACAGCCGCCAGTCGACCGGTTCGGCGCCGTGCTTGACCAGCAGCGCGTTGGCCCGGCTGAACGGCCGCGAGCCGAAGAAGCCACCGCTGGCCGACAACGGGGATGGATGCACCGACTTCAGCACGTCGACGTCGGACAGCAACGGCTCCAAGGACTGGGCCTGCCGGCCCCACAGGATGGCGACCAGTGGCTGGTCCCGGGCGGCCAGCGCGCGCACCGCCTGGTCGGTCACCCGTTCCCATCCCTGGCCGGCATGCGAGCCGGACTTGCCCGGTGACACGGTGAGAACCCGGTTCAACAACAACACCCCCTGCCGAGTCCACGGGGTCAGATCACCGTTGGCCGGGGTCTCGATCCCGAGGTCGGTCTGCAGTTCGCGGTAGATGTTCTGCAGCGAGCGTGGCACCGGCCGGACGTCCGGGGCGACCGAGAACGACAGGCCGACCGGATGCCCGGGCGTGGGGTAGGGATCCTGCCCGACGATCAGCACCCGGATCTCGTCGAACGGCTGTCGGAAGGCCCGCAACACGTTCTCACCGGCCGGCAGGTACGAGCGGCCGGCGGCCAGCTCGGCCCGCAGGAACTCCCCCAGCTCGGCGATGTCGGTGGCGACCGGCGCCAGGGCCTGAGCCCAACCGGGATCGATGAGGTCGGCAAGCGGACGGGCGGGCACGGTGACACACGCTATCGCCCCATGGTGCTCACACAGCCGGCGGCCACTACGATTTCGGGGCAGTGGAACATTGCCTCGGGGGCGCTGGAGGGGCTGGACCGCATGGGTAACTACACGATCACCACGCTCGGCGCTGCCACCGAGCTATTGAGCCTGCCCTTCGACCAGCCGCTGGCCGAATGGACCGACCCTCGGCTGGTCCAGGTACCTCGAGGCATCTCCCGGCATGTGGTGCGTTTCATCCGAGCGCACAACCAGATCTTCGCGATCAAGGAAGCCACCGAACGGTACGTCCTGCGCGAGCACCATCTGCTGCGGGAGCTGGCCGAGGCGTCCGTGCCGGTGGTCGACGCGTTCGGCACCGTGGTCGACCGCAGTGATCACGACAACCATCATCTCGATGGCCTGCTGATCACCAAGCACCTGCCCTACTCGCTGCCCTACCGGTCGCTGTTCACCGAACGTTCGTTACCCGACCTGCGTTCGCGGCTGCTGGATGCGCTGGCCCAGTTGTTCGTCCGGCTGCACCTGACCGGCTTCTACTGGGGCGACTGCTCGCTGTCCAACACGCTGTTCCGCCGCGATGCCGGCGCGCTGGCCGCCTACCTGGTCGACGCCGAGACCAGCGAGACCCACCACCAGCTGTCCTACGGCCAGCGGATGCACGACATCACCATCGCGACCGAGAACATCGCCGGCGAGCTGATGGACCTGCAGGCCGGTGGCTACCTCTCGATGGAGGAGGATCCGGTCGAGACGGCGATGATGCTCCAGCCGCGGTACGAGGCCCTGTGGGCCGAACTGACCGACGATCAGGTCTACTCCTCCTCGGAGAGTTACCGGATCGAGGAACGGGTGCGCCGGCTGAACTCCCTCGGCTTCGACGTCTCCGAGATCGGGATCCGGACCGAGGACTCCGGCAGCAAGCTGCGTTTCGAGACCCACATCGTGGAGCCGGGTCATCACGCTCGCCGGGTGTATGCGCTGACCGGGCTTCGGCTGCAGGAGAACCAGGCCCGGCTGATCCTGTCCGAGCTGGCGCGGTTCCGGGCCAAGTGGATCGAGGGCGTCGAACACGACATCCCCGAGGATCTGGCGGCCCGGCGCTGGCTGGACGAGAAGTTCTACGGCACGATCGGGATGGTGCCGCCGGCGTTACGGGCCAAGCTGCCCGACGCCGAGCTGTTCTTCGAGATCGCCGAGCATCGGTGGTTGATGTCGGAGCGGTCCGGCCAGGATGTCGGGCGGCAGGCGGCCGTCGACGACTACGTCAAGAACGTACTGTCGAAGTTGCCGGACGCCGGTGTCCGCATCCTGACCGAACCTGCCACGGAGGAGATCCCGGTGATCACAGAATGAGCTATTCCGGAAAGGTCGAAGTCGGTGGTCCGGTCGACACCCGCGAACTGAGCGGCGCCATCATCAGCAAGCTCGCGGTGGGCCCGGGGAGTAACAACGTCTACCTGGTGCGTGATCGCTCGACCGGCACGGCGCTGGTGATCGACGCTGCCGACGAGGCCGGTCGGGTGCTCGAACTCGCCTCCTTCGGCGGCGAGACGGCGACGACCGTGCTGACCACCCACCAGCACCCGGACCACTGGCAGGCGCTGGCCGCCGTGGTGGCCCAAACCGGTGCCCGGACCCTGGCCGGGGAGCCCGACGCCCCGGGGATTCCGGTGCCGACCGACCGGCGCCTGCACCACGGCGATGTGGTGCATGTCGGCGACCTGGAGCTGCGGGCGATCCACCTGCGCGGGCACACCCCCGGGTCGATCGCCTTGTACTACCGGGATGCCGACGGGTCCCAGCATCTGTTCACCGGCGATTCGCTTTTTCCCGGTGGCGTAGGTAAAACCTGGTCGCCCGAGGACTTCCAACAGCTGATCGCGGACGTGTCCGACCGGATCTTCGACGTCTACGACGACGAGGTCTGGTTCTATCCCGGCCACGGCGACGACTCCACCCTCGGCGCGGAACGACCGCAGCTCGCGGAATGGCGTTCCCGCGGCTGGTGAGTTGTCAGCGGTAGATCACGCAACCCTCAGCCGCATTCCGGTCCGGCTGACGGTCCGCGGCGGCGTCTCATAACAGCCGTTAGTACCGTATGACGTACCACTAGCTGCAGGAGTCACTGGATGTCGATCACCGCGAGCAATGCCCGCCGGCTGCTGGAAAGCCTGCAACAGGCGCTCAACGATCAGCGCGACCTCGAGCAGTGCGGCGCGTCTTCACGCCAACCGCGTGATCTGACTACACACATTGACTTGTGGCCGACCGGACGATGCTGAAGCGGCTCAACCGAGTGATCGGCGACGACGTGGTGATCCTGCAAGCTCGGTATCACTACTCGTGACGGATCGGATCCTGGTGTACGGGGTAACCGGCTCCGGCAAGACCACCCTGGCCAAACAGATCGCCGAGCGGACCGGGCTGCCCTGGATCGAGGCCGACCAGCTGACCTGGGAACCAAACTGGACCGCCGTCGAGGACACCGAGCAACGTCGTCGTTTTGCCGCGATCTGTCGGCAGGACCAGTGGATTCTCGATACCGCCTACGGCACCTGGGTCGATCTGCCGCTGGCCCGGGCCCAGCTCATCGTCGGCCTGGACTACCCCCGCTGGCGATCACTCGGCCGACTGCTGAAACGCACCGTCGGTCGGGCGCTGGACCACCGCGAGATCTGCAACGGCAACACCGAGACCTGGCGCTCGATGTTCGGACGGGACTCGATCATCGCCTGGCACTTCACGAGCTTTGCCGGCAAACGTAAGCGGATGCGCAGCTGGGCGGGCGACCCGGCAGCTCCGAACACGGTGCTATTGCGATCACCGAGGCAGACCGCAGCCTGGCTGGCGACACTCAGCGCCGGTGCGCGGCCGCAAGCTGGGCCGTCGTGACGTCAACCTGGTAGCCGGTCGTGTGCCGTCCGGCCGCATCGTGGAGGAAGAACGTGTACCGGTAGGCCGTGTTGGCCTTGAGCCCGGTGTCCTGCAGGGTGAAGTTCTGGGTCGTGGTCAGCGGCACATCCACGATCGCCGGAGCCGACCACGCATCACCGGTCGCACTCACCGACTCACGGGTTACGCGCAACCTCGGCCTGCTGGGTAGCGCGACGACGGACACCGTCACCGTAGCGGTCGTCGCGAACGCCTCCACCGAGGTCGCGGCGATGGTTCCGGCGGCCGGACCTGCGGCTACCTCGACACAACCGAGCTGCGGGTTTGGCCGGACCACGCCGACGTTCAGGGCGTAGGCGCAGTACTGGGATCCCTGGCTGGGCGGATCGGGCAACACCGCGGTCCAGCCGTGGTCGCCCGTCACCTTCAGCGCCGCGTTGACGTCCGGCCGCGGCACCGTGGTCCTGATCGTGGTCAGCAAGGTCCGGGTCGGCGTCATCCGATAGATCGCCACTGTCTCGGGATCGCGCACGTCGTCCCGATCCAGTGCCCAACCGGCCAGCTGGGTCATGACGCCGTCGTCGTAGAAGGAATCGAGCGATCCGACCGGGGTATGACCGGTCGGCACCGTGATCGTGCGGCAACCGAGGGCGGTGTTCACGCCCGGGCCGAGGTTGACCGCAGTCGCACACCAGGTCTGGGTTCCGGCGAAGGCCGGCACGCTCAGGCTGAAACCGTGGGCACCGGTGACGTGGAGCGAGCGGTTCACGTCAGTGCGAACCACGGTGGTGCTGACGTGGCCGCGCAGCTGGGTGGTGTTCTTGACGGTGCGGTACAGCTCGACCTGGCTCCCACTGGGGTGGTCTCGATCCAGTGCCCACCCGGTCAGCACGAGATTGCCGCCGACCAACCGGAGCTGGTCCAGGCGTCCGACCGGACTACCCGGTGTCGTCGCCGCCGCCGATCCGATGCCGCCGCTCAGCAAGGCAACCGACGTTGCGACGGTGACCAGGACGGCCAGGAGCAGGCGGGCGAAACGACGTGCCATCACAAGGTTTCCCGACTTCCGAACCTGCAGGGTAAGGACGATGTTAGGACTGCCGAGTAGGAAAGCCAACGACCTGTGCCGCGCGCCGCATCCGGTTACCGGGCGTCCCGGCGGCACCGCGACGTTGCTCTCAGAATGGTTGGCAGCGTGGCGGTCGGACTGCGGCCGGTGGCACGGTGAACAGCGATGACTCAGCTTGCCGACCGTGACGGCGGCCACCGGGCCGGCAGCCCGGAGTTCGTCCGGCTGCAGCGGGCGATGCTCGGCGCGGCGCTGGCCGCGTTCGCCCTGCTCTACTGCACCCAGCCACTGCTGCCGGCGATCGGCGCCGACCTGCACGCCGATCCGGCCGCCGCCAGCCTCACCGTATCGGCCAGCACCGGAGCCCTGGCGATCGCGATCCTGCCGCTGTCCAGCCTGGCCGAGGCGCTCGGCCGGATCCGGCTGATGCGGATCGGCCTCGTCGCCGCCTGCCTGCTCGTGCTCGCCTCCGCCGCCGCCCCGAACCTGATCGTGCTGGTCGGGCTGCGCACCCTGGTCGGCATCGCGCTGGCCGCCGTGGTCGCCGTCGCGATGGGACACGTGGGCGACGAGGTGCATCCGTCCTCGCTCGGCTCGGCGATGGGCGTCTACGTCGCCGGCAACACCCTGGGCGGTGTCGGTGGCCGGCTGGTCGCCGCCGCGGCCGGTGACGGCACCTCCTGGCGCTGGGGCGTGCTGGCCGTCGGAGTGCTGGGCGTGCTTGCGACCGCCCTGTTCAGCTACCGGATCCCGGCGGCGACCCGGTTCACGCCGGTTCCGCTGAGCCTGGGCCGGCAGACCCGTACCGTCGGCGCCCACCTGCGCGACACCGGCATCGTCCGGCTGTGCCTGATCGCGTTCCTGCTGATGGGCGGCTTCGTGGCCAGCTACAACTATCTCAGCTATCGCCTGCTGCACGCACCGTTCCGGCTCAGCCAGGGCGTGATCGGGTTGGTCTTCCTCGCCTACCTGGCCGGCACCCTCACCTCCACCCTGGCCGGCCGGTTGGCCGACCGCTGGGGCCGGCGACAGGTGCTGGTCGGCTCGATCCTGGTGATGGCGGCCGGCCTGGCCCTCACGCTGCCGAACCTGATCCCGGTCGTGGTGGCCGGCCTGGTCGTCTTCACCGGCGGCTTCTTCGGCGCCCATGCCGTGGCCAGCGGCTGGGTGTCCCATCGGGCCCGAACGGCCCGGGCCCAGGCCAGCGCGCTGTACCTGTTGGCCTATTACGCCGGCTCCAGCATCCTGGGCTCGCTCACCGGCATCGCGTTCTCGCACGGTGGTTGGACCGCCACCGTCGCCGTCATCGGCGGTTACATCATGCTGGCCCTGCTTGCGGCGGCCGGCCTGTCGCCAGGACAGGCACAGGAAACTGCGCGATGATCCGGCTGTGCGTCGTCGAACGGGGCTGTTGCTCCTAGGCCTGGTGGTGACCCTGACGCTCATCACCGGCGCCGGGGCCAGCCCGTCGGGCGGAACTCCGATCGCCAGTGCCGGCGAGGTGAACCCGCTGGTCGGCCCGTTGTTCCAGGGCGCCGTCACCAATGCCCACCGCTGTACGGCCAGCGTCCTGGTCGCACCGCAGCACGACCTGATCCTGACCGCGGCCCACTGTCTCAGCGGTTCCGGCGCCGGGATGCAGTTCGCGCCCGGCTATGACGGCGGGGCGACGCCCTACGGCATCTGGACGACCACTGCGGCCTACGTCGATCCGAGCTGGATCAGCTCCCAGGACCCGCAGCACGACTATGCGATCCTGCGGGTTGCCCCCAAGCAGTTCGGCGGCCGGGCAATGGGACTGTCCGACTTCGTCGGAGGGTTCTCCTACATCGCCCCGTCACCGCGCAACGGCGCGCAGTTCAGCGTTCCCGCTTACACCGCCGGGATCAACGACGAGCCGATCGACTGCACCAGCGCGGTTCGCTACGTCGATGGCTATCCCACCTTCGACTGCGCCGGTTATCTCAGTGGCACCAGCGGCGCGCCGTGGCTGTTGCACCAGGGCAGTGTGTGGCTGGTCGCCGGCGTCATCGGCGGCCGTGATCAGGGCGGCTGCACCGATTCCACGTCCTACAGTTCGTCCTTCGGCAGCGACATCTACCGCGTCTGGGTGCGCGCCGCGCAGAACCAGCCCGGTGACACCGTCCCGGTCGCCGGTGGCGACGGCTGTTGAGGCCCCGCCACGACTGAGAAAACGAGTCGCGGCACGCGGTTACTCTGGTAGCTGCTCATGTCTGCCTCGCCTGCCGTCACCGCCGAGTTGCGGACGCGTATCGACGGCCTGACCATCCGGGACCGGCATCGGCTGTCCCGGCAGTTACGGGGCCGGGTCGATGAGCCCAAGCTGCTGGCTGATGTCGAACGGGCCGAGCAACGCGTGACCGCCCGCCGGGCCGCCGTGCCGAAGATCGGGTATCCGGCCGAACTGCCGGTCAGCCAGCGTCGGGACGATCTGCTCGCCGCTATCGCCGAGAACCAGGTGGTGGTCATCGCCGGGGAGACCGGCTCGGGCAAGACGACCCAGATTCCCAAGCTCTGCCTGGAACTGGGCCGGGGCATCCTCGGCACCATCGGGCACACCCAGCCCCGCCGGATCGCGGCCCGGGCGGTGGCCGAGCGACTGGCCTCGGAACTGCACACCGAGGTCGGTCAGGCCGTGGGCTACGCGGTCCGTTTCACCGACCGGGTGTCGGAGACCAGCCTGGTCAAACTGATGACCGACGGCATCTTGCTGGCCGAGATCCAGCGCGACCGACTGCTGCGCAACTACGACACGATCATCATCGACGAGGCGCACGAGCGCAGCCTCAACATCGACTTCCTGCTGGGATATCTCAAACAGCTGCTGCCCCAACGGCCGGATCTGAAGGTCATCGTCACCTCGGCCACCATCGACCCGCAGCGCTTCGCCGACTACTTCGACGGCTGCCCGATCGTCGAGGTGTCGGGCCGGAGCTACCCGGTCGAGGTGCGGTACCGGCCGCTGAGCCAGCAGGACGGCGACGGCCCGATCGAGGACCGGGACCAGCTCACCGGCATCGCCGACGCGGTCCTCGAGCTGAACCGGGAACCGAGCGGCGACATCCTGGTTTTCCTCTCCGGTGAACGGGAGATCCGCGACGCGGCCGACCATCTGGCCGGACTGCAGCTCACCTCGACCGAGATCCTGCCGCTCTACGCCCGGCTGTCCGCGGCTGAGCAGCACCGGGTGTTCTCCGCGCATCCGGGACGACGGATCGTGCTGGCCACCAACGTGGCCGAGACCTCGTTGACCGTGCCCGGCATCAAGTACGTCATCGACACCGGCACCGCCCGGATCTCCCGCTACAGCCAGCGGACCAAGGTGCAGTTGCTACCGATCGAGGCGATCTCGCAGGCGTCGGCCAAACAGCGGGCCGGACGGTGCGGGCGGACCTCGGACGGGATCTGTATTCGGCTGTACTCGCAAGAGGATCACGACTCGCGCCCGGAGTTCACCGATCCGGAGATCCTGCGCACCAACCTGGCCTCGGTCATCCTGCAGATGGCGACCATGGATCTCGGTGCGGTCGAGAAGTTCGGCTTCCTCGATGCTCCCGACGCCCGCCAGATCGCCGATGGGGTCCAACTGCTCATCGAACTCGGCGGCCTGGAATCCTCCGGCCGCCGTGGGCTGACGCCGATGGGTCGACGGATCGCGCAGTTACCGGTGGACCCCAGGCTGGCCCGGATGGTGCTGGAGGCCGAGAACCGGGGCTGCCTGCGCGATGTGCTGGTGCTGGCCGCGGCCCTTTCCATCCAGGATCCGCGCGAACGGCCGGCCGATCACCAGCAGGCCGCCGACCAGCAACACGCCCGGTTCGTCGATCAGAACTCCGACTTCGCCGGCTACCTCAACCTCTGGAACTATCTGCGCGAACAGCAGACCGCCTTGTCCGGCAACCAGTTCCGGCGGATGTGCAAGGCTGAGTACCTGAACTACCTACGCATCCGGGAATGGCAGGATCTGGTCGGTCAGCTACGCCAGATCGTCAAGACCATGGGCGTCCGGATCGGCGATCAGGCCACGGTCAGCGCCGAGCTCATCGAGCAGATCCACCGCTCGTTGCTGGCCGGCCTGCTGTCCCACATCGGCTTGCGGGATCCGGACAAGCGCGACTACCTCGGTGCGCGCAACGCCCGGTTCTCGATCTTCCCGGGTTCGGCGCTGTTCAAGAAGCAGCCGCAGGTGGTGATGGCGGCCGAGTTGGTGGAGACGTCCCGGCTGTACGCCCGGGTCAACGCCGGCATCCACGCCGAATGGGCTGAGGAGCTGGCCCCCCACCTGGTCAAACGCACCTACAGCGAACCGCACTGGGAACGGAAACGCGGCGCGGTGATGGCTACCGAACGGGTCACCCTCTACGGCGTCCCACTCGTGGTCGACCGCAAGGTCGGTTATCACCAGGTCGACCCGATCGTGTCGCGGGACCTCTTCATCCGGCACGCCCTGGTCGAGGGCGACTGGGATACCCGGCACCACTTCTTCCGGGACAACCGCAAGCTGGTGGCCGAGGTCGCCGAGTTGGAGAACCGGGCCCGTCGCCGGGACATCCTGGTCGACGATGAGTCGGTGTTCGCCTTCTACGACAAGCGGATTCCGGCCTCGGCGGTGTCGTCACGACATTTCGACTCGTGGTGGAAGAAGGCCCGGCACAGGACCCCCGACCTGCTCGACCTCTCGACCTCGGAGCTGGTCCGGGAAGGGGCCGAGGGCGTGTCGGCCGAGCAGTTCCCGGACCGCTGGACGTCGGGTGATTTCACCGCCGACCTGTCCTACCGCTTCGAGCCGGGCAGCAGCACCGACGGGGTGACGGTCCAGCTTCCGCTCGCCGCATTGGGTAAGGCCACCGGTTTGGACTGGCAGGTGCCGGGGCTGCGGGCCGAGCTGGTCACCGCGCTGTTGCGCACGTTGCCCAAGGCGGTGCGCCGATCCGTGGTGCCGATTCCCGATACCGCCGCACAGTTGCTGACCGAACTACCCGCCGATGCCGGCGCGTCGGCCGCCCGGCTCACCGCCGTGTTGTCGGAGCTGCTGGCCCGCCGCGGGGTGGGCGTCGCGGCTGAGGACTGGCAGCTGGACAACCTGCCGACCCACCTGCGGCCGACCTATCAGATCATCGGCGACGGCGGCCGGGTAATCGGCCAGGGAAAGGATCTGCCCGAACTGCAAAGGCAGTTCGCCCCCCGGGTGACGGCCACCCTGCAGTCCGTCACCGCGGACATCGCCCGGGACCGGGTGCTCGACTGGGACTTCGGCGAGCTACCCCGGCAGGTGCAGCGCCAGGTCGGCGAAGTACGGATGACCGGCTACCCCGCACTCGCCGACGAGCAGGGCACGGTGGCGATCCGGGTGTACGACCGCGAGTCGACGCAACTGGCCTCCCACCGAGCCGGGGTCCGGCGGCTGTTGCTCAACCGCCTGCCGTCACCGACCAAATCGCTGATCCGCGGGGTTAGCCAGCGCTCCCGACTGGTCTTGGGCCGAGCGCCGCACGGCTCCCCCGCTGCCCTGCTCGACGACGTCGTCGCCGCGGCGGTTGACCACCAGCTCCGGCGGGCCGAGCCGTTGCCGTTCACCCGGGCCGAGTACGACCGGGTCCGCGCTGCGGTGGCGGCGGAGTTCGCCGCCGACGCGGCCCGGCTGTTACAGGTCGTCGAGCAGGTGGTGAGTACCGCGCAGGACGTCGAGTTCGGGCTCACCGAGCTCACGGCCAAGCCCCTGCAGCCGGCGCGGGCCGAGATCAAAGCCCACCTCGACTCGTTGCTCTACCCCGGCTTCGTGCTGGCGACCGGAGCCGACCAGCTCACGCAGTTGCCCCGCTATCTGAAGGCGATCCGGCAACGGGTAGCCGACGTCCAGGTCAACCTGGTCCGTGACCAGGACCGCCAGGCCCAGGTCGATGTCCTGGTGGCGGACCTGGCCGAGCTTCGCACCAGCCTGGGCGACGATGATCCCGGATTGACCGCGATTCGCTGGCTGATCGAGGAGTTCCGGGTCAGTGTGTTCGCCCAGAAGCTCGGGACCGCGGTGCCGGTCTCGGTCCGCCGGGTGCAGACCGCGATGGACGAGCTGGAATTGGCTCGGACGCAATGACCGGGGCGTGCTGGCGAGTCAGCTAGAGCTGCTGCAGCACCATGACCAGGATGCCCCCACCGGCGGCCGTGCGGCTCGGATCCACCTGGAAGGCGCTGGCCCGTCAGCCCGGGGTGTCGTCCGAGGCTGCTTCGGAGATGCCCTGGTAGTACCCACCGCGGAAGAACACCAGCGGTTCGGCGATCGCATCGTGCACACCCATCCGCTCGATCCGGGCGATCACCACAGTGTGATCACCGGCCGGATACTCGGCCTGCACATCGCATTCCAACCACCCGAGGGCGTCGGTCAGCAACGGGGCACCGTTCTCGCCGAAGGTCCAGTCCAGACCGGCGAACCGGTCGGCACTGCGGGCGGCAAAGGCGCGGCTCACCGACTCCTGCCCGGCCGACAGCACGTTGATCGCGATCCGGCCGACCGCTCGCAACGTCGGCCAGGTGCTCGAACTGACCGCCGGGCAGAACAGCACCAGCGGCGGCTGGAGCGAGAGCGAGGTGAAGGAGTTCATCGACAATCCGACCGGACCGTCGGGGGTCTGGGCCGTGATCACGGCGACCCCGGTCGGATAGTGCCCGAGCACGTGCCGGAACGAATCGGCGTCCGGGCCGGCCAACACAGGTCCGGGGCGCTCCGGATCGGGGGCAGTCACGACCTCCACCCTAGTCAGCCCGCGACTGACCCTAGGGTGAGGTGGAACGCACCGAGACAGAGGACTTCATGGACCTGATCACCGCCATCCGGGCCCGGCGCAGCACTGCTCCGGTGACGGACTCGGCCCCGACCGATGCCGAGCTGGTGGGCTATCTGCAGCTGGCCGCGCACAGCCCTGACCATGCCGGCCTGCGGGCCTGGCGGCTGATCACCGTCCGCGGCACCGCTCGGTCTCGTCTGGGTGCGGCGATGGCGACCGGCTTCGGCGACGAGCCCGGCAGCGCCGCGGCGGCCAAGACCGCGACGAAGACGTTGCGGGCACCGTTGCTGATCACCGTCGTCGGACAGGCGACCGTGCACCCGAAGGTGCCGGAGTGGGAACAGACGGCCGCGGTCGGCGCGCTGATAGCGACCTTGGAGCTGGTCCTCTTCGATGCCGGCTACACCGCGATGTGGCGAACCGGACCGGCGATCGATCTACCAGAGGTACGCACGGTGCTGGGTTTGGCTCCGGCGGAACGGCTGATGGGCTGGCTCTACGTCGGCGGCACGCCGGAATCCTTCGACCCCCCGGACCTCGACCCCGATGTGGCCGGAAAGGTAAGCCCATTGGCCGAAGACTAGGTTGAGCGGATGAGCTGGCTTGATCTCGATCCCGCCGACCCGTTCGGCATCAACACGCTGCCCTACGGAGTCACCGCCGATGGACCAGCGGTTCGCATCGGGCCCTGGTCGCTACCACTGCGGTCGGCGGCCACCGGCGTTCAGGCCGACTTCGCCGGGCTGTTCGCCGACGACAGCCTCGATGCACTGCTGGCGGCCGGGCCGGCGACCTGGGCCCAGGTCCGGGCCGCGATCATCGAATGGTTCACCGAGGACCGGCACCGGTCGAGCATCGAAGCCTTGCTGCAGCCGCTGACCGACGTCCAACCGGTGCTGCCGTTCCAGGTCGCCGACTACGTCGACTTCTACGCCTCGGAGAACCACGCCAGCAACGTAGGTCAGATCTTCCGGCCGGGCGGGGAGGCGCTGACTCCGAACTGGAAACACCTGCCGATCGGTTATCACGGCCGGGCCGGCACCGTCGTGGTCAGCGGCACCGAGATCAGGCGGCCACAGGGTCAGCGCCGCGTCGGTGACGAGATCGCCTTCGGCCCGACCAAGCGTCTGGACATCGAGGCCGAAGTCGGCTATGTGGTCGGTATCGGGGCGGATTCCCCCGTTCCGATCGGATCGTTCGCCGATCACGTCTTCGGCGTCGTGCTGTTGAACGATTGGTCGGCCCGCGACATCCAGGCCTGGGAGTACGTGCCGCTCGGACCGTTCCTGGGCAAGTCGTTCGCCACCTCCATCTCGGCCTGGATCACGCCGCTGGCGGCCCTTTCCGAGGCCCGGGTACCGGCGGTGCCTCGCGACCCGCAGCCGTTGCCGTACCTCGACGATGCCGGTATCTCCTGGAACCTGGACCTCGACATCGAGATCTACCTGAACGGCGAACTGATATCTCGACCGCCGTACTCGACGATGTACTGGACGCCGGCCCAGATGCTGGCTCACATGACGGTCAACGGCGCCACGCTCCGGACCGGCGATCTGTACGGCTCGGGCACCGTCAGTGGACCGGAACGTGATCAGCGGGGCAGCCTGCTGGAACTCAGCTGGGGCGGGCGGGAGCCATTCAGCCTGGCCGACGGCCGTGAGGTCAGCTTTCTCCTCGACGGCGACGAGGTCACGCTGGTGGCGACCGCGCCCGGTCCGGCCGGCTCCCGGATCGGCGTGGCTGAGGTGACCGGGCGGATTGTGCCGGGTTAGCCGAGGCCCAGCAGGGTGCCGGGCCGGCGTCATCGCGGCCGGTCTGCCAGGATGGCGCCCATGGTTCTGGAAGTGGCACTCATCGACGTCCAACTCGGGCACGAGGCCGAGTTCGAGGCGGCCTTCCGGCAAGTACGGCATGCGGTGGCCGACTCACCCGGCTGCCGGAGCCTGCGGATGACCCACGGCATCGAGACCCCGACCCGGTTCGTCCTGCTGGTCGAATGGGATTCGATCGCCGATCACGAGGGATTCCGTGCCTCGGAACGCTTCGGCATCTGGCGCGGCGGCATTGGCCCGCACTTCGCGAACCCGCCCCACGTGGAGCATTTCGACGACGTCGACTGATGCCGATGTCGGTGACGGCTGCTCAGCGCGGGCGGCGGTAGAGCACCTCTATGACGTTGCCGGCCGGGTCGGCGAACTGCGCCCCGTAGTAGTCGAGCTGCGCTTCCTCCCACTCCCGGGGCGGCTGGATCACCTCGGCCCCGGCTTCGGCGGCGGCGATGTGGGCCGCTCGCACCAGCTCGCGCGAGCCCACGGTGAAGGCCACATGGCTGCCGGTGGTGCCCACCAGCGCTGCCACCAGCCACAGTTGGGGCCGGGCGTCGGGCTCACCGAATCCGATTGCGGCGACCTCGCCCGGATCGTCCTCCTCGAACTCCGGGTCGGAGAATTCCACCGACGATTGCAGGCCGATCGCGATCAGCAGTGGCTCATATACTGAGCGACTGGCCTCGAAGTCGTCGGTGCTGATGGTGACGTGGTCCAGTGACGCCGGCATACCTACATGCCTACCGGATGGAGAACCGAAACCGTGCACGTGCACCCCGAAGTAGCCGCCGCGCTCGCCGACAACCGCCCCGTGGTGGCGCTGGAGAGCACGATCATCAGCCACGGCCTGCCCCGGCCGCAGAACCTGGACATCGCCCGCCAGATCGAGCAGGCGGTCCGGGACGGCGGCGCGGTGCCGGCCACCATCGCCATCGTCGACGGCGAGCCCCACATCGGATTGGACGACGACGCGCTGGCCGCGATCGCCGGCCGCGACGACGTGATCAAGGTCAGCGTTCGGGACATCGCCACCGTCGCCGCCCGGGGTGGCCTGGGGGCGACCACGGTGGCCTCGACGGCTCACCTGGCCGCCCGGGCCGGGATCAGCCTGTTCGCCACCGGGGGGCTCGGCGGGGTGCACCGCGAGGCCCGCGATTCCTGGGACGAGTCGGCCGACCTGACCACCCTGTCCCGGACCCCGATCACCGTCGTCTGCGCGGGGGTGAAGTCGATCCTCGACGTCGCGGCCACCCTGGAGCGGCTGGAGACCCTGAACGTCGGCGTGCTCGGCTACGGCACCGATGCCTTTCCCGGCTTCTACCTGGCTGACAGCGGGCACCGGTTGGACTGGCGGGTCGACACCCCGGACGAGGTGGCCGCGGTCCTGCGCTCGCGGGTGGCCCTGGGCACCGACCGGTACGGCCTGGTGGTCGCGAATCCCATACCAAGTCAGGACGAACTCGATCGTGAGCTGCATGACCAGACGCTCACCGCCGGCCTGGCCGCCCTGGCCGGAGCGGGAGTCCGCGGCAAGGACGTGACGCCGTTCCTGCTCGACTTCTTCCACCGTCACACGCACGGAGCCTCGCTGACCGCGAATGTGCGGCTGGTGCTCAATAACGCCCGGGTCGCCGCCGAGATCGCCGCGGCCTACACCGCCGCATGACCGGTCGCGTCATCTGCGTCGGGGACGTGATGGTCGATGTGCTGGCCCAGCTACCCGGACCCCTGGCCACCGGCTCAGACACGCCGGCACCGATCGAATTCTCTCCGGGCGGCTCGGCGGCCAACACCGCAGCCTGGTTGGCCTGGCTCGGCGCCCCGGTGACCTTCGCCGGCCGGATCGGCGACGATGCGTTCGGGGCCGAGGCGGTCGCGTCGTTACGCCGGCTGGGCGTGCTGACCCGGGTCGCGATCGACTTCGAACGGCCGACCGGGGTCTGCCTGGTGCTGGTCAGCCCGGACGGCGAACGAACCATGGTGCCGTCGGCGGGCGCGAACTCGGGACTTGCCGCCGAGGATGTCGTGCCGGTGCTCACCGACGATGATCATCTGCATCTGTCGGGCTATTCGCTGTTGAACCAGGCCTCGCGACCAGCCGCCCGCGCCGCGCTGGCCGCAGCGTCCAGCATCTCGGTGGACGCGGCGTCGGCGGCTCCCCTGCAGTCACTGGGCGCTGATGTCTTTCTCGACTGGCTGCCTGAGGGCACCCTGTTGATCGCGAATGCCGACGAACTGACCGCGCTCGGGGGTGATCCGGCCGCTCTCGTCGGCCGGGGGCTCACGGTCGTGGTCAAGGACGGACCCGACGGCGCCCGAGTCTTCGAGGCCGGCGCAGTGCACACGATCTCGACCACGCCGGTGGCCGTTCGAGATTCCACCGGTGCCGGCGATGCATTTGCGGCCGGGCTGCTCGCCTCTTGGCGGGCCGGTTCGGCCCTCGTAACCGCCGTCGCGGCCGGCAACCAGGCCGGCGCGCTGGCCCTGGGCGCCCTTGGTGGCCGACCGCCGCCGGCCGGTCACGCCGGCCACGTCTGACGGCGGACCTGCGACTGAGGACCGGCCGGCCCGCTCGCAGGAGTCGGGCGGGTTCAGCCGGTGTAGTTGGTGCCGCCGGCGAAGTCCGAGGCCAGCGTGGAATCCAGGCCGGCGTCGATCGCCGAGTCCGAGCTGATGAAGCCCAGTTCGCGATTCTTGTTCAGCGAGTAGTCGGAGAAGTTGATCGAGCCGACGTAGTCGCGGTGAGCAGCCAGCGCAGCGTCGACGTCGATCACCTTGGCATGGATGTAGAGCGCGGCCGTGGCGGCGTAGAGATGCACCTTCGCGCCGGCGGCGACCAGTTCGTTGAAGGCGTTGTCATAGCTACTGTTCGCGGTCATCGTTACCTTGACCGCAACGCCTCGTTTGGCCGCCGAGACAAGCGCATTCGTGATCGCGGTGTCGGCCATCTCCTCGTTCTCGACGGACAGGGTGGCGGTGGCCGAGTTGATCAGGGCGAGGAGTTTGGACTGGGCATCGGTCGGGCTCCAGACCAGGTTGTCGCCGTCGGTCGGCGTGATGGCCGTACCGGTGAAGTCGGCGTTGAAGACCTTGGTGATTGCTGCGATGTCAACCAGGTTGGTGTCCAGGACGGCGAAGTCCCGGCTGGTCGAGTAGTACTGACTGGTCAGGTTGCCGCTCATGATCGCTGCGGTGGTGCCGTCGACGGTGATGGTCTTCTGATGGGTGGCCGCATAGGTCGTCGGGGCCCACACGACCTGCACGCCGTGACCCTGCAGGTAGGTGAATGCGGACTGGTTGTTCGACTTCTCGCGGTTGACGTCCAGGATGACCTTGACCGTCACGCCCCGGGCAGCGGCCGCGGCCAGATCGCTCTCCGCGGTGGTGTCGGTCAGCTCGTACATGGTCATGTCGATGCTGGATTGGGCTTGGCCGATCAGGGTGTAGATCGCTTGATACTTGTCGGCCGGTTCGGTGACCAGGGTGTACTTGGAACTGGCCGCGGTTGCCGGCTGGCTGAGCGCGACCGCGGCGGTGATCGCCAGCAATGGCGTGGTGAGCAGGGTCAAGGCGCGTCGGTTCATTGCAAGTCCTCGAGGCAGGCGATGCGTACAAAGTCCGATTTACCCGGATGGCGGCGGATGATGCGAGCTGCTGCCTGTGAACTACTGAAGTAGTAGTCGTCCGTCAGCTCAGCTGGATGTTGCTGGCCACCGCCGACACCCCGATGCCGGCCTGGGACGCGCTGACCTGGGTGATCTGCAACCCGAACGGCAGGCCGCTCAGCGAGAGCTTGTGGGAGAAGATGCTGCTGAACTGGTCAGTGACCGATTGCGGCACGGACTGGGCCACGCCCTGCAGCGATACCTGGACGTCGGTGAAGGTCAACGCATCACCGCCGGATACCGAGACGACCGCGCTGACGCTGCCGGTCACGGACTGGCCGCCGACACTCAGCGCCCGCGTCGCGGTGACCCGACCGTTGGAGCCGTAGCCGACCGTTGCCCCGAGCAGCCGCGACAGTTCGGAGTATCCGAGCGTCGCCGTGCCGGTGCCGCGTTCGGCGGTGACTCCGCGGAAGTGGTTGGTGGTCGTGACCCCGGTGAGCCGCCCCTTGAACGAGTCCAGTCGTACCTCGGTGCCGTCGGCGTTGACATTGACGTCATGTCCGGACAGCCGGATGGAGTCGTAGTGATTGCCGATCACCTGCGTCAGAAAGGGGAATCCCTCGATCGTGACGCTCGGTTTCTGGTCCAGTTTCTGCGAATTCTGAACCTTGCTGGCGATGACGCCGTCGGCCACCCTTACCCCGATCCGATCGACCGCGAGCAGCAGCACCACAAGGAATACCAGGAAGATCAACCAGCCAACACCCCGTCGACGACGACGCGGCCTCGACCGTGACTGAGAATAGGCTGTCACTGCAGGCAGAACTCGTTTCCCTCTATGTCGGTGAGCACGATCCACCAGCTGAACTCGTCGGACCGTTCACCGGTGATGGTGGCCCCGGCCTGGACCAGCCGCTGCGCATGCGACCGTACCGCAGCTTTGCGGTCCTCACCTGAGGATCCGGCGCCGACGGTGACATCGAAGTGCAACCGGTTCTTCACGACCTTGCGCTCGGGTACCCGGTGGAACAGCAGCCGCGGACCGACGCCGGCCGGATCCACCGAGGAACCGGTCCCGGTACGTTTCTCCTCGGCCTGCCGAGGAGAATCAGCCACCGCATCCCAGCTGTCGAAGCCGGGCGGTGGGGGCTGCTCGACGTAGCCGAGCGCGAGGTTCCAGAACGTCGTCATGGCCGCCGGGTCCGTGCAGTCGATGGACACCTGCAATCGAAATCCGGCCGCGGTCGCCGGTTCATCGCTGTGCTCGGTCAAGGCCTCGCTCCTATCGGACTCCGGCCGCGTCCATTCCGCGCAGCTCCTTCTTCAGCTCGCCGATCTCGTCCCGCAAGCGGGCTGCGACCTCGAACTGCAACTCTCGGGCCGCACCCAGCATCTGGTCATTCAGCTGCTGGATCAGATCAGCCAGCTCGGCCCGAGGCATCGAGGCCACGTCGAGGCCACCCTCGGCATGCGCCCCGATACCGACCACGCCGCCACTGGGCACCCCGCGGCCCCCGCGTCCAGGTGTCGGGGACTTGCCTCGGGACTGCGACCGGCCGGAGCCGCCCACCGGCGCCCCGGCGTTGAGCAGGTTCTCGGTGTCTTCGGCCTCTCGGGCCAGCAGCTCGGTGATGTCGGAGATGCGCTTGCGCAACGGCGTCGGGTCGATGCCGTTCTCGGTGTTGTACGCGACCTGAATGGCCCGGCGGCGGTTGGTCTCATCGATCGCCTGTTCCATCGATCGGGTGATCTTGTCCGCGTACATGTGCACCTGCCCGGAGACGTTACGAGCGGCGCGACCGATGGTCTGAATCAGTGACGTCCCGGAACGGAGAAAGCCCTCCTTGTCGGCGTCCAGGATGGAGACCAAAGACACCTCAGGCAGGTCGAGGCCTTCACGGAGCAGGTTGATGCCGACGAGCACGTCGTACTCGCCCATCCGTAGTTCGCGGAGCAGCTCGACCCGGCGCAGGGTGTCGACCTCGGAGTGCAGGTACCGGACGCGGATGCCCAATTCCAGCAGGTAGTCGGTGAGGTCCTCGGCCATCTTCTTCGTCAGCGTGGTGACCAGCACCCGTTCGTTCTTCTCGGCCCGCTCCCGGATCTCTCCGACCAGGTCGTCGATCTGGCCCTTGGTCGGCTTCACGATCACCTGTGGATCGACCAGTCCGGTCGGCCGGATGACCTGCTCGACGAACTCACCGTCGGTCTTCCCGAGTTCGTAGTTGCCCGGCGTCGCGGACAGGTAGACGGTCTGACCGATCCGATCGACGAACTCCTCGAACTTCAACGGCCGGTTGTCCATCGCACTCGGTAGCCGGAACCCGTGGTCGACCAATGTCCGCTTGCGAGACATATCGCCCTCGTACATGCCACCCGTCTGCGGCACCGTGACGTGGGACTCGTCGATGACCAGCAGGAAGTCCTCCGGGAAATAGTCGATCAGGCAGTTCGGCGCGCTACCCGGCTTACGACCGTCGATGTGCAAGGAGTAGTTCTCGATGCCCGAGCAGAACCCGACCTGCCGCATCATCTCGATGTCATAGCTGGTCCGCATCTGCAGGCGTTGTGCCTCGAGCAGCTTGTTCTGGCTCTTCAGCTCGGACAGCCGCGCCTCCAGCTCCTTCTCGATGCCGGAGATGGCACGTTCCATCCGCTCCGGTCCGGCCGCATAGTGGGTGGCCGGGAAGATGAACACCTCTTCCACCTCACGTACCACCTCTCCGGTCAACGGATGCAGGTAGTACAGGCGCTCGATCTCGTCGCCGAACATCTCGACCCGGATGGCCAGTTCCTCATACACCGGAAAGATCTCGACCGTGTCGCCGCGGACCCGGAAGGTTCCCCGGGTGAAGGCCAGGTCGTTGCGGGCGTACTGCACGCCCACCAGACCCCGCAGGATCGTCTCCCGCTCGATCTGCTGTCCGGTACGCAGCCGGACCGAGCGATCGACGTACTCCTGCGGGGTGCCCAAGCCGTAGATGCAGGACACCGTCGCGACCACGACGACGTCGCGCCGGGTCAGTAGCGACATGGTCGCCGAGTGCCGCAGCCGCTCGACCTCGGAGTTGATCGCCGAGTCCTTCTCGATGTAGGTGTCCGTCTGCGGGACGTAGGCCTCGGGCTGGTAGTAGTCGTAGTAGCTGACGAAGTACTCGACCGCGTTGTTCGGGAACATCTCCCGCAGCTCGTTCGCCAACTGCGCCGCGAGGGTCTTGTTGGGCGCCATGATCAGCGTCGGTCGTTGCAGTCGCTCGATCAACCACGCCGTGGTGGCCGACTTTCCGGTTCCGGTGGCGCCCAGCAGCACCACGTCCTTGTCGCCGTTCCGGATGTGCTTCTCCAGCGCCGCGATGGCGGTCGGCTGGTCACCGGACGGCTCGTACTCACTGATCACCTCGAACTTGCCGGTCGAGGGGACGATGTCGCTCTTCACCCGCATGACAACCAGCCTACGAGCAGCCACCGACAACACCGACCGGTCAGGCCGGCGGCCCCGGATTCATGGGTGCTAGATCAGTACGGCGGCTGCAGCCGGGCGCGACTGGCGGCGATGTCGAAGTCAGCGGGCGGGTACTCCAGGTCCAGGCCCAGCAGGGCGTCGGCCAGCAATCGGCCGATCGCCCAGTTCCGGTACCACCTGCGGTCGCTCGGGATCACGTACCAGGGCGCCAGGTCGGTGGAGGTCCGCTCGAGCACCTGGGCGTAGGTCGTCTGGTAGTCCGACCAGCGGGCCCGCTCGTCCAGGTCGGCCGGATTGAACTTCCAGTACTTGGTCGGATCGTCCAGGCGCTCGACCAACCGCTCCCGCTGGGTCGCGTAGCTGATGTGCAAGAAACACTTGATCAGCACCGTGCCCGACTCGACCACGGCGGCCTCGAAGGCATTGATCTCGTCGATCCGTCGTAGCCAGGTCGCTTCGTCGATCCAGTCGTGCACGCGGGTGATCAGCACATCCTCGTAGTGCGACCGGTTGAACACGCCGATCAGCCCCGGGCCGGGCAACGCGCGCTGCACCCGCCACAGGAAGTGGTGTGCGGCCTCGGCCGGGGTCGGCTTCTTGAACGAGGTGATCTTCACCCCGGCCGGACCGACCTGGCCGACCACATGCCGGACCACGCCGTCCTTGCCGGAGGTGTCGGTGCCCTGCAACACCAGCAGGACGCTGCGGCCACCGGATTCGGCGTTGGCGAACAGCATCTCCTGCTGGGCGGCCAGGACGGAACCGGTCTCGAGCAGGTCCGCCGTGGTCTGCTTCTTGCCGCCGGGCGCACCGTACTTGGCATCGGTCGGGTAGCCGAGGAGGTTGACCGGGCCGGCGCCGAGCCGCAGCCGTCCACGCAGCGAATGTGTCATAGCCGGACAGTAATACGCCCGTGCAGCGTGAACCGCACGGGCGTATGACGGGTGAAGCGGCCAGGGATCGGGACCTCACATAGCGAGCCCACCCCAGGTTTGTGCGGGTCAGCCGGCGATGGCTTCCAGGGTCACGGTGAGCAGCGCGCCACTGGCGACCTTGTAGCTCAGGGTGTCCCCGGGTCGGGCACCGACCAGGACCGATCCCAGCGGGCTGGTCGGCGTGATGACCTGGACGTCACCACCGGACTGCTCGACCAGACCGATCAGATAGTCCGAGGTTTCCTCGTCATCGTCGAACCGAATGGTGACGAGGCTACCGACCTCGGCGACGCTGGCGGCTGCGCTGGTCGCGTCCGGCGCCTGCAGCTGGACCTGCAACGCAGCGATCTTCGAATCGAGTTCGCCCAGTCGTACCAGGGCTTCAACGTTGCCGGCGTGATCGGCGGCGTCACCCGAACCACCGGCCGGGATCGCTTCGATGGCGGTCTGGACCCGCTGGTTCTGCAGGTCTTCCAGCCGCGCCATCAGCGCAGCCCGAGCCGAGCTCGACAGGGAGGGCATGATCATGATGGTCACGGCGGATCCTTCTTTTCGTCTGTTTCGTATGGGGGTTGTAGTTGTCCTGGAGTACGTGCAACTCCGCGCGTTCCAGATTCGTTCCCGGTCCCAGTTCGGATGTCGGTCGGTCTTAGCAAACCCACATTTCCGTCCCGGTGACTCGGTGAGAGCATCGGCGGTCGTGCGGGATTATTAACCGTTCCGCCGTCCGTTTATTCAGATTCCTCGCTGAACACTCAGGTGAGGTTGCAGATCACACTGCCGATACCGAAGAAAGCCGGGCGAGTGCGACCAATCGAGAGATCGCCCGGCGGTATTTCTTGCGGTAGCCACCGGCCAGCATCTCGGCGCTGAAGAGTTCGTCCAGCGGAATCCCTGACGCGGTCAGGGGAATCTGCCGGTCGTAGAGACGATCGGCCAGCACGACGAGGCGTAACGCGACGTTCTGATCCGGAGCCGGGACGAGGCCGGTCAGGCATACCTCGCTCACTCCATCGACCAGGGCACCGAACCGGGAGGGGTGCAGCGTGGCCAGATGTTCAAGCAGGACAGCGAATTCGTCCAGCGTTGCGTTGGTTCGTCCAGCCGCCTGCCGCACCTGATCGTCGTTCGGCGGCGGCGGAGATTCCGGGAGCCCGCGATGGCGATAGTCCGGACCGTCCACCCGTACCGCCTCGAACCGAGCCGCCATCGCCTGGATTTCTCGAAGGAAGTCCTCGGCCGCGAAGCGCTCCTCACCGAGCCGGTCGGGCAAGGTGTTGGAGGTTGCGGCGAACCGGACGCCGGATTCATCCAGGCGGGCCAGCAAGGTCGAGACCAACACCGTGTCACCCGGGTCGTCCAGTTCGAACTCGTCGATCGCCACCAGCCGCATGCCCGAAAGCCGTTCGACCAGGCCGGCGAAGCCCAACGCGCCAGCCAGTTGCGTCAGCTCGACGAAGGTCGCGTAGGCCTTCGGCCCATCGACCGCATGCCAGAGCGAGGCCAGCAGGTGGGTCTTGCCGACGCCGAACCCGCCGTCCAGATAGATGCCGGACGGACCGGACGGCCCGTGCTGCCGGCGGAACAATCCGCCTTTCTTCGCCGGGGAGTTGAGGACCTCGGCGAACCGCTGCAGACGCTGAAGCGCTTCGGCCTGGGTCGGCTCGGCCGGGTCCGGGCGGTAGGTGTCGAAACGCACATCGGCGAAGAGCGGCGGCGGCGTGAGCCCGGCGATCAGGATCTCGGCCGGCACCTCGGGGCGGCGATCGACGAGGTGGCTGGGCACGAGGCTCACCCTAACTGTGCTTGCCATTCAGTCCGCTCCTCCCTCGTGCCTCGGTCGATGCTCCTTCACCTGTGCTGAGATGGAGGCATGCAGCTGCTGTTTCCCCGGACCGAGTCCGCCGACGTCGACGTCGACGTTCATGCCCACTACGCCGCCGGTTGGCTCGAGGACGGCGGCGTCCGGGTCAACTTCGTTACCAGCGCCGACGGCGCGGCCACCGCGAACGGCCTTTCCCGCGAACTGCAAACGGCCGGTGACAACACCGTCTTCGCCGCCCTGCGTGACCTCGCCGACGTCATCCTGGTGGGCTCCTCGACCGCAGCGGCCGAGGGTTACAAGCCATCGGTACCGGGCGAACGTCGCCGGGCCATCCGCGAATCGCACGGGCTGGCCGCCGCGCCGGCCATCGCGGTCGTTTCCGGCAGCCTCGACATGGATCTGGGCCTACCGCTCTATCAGGATGCGGTCGCCGCGCCGACGATCGTGATCACCTCGTCATCGGCTCCGGTCGCCCGGCGCAACGACATCATCGACCTGGCCGGAACGGAGACCCGTCTGCAATTGCTTGATGTCCAGACGGCCGAGGCCGGCGGTGTCGACTTTGCTGCGGCCATCACCGCCCTCCGCGATCAGGGCTACCGACGCATCCTCTGCGAAGGTGGCCCGCGCCTGTTCGCCGCCGGCATCGCGGCCGGCGCGGTGGACGAACTGTGTCTGAGCTACTCCCCGATGCTGGCCGGCCCCGCCGGAGCGCGCATCGTCGCCGGTGAGCCGTGGGCGGGTGCGGCCCGACTGGAGCTGATCGGCCTGCTGGCCGAGGACAGCGCCCTGTTCGCACGCTATCGCCTGCAGCGCTGACTCACCCGGTGTGGTCGACCTCGGTCGGCAGGCCGAACGCGGCGAAGTGCTCAATGCCGATGAACGAGGTCACGTCAGAGATCAGGCCGTCGCGAACCGTCAGAACGTCGATCGACCACGCCCGAAAGGCGGCGCTGCCGTCCGGCGACAGGTAGCAGGCCACCGCCGGTTGCCCGTTCGCCTCGACCGGCCGGTGTCGCCAGCGCCCACAGTCGGTGAGCGGCATGGCGCGGGCGAAGGCCCGCACGTCGGCCAGGCCGGCGAACCACCGTCCGAACGGGGGCATCGACCAGGTCACATCGGCGGTCAACAAGGCAATGAGGCCTTCGGCGTCGCCTTGCTCCAGCGCGTCGGCGAACCGCCGCACCAGAGCGCGCACCCGGTCATCCCCCGCATCGCGAAGCTGAGCGGCTTGACTTCCTGGGCCGAGTTTCGTCGCGACCGTCTGGCGGGCTCGCTGCAGCGCGCTGTTCACCGATGCCGTCGAGGCATCGAGCATCTCCGCGACCTCGGCGGCTGAATAGCCCAACACCTCGGTCAACAGCAACGCCGCCCGCTGATTGCCGGGCAGGTGCTGCAGGGCGGCGACGAACGCGAGCTCGATCGACTCCCGCTGTTCCAGCGCGGTGATCGGGCTGGACGGGTACGGCCCGAGCCACGCGATCTCGGTCAGTGGCAGGCCGAGGTCGGTCACCTCGGCCGCGGCCGGGCCGAGATCCATCGGGAGGGCCCGTCGGGCTCGGCGCTGTACGGAGTCCAAGCAGGTGCGGGTAGCGACCGTGTAGAGCCAGGACCGGGCCGCCGCCGGTGATCGCAAGCCGGAGAAAGATCGCCAGGCGCGGAGCAACGCGTCCTGCAGGGCATCGTCGGCATCATGGGTGGAACCGAGCATCCGATAGCAGTGCGCGTGCAGCTCCGATCGCAACGGCGTGACCAGTTCGGTGAAAACCGCCTCGGCAGCGACGTCGGCGTCGGCGTCGGCAGAAACTTCGGTCACGACCGATGATTCTGCCGCAACCGGACGGTCCTACTGGTGACAACGTCGATAACCAGGAAGGAAAGCCCGTGGAAACCAAGCGCACCGTGACCGCCGCCGACGGTCAGCCGACGATCGAGTTCACCCGAGAGTTCGAGGCCGACGCCGTCCGGCTCTTCACCGCGCACGTCGATCCGGTTCAGGTGGCCCAGTGGATCGGACCGCACGGCACGACCTGCACGATCCGGCACTTCGACGCCCGTACCGGGGGCAGCTGGAGTTATCTGGTGTCGGCCGGCAACGGCGGCTCGTGGGCGTTCTTCGGCTCGTTCCACGAAGTCACGGCGCCGTCCAGGCTGGTGCAGAGCTGGGAGTACGAGGGCGACCCCGGCCAGGTCAACTTCGAGGTGCTGACCTTCACCGACCTGGGCGGCGGTCGCAGCCGGCTGCACGGACTGTCGGTGTTCCTGACCGTGGCCGCGCGGGACGCCTGCCTGGCCGACTTCGACCAGGCCCGCGATGTGGACTTCGAGCGGCTGGACACGCTGCTCGCGGCGACGAGCTGACGCGCACACGCACCGTGCGGGCCGAAGCCGGAGCGAGCCGGCGTTCGCAATCCGGTTTCGGACCGCCCGATGCGGCAGAATGAGCCCGATGAAGCTGCCCGTCATGCCACCGGTCGCGCCGATGTTGGCCAAATCGGTGCCGACCATCCCCGAAGGCGCGTCCTACGAGCCGAAGTGGGACGGCTTCCGTTCGATCATCTTCCGCGACGGTGACGACGTGGAGTTCGGCAGCCGGAACGAGAAGCCGATGACCCGCTACTTTCCGGAACTGGTCGAGGCGGTGAAGGCCGAACTGCCGGAACGCTGCGTACTCGACGGTGAGATCGTGATCGCCTCTGCCGCCGGACTTGACTTCGAGGCGTTGCAGCAACGCATTCATCCGGCGGTGTCTCGGGTGACGATGCTGTCGGAGAAGACGCCGGCCTCGTTCATCGCCTTCGACCTGCTGGCCCTGGACGACGAGGACTACACCGGCCGGCCGTTCAGCGAGCGTCGAGCCGCCCTGGAAAAGGCCCTGGCCAAGGCGCAAGCGCCGATCCACCTGACGCCCACGACCACCGACATCGAGATCGCCAACCGCTGGTTCGTCGAACTGGAGGGTGCCCATCTCGACGGTGTGATCGCCAAACCGCTGGCCGGCACCTATCAGCCGGACAAGCGCGTGATGTTCAAGATCAAGCATGTCCGGACGGCCGATTGTGTGCTGGCCGGCTTTCGGTGGCACAAGACCTCGACCGAGGACACGCCGCTGGTCGGGTCGCTGCTGCTCGGGCTCTACAACGACGCGGGCAAGCTGCAGCACGTCGGGGTGGTGGGCTCGTTCACAGCCAAGCGTCGGGCCGAACTGGTCGAGGAACTCGCACCACTGCTGGTGGCCGAAGGCGACGACCACCCGTGGCAGGAGTGGTCGAGTGCCGAGGCCCATCAGGGGCAGCGGTTGCCCGGCAACGTCAGCCGGTGGAACGCGACGAAGGATCTGTCGTTCGTCCCCCTGCGCCCCGAGCGAGTGCTCGAGGTCAAGTACGAGCACATGGAAGGCACCCGGTTCCGGCATCTGGCCCACTTCGTCCGCTGGCGTGATGACCGCACGCCGCAGTCGTGCACCTACGAACAGCTCGAAGAGCCACTCACCTTCGCGTTGCACGACATCGTTCCCGGGCTCGGCCGATGACGACTACTCGCTGACGCGGCATGCGCGTTACGAGTTGATCAAAGCCTGAGAGCCGACAGCGACGCGTGTTCAATTCGGCTGCTCCCGATCGGTAACCTCGGGCACGTGCAGACCACCAGGAGTTTGAGCCGTGTTCTCGTAGTCGTCACGGTGACTTCGCTCGCCCTGGTCTCGGCCTGCACGTCCGGCAAGCACAAGGCCGACCCCGCCACCACACCCACGACGGCCGCACCGACGACCTCGGCGGCAACCGGCAGCCCGACCAGCACCAGCACGTCGTCCTCGGCGGTTCCGGCCGCCATCACCTTCTCCGATTGCAGCGGGCAGTTCCAGACCGCGATCAATTCCCCCGCCGCCAAGCAGATGCAGTTCTCCTGCGGCCGCCTGCCGGTGCCGCTGTCCTACACCAACCCGACCGGGCCGACCATCGACCTGTTCGTGTTGAAGGTGCACGCCAAGAGCCAGCAGGCATCGGACAAAGTCGGCTCGCTCCTGGTCAACCCGGGCGGACCCGGTGAGTCCGGCATCAACCTGGCCGCCGGCCTGGTCGATGCGTTGAGCAGCACCGTGTTCAACCACTTCGATCTGATCGGCTTCGACCCGCGCGGCGTGGGGCTGTCGGCTCCGCTGCAGTGCATCGGTGACAAGACCAAGGATGCGCTGGCCGCCGCCGACCCGGATGTGCGCACAGCCGCCGGGCGCACACTGGCCAAGGCCCACTCGAAGGCGATCGCCACCAGCTGTTCGGCCAAATACCGTACGGCGCTGGCCCACTACAACACGGCCGAGACCGCTCGGGACATGGATGTGATCCGGCGGGCGGTTGGCGACACCAAGCTCAATTACCTGGGGTTCTCCTACGGAACCCGGCTGGGCGCGGCCTACGCCCACGAGTACCCGACCCTGATCCGCACCGCGGTGCTCGACGGTGCCCTGGACCCGGGCACGTCCCAGGTGAGCTTCTTGGATCAACAATCGAAGTCACTCGAGCAGGCCTTCGACGCCTTCGCCGCGGATTGCCTGACCCGGCCGGCCTGTGCGCCGTTGAAGAATCCGCGCCAGGTCGTCACCGCCCTGATCGCCGCGGCCGACAAGAAGCCGATTCCGTCGAGCCGGAAAGGCGAAACCCGTCGAGCGACCGGCGGCATCGTGACCATCGCGGTGGCGGCGGCCCTGTACGACCAGAACTCCTGGACCGGCCTGGGAGACGCGCTGATCGCGGCCCGGAAGGGCGATGCGGCCAAGCTGTTCGCACTGTCGGACGCGTACGAGAGCCGGGACGTGAACACCGGCCACTACACCAACGTGCTCGACGCCGAGACGGCGATCAACTGCAACGACTCGACCGTCAGCGTCTCCGACGCCCAGGTCGCCAGCACCGCCGCCCGCTGGATCTCGGAATACCCGTTGTTCGGGCGCAATTCCGCAGCCAGCCTGTACGACTGCTACGGCTGGCCGCCGTCCGGACATCCGGTGCCGCCGGCGTCGGCGCCCGGAGCGCCGCCGATCCTGGTCATCGGTACCACGCATGACCCGATCACGCCGTTCGCCCAGTCCACCGCGCTGGCCAAGGCCCTCGGCGCCGGAATCGTGTTGAGCTGGGCCGGCCAGGGACACACCGCCTATCCCAAGACTGCCTGTATCCGGACCAAGGTCGACAGCTACCTGGTTACCGGCGCACCGCCGTCGGGCGACAGTTGCCCGGCCGCCTGATCGGTGGGCATCCTCTTCGCCCTGATCGCCGCCGGCACCTACGGGATCAGTGACTTCGTCGGCGGTATCGCCGCTCGGCGGGCCCCGGCGCTGAACGTCCTGCTGGTCAGCTACCCGGTCGGCGGCGTACTGATGGCGCTGCTGTTGCTGGTCTATCGCGGCCCGGTCTCGGGCGGCACCCTGGCTTGGAGCCTGGCCGGCGGTGTGGCCGGGTTGGCCGGGGTGGGACTGCTCTACAGTGCGCTGGCGATCGCCCCGATGAATGTCGTCTCGCCGATCACCGCGGTGATGTCAGCCGTGGTGCCGGTCGCCGCCGGTGTGTTGCGGGGCGAGCGTCCCCACCTACCGGCCTGGTTCGGGATCGTGCTCGGCTTGCTGGCGGTCGTGCTGATCTCCCGACAACCCGAGGACCACCCGCACGGGCCGCTCGGTTGGCGGCCACTGGTGATGGCGATCCTGGCCGGCGTCGGGTTCGGTGCCTACTTCGTCTGCCTGGCGTCTGCAGCCGCCGATTCCGGTATGTGGCCAGTGGTGATCTCGCGGCTCTGTTCGGCCTCGACATGGGGGAGGCGGCAAAGCCGGTGAAG
>CAZZZW010000009.1:0-18701 GCA_964658795.1 Phormidium nigroviride PCC 7112
TCAGGCCGACGTCGACCGGATAGGTCGAGAGCAGCGACAACGGGACGGGCTGGCGACGCAGCACCGAGCGCCACAACTGGCTGGGTTGGGCCGAGAAGACGTCGTCCAGACCACCGGCCACCACGTACCAGCCGCCGTCGGCGATCTCGGAGTCGAGCTGGCCGACCTCCCAACCGGCATGCCCGGCGAAGACCCGGAGGCTCGACGCATTCGTCGAAACCTGGTTCACCTCGGCGTCCAGATCGACCAGGGCCAGACCACCGCTGACCGCCCGCAGACCCGTGCCGGCATCGGCACTGGCCCGCAGCCGCCCCAGCCCGAGGGCCCCGTCCCGTTGCACCGGTCCGCCGTTGAACACCACCGCCGGCTCGGTCATCACGTCCTGCCAGTCCGGCAGGATGTGGCCGACCGGCGTGTGCGAGGGCCGGTTCACGATCACCCCGACGGTGCCGGTGTCGTCGTGCTCGATCAGAAAGACCACGGTTCGGAAGAACTCCGGGTCCGAGAGGTCAGGTGCTGCGATCAACAGTCGATGGGCAGCAGGAGGCAACTGCCAGCTCTGATCAGCGGTCACAGGTCCATCCTGCACCAGAGCGCAGCCTCTAGGGCTAGCGTTCAGGAGAAGACATGATCGACGTAGGAGAGTCTCGAACCGACGGGACCAGTTCTGACCCGATGAGGGCCGACGATCGGGTGAGCATCCACGACATGAGCACGGCGACTCGGCCGCAGACCGACGCACCGGCGGTATGGCGTCAGGTGCTGCGCCGCCATGACTACCTGCGGTTACTGTCCGTCCGGCTGGCCGGGCAGTTCGCCGACGGCGTGTTCCAGGCGTCGCTGGCCGGCACCATCCTGTTCAACCCCGAGCGCGCGGCCCACCCGAGCGACATCGCCTCGGGCTTCGCCGTCCTGCTGCTGCCCTACTCGCTGCTCGGCCCGTTCGCCGGAGTGCTGCTCGATCGCTGGTCGCGGCAGCGGGTGCTGATGCTGGCCAACCTGATCCGGGCGGTGTTCGTCATCGGCGTCGCGGCCGAGATCGCCGCCGGGGTGCACGGCAGCCCGTTCTATCTGTCGGCGTTGCTGGTCATCTCGGTCAACCGGTTCGTCCTGTCCGCGCTGTCGGCCTCCCAGCCCCACGTCGTGCGGGCCGACCAGCTGATCACGGCCAACGCGCTGGCCGTGACGGCCGGCGCGGTGTCGACCGCGATCGGCGGTGGGCTGGCCATCGGGCTGCGCTACCTGTTCGGCTCCGGCAATGGCGGCTATGCGGTGGTCGCGATCGGTGGTGCGGTGTTTTATGCGCTGGCCGGCGCCCGCGCGAGCCGGTTCGCCGCCCGCCAGTTGGGACCGGACGACGACACCCGCAACCATCGCGAGTCGGTCCGCAACGTGCTGGTCGGACTGATCGACGGGGCCAAGCACATCCATTCGCACCCGTCGGTACAACGGGCCTTCATCGTGATCGGCATTCACCGTTTCGCCTACGGGGTAACGGCGATCTGCACCCTGCTGCTCTACCGCAACTACTTCCACGACCATGGCTTCTTCCGCGCCGGGCTGCCCGGGCTCGGTCAGATCGTGGTCGCGATCGCCATCGGTGGTGGCCTGGCCGCCTACCTGACGCCGATCGCCGCGCGCCGGTTCGGCTACACCAGGTGGCCGGCCATGTTGTTGATCGGCTCCGGCGTCGTCGAGTTGGCCCTGGGCCTGCCGTTCAAATCCGAGACCTTCCTGCCGGCCGCCCTGCTGCTCGGGCTGGCCGCGCAGGGCGTGAAGATCTGCGTCGACACCATGACCGCCCAGCGGGTCGCCGACGACTTCCGGGGCCGGGTCTTCTCCATCTACGACACGGTGTTCAACGTCGTGTTCGTGGCTTCGGCCGTGCTCACCGTGGCGCTGTTGCCGGCGAACGGTAAGTCGGTGATCGCCGTGTTGGCGCTGGCCGTGGGCTATCTCGTGATCGGTGGCTGGTACCTGCTGGCCCGCGACCCCGAGCGCAAGCTGACCGTGCTCACGCCCGAGGACGCGGCCGTCAACCAACCCGCCGCCTGAGCAAACGGTGGAGCCTCAGGTCTTTCCCGGTCACTACACCGATGACGTCGGCACCGAGGCGATCGAATGGTGGATGGGACCCGAGAAGCGGCCTGACCGGTTCCTGATCCAGACCCAGATCCGCGGGGTCGCGGTATCGGGGCTCGACTTCGACATGCTGGAGCCGGGCGAACGTGATGCGTCGACAAGCTTTGTCGTCAACCGGTTGGGTGAGCTGATCAACTGCCGGCTCGACGGCGAGCTGCCGGTCACTCTCGAGATGGACGGCGACCAGGTGCCCGGTGCCGTCCGGTTCGAGATCGATTTGTACAGCTCGCCCGCGCGAACCGAGTTGTCGACCGAGGTTCGGGGTGTCCAGCACCGCATCAAGGTCGACCTGTTCGAACAGCTGCTCCAGTTGGACACGGCGATCCGGCCGGACCGACTGGTCTGCTGCGTGACCTGCCAGTGGTCGGATTACAGCCCGGCGGGCCAGCCACTCCTGGGCATCGAGTGCCATCGCGACGCCAAGGAGCGGTACCTGGCGGTGCGTTCGAAGCAGGACTACTGGGGCATGCCGGTGACCGAACAGGTGCCGGAGACCTATCGCTGCGAACAGTGGGAACGCCGAATCCCTGGCACCGGTTACCGCGGCTGACCACGCTCTTCGTCATCAGAATCGCTCGTCATAGCGGGCAATTCTTCTGACGATCGCTGGGCTCAGGCCGAGCTTTCCGGTTGCGAGGCCCACCACGCGAGCAACGCTGCCACGGCTGCGTCGTGGTCCAACGGTCCCTGCTCCATCCGCAGTTCGAGCAGGTACTTGTAGGCCCGCCCGACCACCGGCCCCGGCTTGATCCCGAGGATGGACATGATCTGGGCACCGTCCAGGTCGGGCCGGATCGAATCCAGCTCCTCCTGCTCTCGCAGCCGCGCGATCCGTTCCTCCAGGTCGTCATAGGTCGCCGACAGCACCATCGCCTTGCGCTTGTTGCGGGTCGTGGTGTCGGACCGGACGAGCTTGTGCAGCCGGTTCAGCAAGGGGCCGGCGTCGGTCACGTAGCGTCGGACGGCCGAGTCGGTCCACTCGCCCCGGCCGTAGCCGTAGAAGCGCAGGTGCAGGAACACCAGCCGTGCGATGTCCTCGGTGATGTCCCTCGGGAACTTCAGCGCCTTCAGCCGGGCCTTGGTCAGCCGGGCTCCGACCACCTCGTGATGGTGGAAGGTCACCTGTGACCCTGAGACGAACCGGCGGGTATCCGGCTTGCCGATGTCGTGCAGCAGCGCGGCCCAGCGCAGCACCAAGTCAGGTCCGGCGTCAGGTCCAGCAGAATCCTCCAGATCGATCGCCTGGTCCAGCACCTGCAGGGTGTGGGCGTAGACGTCCTTGTGCTGGCCGTGCTCGTCGGCCGCCATCCGCAAGGACGGCAGCTCGGGCAGGACGAAATCGGCCAGCCCGGAGTCGACCAGCAGCTCCAGGCCTTCGCGCGGATTGGCGCCCAGCATCAGCTTGTTGAGCTCGGCCTGCACCCGTTCGGCGGTGATCCGTTCGATCTCCGGCGCCAGCAGCTTCATCGCCAGATAGGTCTCGTCGGCCACCCGGGCCCCGAGCTGGGAGACGAACCGGCAGGCCCGCAGCATCCGTAACGGGTCGTCACCGAAGGACTCCGACGGCGGTGCGGGGGTCCGCAGCAGGCCGCGGGCCAGATCGGCCAGACCACCGTAGGGATCGACGAACGTCCGGTCGACCACCGAGACCGCCATCGCGTTCATGCTGAAGTCACGCCGGCGCAGGTCATCGGTGATCGACTCGCCGTACTCGACGATCGGGTTGCGGGAGACCCGGTCATAGCGATCGGCCCGGAACGTAGTGATCTCACAGGGTTCGCCCCGGACCTGGGCACCGACGGTGCCGAACTCGATGCCGGTCGTCCAGGTGGTCGAGGCCACCCCGCCGAGCAGGTCCAGCACCCGGTCCGGATGGGCATCGGTGGTGAAGTCGAGGTCCGAGACCGCCCGACCCATCAGTGCGTCCCGGACCGGGCCGCCGACGAGAAACAGCTGGTGACCGGCCGCCGCGAACGTCTCACCGAGCAGGAGCGCCACCGGCGGGATGTCGACCAGGTCACCGGGATTGCCGGTCATGCTTGCGATTTCCCCGATTCTTCCGAGATTCTTTCGACAAATATCGTGCGGGCCCGCTTCGTCTTGGACAGACCCTACTGGCACGCCAAGTAGCATCGGAGCATGTCCCGCGCGTCGTCCACCCGGCGTCCGCGGCTTCCGAGAGTCGATGAAACCAGTGCCGGTGGGCTGGTGCTCGACCTGTCCGGCCCGGTGCCGATGGGCGCCCTCATCGGCCGGACGAATCGCCGCGGACGGCTCTTGTGGTCCCTTCCCAAGGGTCACCAGGAAGCGGGCGAGACCCTGGAGCAGGCGGCGATCCGCGAGGTCGAGGAAGAGACCGGCATCTCCGGTGTCATCATCGGCACCCTCGGCACCATCGACTTCTGGTTCGTGGTCGAGGGCCGGCGCATCCACAAGACCGTCCACCACTACCTGATGCGGGCCACGGGTGGCGAGCTGTCCGACGCCGACATCGAGGTCACCGAGGTCGCCTGGGTACCACTGCCCCAGATCCAGGACCAGCTGGCCTACTCCGACGAACGCAACCTGCTGGACGAGGCGACGCGACTGCTCAAGGAGACCGCGTGAGCGCGCAGCTGCGCCGGGTCGTCCCGAACGGCCTGGCCGACCGGACGCCGGCTTGATCCGGCGGATCCTGGGGCTGCTGGCCGCGGTCGCACTGGCGGTGCTACTGCTGCCGCTGATCGCGGCGACGGCGGCCGAGACGTCCCAGACCCCGGCCGCCACCGTGCGGCTGCTCGACCTGAGCCCACGGCTGCCAGATCCGAACCAGGCCGATCAGGTCGTGACGATCGTGGCGGCCATCACCAACACCACCAACACCACCTACTCCGACGTCCAGTTCGGCCTGGAGCGGGGTGAGACGCTCAGCCAGCAGTCCTACCTGGATCAGGCCATCGCCACGCCGTTGACCAGCGACCAGACCGGGTTCAGCGTGCCCAGCCCGCTCGACCTGCACAGGCAGCTGCTGCCGAAGGCGACGATCCGGGTCACCTACACCACGACCGTGCGCGACCTCTGCCTGTGTTACCACGGCATCTATCCCTACGCCCTGGTCGCCAAGGCCCAGAGCGACCCCGATCAGGGCATGGTCGAGATCGGCCGTTCCCAGCTGCTGCTGCCGTCCTTCCCGGCCAAGCCCCAGCCGGTACAGACGGCCTGGATCTGGCCGCTGCTCGACCGCCCGCACCGCTCGATCGACTCCGACACCTTCCTGGACGAGAGCTTGTCCGGCGAGATCGCGGCCGGCGGCCGGCTCGATCGGGCCCTGCAGGTGCCGGAACTGCTGGCCGGCAAGGTCCGGATGACGCTGGTGATCGACCCCGACCTGCTTGACAGCCTGGCCGTGATGGCCGGCAAGGACGGCTACCGGGTGCTGCAGGGCGCCGGTTCGGTCGCCGGCACCGGCGGTCAACTGGCCCGCAACTGGCTGGCCCGGTTCAAGGCGGTCGAGACCTACCACGATGTGGTGTTGACGGGCTACGGCGATCCCGACCTGAACGCGCTGGCCCGGGCCGGCCAGAGCCTGTCGACCGGCCTCGACCCGCAGGTGCAGTCGCGCATCTCGCCGTACCTGAACGGCAACCTGTCCAGTGACCTGCTGACCTGGCCGGCCGACGAGACGCTCAGCGCCCGAGCCCTGGACGCGCTGGTCGGCAACGGCACGTCGACCGTGCTGCTCAACGATGCCGCGTTGCCCGGTCACAGCTCCGACTCGCCCCCGCCGGACGCATTGTCGCCGCTGCCGACCGCGGCCGGCACCGCGACCGCGCTGGTGCTGAGCCACACCCTGGAGACCTACTTCAAGAAGGCGATCAAGGTCGGCGCCCCCAACACCGACGGTCAGACGTTCTTCGCCCAGTTGGCGCTGCGCGCGGAGGAGGATCCGACCACGTCGCACTTCGTCGTCCTGGCGCCGGACCGCTACGTCGACACCGATCCGGGCAAGGCCGCCTCGGTGATCAACACTGTCCGCAATGCCGACTGGGGCAGCGCCATCTCGATCCCGGAGGCGTTGCACTCGATCAAGCCGGTGAACCGCGGCGCGCTGAACACCGCCGCCGAGAGCGCGGGCGCCGAGCTCAGCCAGCAGCAGCTCAACCAGCTCAGCGACATCAACGGCACGGTCAGCTCGATGAACGAGGCACTGCACGACAACGACGCGGCGGCCCAGCTGCTGGCCGGTTTCAACACCGGCATCCAGCGGGCGGAGTCGAACGCCTGGCGAGCCGATCCGGCCGGCGGCGCACAGGTGGTCCAGCAGTTGCAGTCCCGGATCGACAGCATCACCAATCAGGTCCACCTGGTCACCCCAGCCATCGGCACGTACTCGCTGTCGTCCAGCAACTCTCCGATCGTGGTGACCGTGGCCAACGACCTGACCAAGGCGGTCACGGTCAAGATCGTCGTCACGCCCACCGACGCCGGTGTCGGGTTCACCGCCAGTCCGGGGTCGGCCGTGACCATCCCGGCCGGCACCGTCCAGACGGTCCGGATCCCGACCCACACGGCCCGACTGGGCAAGTTCCAGGTCCGGGCCACCCTTGAGACCCCGGACGGCCACGAGCTCGGAGCGCCGGTTCAGCTGAACCTGCGCGCGACCGCGATCGGTACGGTCACCAAGATCATCACCGTGGTCGCGGTGGCGGTCCTGGTGCTGGCCCTGCTTCGCCGCTTCATCCGGTGGATCCGCCGCCGGCCGGCCCGGCTGGCCCCCCCGGCCGTCGGAGCCGCTGCGTGAGCTGGAATCCGCTCAACGACGCGCCCGACGACCAGCCGACCGGCCTGGCCCAGGACTGGTCGGAGCCGAAGATCTACGGCAGTCCGATGCCGGTGCCGGGTGATTCTTCCTCGCTCGCCGTCCAGACCGTCCAGGCCCCGACGGCCGACGGCTGGAGCAGCACCATCTACCACGGGCCGCGCCGGTTCCGGCCGCATCCGGAGACGGTCCGAGTTGGTCGCGGCGGCCTGGTCGTCGAGACGGACGAGCCGCGGACCGCCGGACCTGGGACCGTCGGGCCGGACGTCGAGGCTCCGGCGCCGGAGGAGGCCAACGCTCCGAGCCTGCTGGCCAGCAGCCGGACGATGGCCCTGGCCAGTCTGGTCAGCCGGGCCACCGGGTTCCTGCGGACGATGGCGATCGGTGCCGCCCTGGGTTCCGGGGCGAACCGGATCGCCGATGCCTACAACCTGGGCAACACGCTGCCCAACATGGTCTATGAGCTGCTGCTGGGTGGCGTCCTCACCAGCGTGATCATCCCGATCCTGGTCAAGGCCCAGCAGGACGACAAGGATCGCGGCGAGGCCTACACCCAACGGCTGCTCTCACTGGCCGTGGTCGGGCTCGGCGCCACCACCGTGCTGGCCGTGCTGGCCGCGCCCCTGCTGATCTCGCTGTACGCCGGCGACAAACCGTTCCACTCGCTGGCCGGTCTGTGGGCGACACTGCTGTTACCCGAGATCTTCTTCTACGGCATCGGCGCCATGCTCTCGGCCATTCTCAACACCAAGCACGTCTACGGCTGGCCGGCGTGGGCGCCGGTCGCCAACAACCTGATCACCATCGCCGCGGCCGCGCTCTTCCTGGTGGTTCCGGGGCCGGGCAACCTGACGACCTCATCGATCAACAACACCCAGATCCTGGTGCTGGGAATCGGCACCACCCTCGGCATCGTGGCCCAGGCCTTGCTGCTGTTCATCCCGTTGCGCCAGATCGGGTTCCGCTGGCGCTGGCGATTCCGCGCGGCCGAGAACGAGACCGGCCGGATGGCCGAGTTCCGGACCCTTACCCTGTGGGTCCTCGGCTACGTCGCCGTCAGCCAGATCGGCGTGTACGCGATCGGCCGGGTGGCCACCGCGCAGGCCCGGGGCATCACGATCTTCACCATCGCCGACCTGCTGTTCCAGGTGCCGTACGGCATCGTCGGGGTGTCGTTGCTGACGGCACTGATGCCGCGGATGAGCCGGTCCGCAGCTCAGGGACGCACCGAGGACGTGCTCGACGACCTGCGGCTGGGCACGCGCCTGTCGGCGGTGGGTCTGGTTCCGATCACCGCCGGCCTGCTCGCCCTCGGTCCGACCTTCACCAGCGTGATCCTGCTCGGCAAGTTCCATCTCGCCGATGCCCGGCTGGCCGGGGTGGCGCTGGCCGCCGGCGCGTTCGGTCTGCTGCCGTTCGCGATCCTGATGTTGCAGCAACGGGTGTTCTACGCGATGCGAGATGCCCGGACGCCGACCTTCATGAACCTGGCCACCGTCGGGACGAAGGTGGTGCTGGTGCTGCTGGCCGACACCATGCTGCACGGCCGGGCGGTGATCATCGCCCTGACCGTGTCCACCTCGGCGAGCTACCTCGCCGGTGCCATCACCGGACATTTCTTACTCCGCCGCCGCTTCGGCCGGCTGGGCTTCGCGCCGGTGTTGCGCAACGTCGGTCTGATCGCCCTGGCCTCGCTGGCCGGTGGCGTGGTCGCGTTCGGGATCGTGCTCGGCGGCAACAGCGCGCTGGGCATCGGCCGGTTCGCCTCGCTGGCCACCCTGCTCGTCGGCGCCGGGGTCGGCGGTGCGGTGCTGATCCTGGTCGCGCTGCGGCTGCCGTTGCCGGAGGTGGCCAGTATCGTGGCCGCGGTCAAGCGCCGCTCCGGCCGCACTTCCGCCCCGGAATAGCCGGGCCCTTACCCTGGTTCTCAGAGCGCTATCTCTTCAAGGAAGGTCTTCTCGTGAGCCAGCACCGCAAGGTCATCGTCATCGGATCGGGCCCGTCCGGCTACACCGCCGGCCTGTACACCGCCCGGGCCGAGCTGCAGCCGCTGGTGTTCGAAGGCAGCCAGTACGGCGGCGCACTGATGAACACCACCGAGGTCGAGAACTTCCCCGGCTTCCCGGACGGCATCATGGGCCCGGAGCTGATGACCCACCTGCGCAGCCAGGCCGAGAAGTTCGGCGCGGAGCTGGTCTCCGACGATGTGATCTCCGTCGAGCTCGCCGACGACCGCAAGGTGGTGCGGACGCTGTCGGGCGAATGGACCGCCGACACGGTGATCCTGGCGATGGGCTCGGCCTACAAGAAGCTGGACATCCCGCGTGAGGACGAGCTGTCCGGCCGCGGCGTCTCCTGGTGTGCGACGTGTGACGGCTTCTTCTTCCGGGGCCACAACATCGTGGTCGTCGGTGGCGGGGACACCGCGATGGAAGAGGCGACCTTCCTGACCCGGTTCGCCGACTCGGTCACCCTGGTACACCGGCGGGACTCCCTGCGGGCGTCCAAGATCATGGCCGAGCGGGCCAAGGAGAACCCGAAGATCCGCTTCGCCTGGAACTCCGAGGTCGCCGAGATCCACGGTGACACCAAGGTCAGTGGCCTGACCCTGCGCGACACCGTGACGGGTGCGACCCGCGAGATCGACGCGACCGGGCTGTTCATCGCCATCGGACACGATCCGCGCTCGGACCTGGTCAAGGGCCAGATCGACCTGGACGAAGAGGGTTACGTCCTGACCGACGACAAGTCGACCCGGACGAACGTGGCCGGCGTGTTCGCGGCCGGCGACCTCGTCGACCACGTCTACCGGCAGGCGATCACCGCGGCCGGCACCGGATGCCAGGCCGCCTTGGACGCCGAGAAGTACCTGGCGGCGCTGGAGGCAGTCGGCGATCCGGAACTCGCGGCCCTGGAAGGCTGAGTCCGCCCGCGCGGGAAGGCTTTGACCTATCCGCGCGTTACATTCACACGCACGACTTCAACGTTATGGGAGATGTTTCCGATGGGTGCTAACACCACTGCCGTCACCGATGCCACGTTCAGCAAGGACGTTCTCGAATCCGACACCCCGGTGCTGGTCGACTTCTGGGCCGAGTGGTGCGGTCCGTGCCGCCTGGTCGGCCCGGTCCTCGAGGAGATCGCTGGCGAGCACGGCGAGAAGCTCCGGGTCGTCAAGCTCAACATCGACGAGAACCCGAACGTCGCCCGCGACTACCAGATCATGTCCATCCCGACCATGTCGGTGTTCAAGGGCGGCGAGGTCGTGAAGACCATCGTCGGTGCCAAGCCCAAGGCCGCGTTGCTCAACGACCTCAAGGACTTCATCTAAGCCGGTCAGCCTTCGGGCTCGTCCCGCGGCCCGGATGTCCCCTCGGACGTCCGGGCCGCTTGGTATTCCTGCCTGCCGGTGATGCGCGGCCAGTCTCAGAACCACAGAAACGGTGTTACGTGCTGGGCGTCAGCACACCTCCGATGACGCCGGTCGAGCAACAGGCCGAAACCTGTCCTCAGGTTCCCGACTCGCTCACACCTCGGCACCGGCGAACTGGGCGTTGTACAGCCGGTAGTAGGCCCCTTCGGCGGCCAGCAGCGATTCGTGATCCCCCTGCTCCACGATCTGGCCGTCCTCCATCACCAGGATGAGGTCGGCATCGCGGATCGTGGACAGCCGGTGGGCGATGACGAAGCTGGTCCGGTCGGTGCGCAACGCGGCCATCGCCTGCTGCACCAGCAGCTCCGTCCGGGTGTCCACCGAGCTGGTCGCCTCGTCCAGGATCAGCAGGGACGGACTGGCCAGGAACGCTCGGGCGATGGTCAGCAACTGCTTCTCCCCGGCGCTGACGTTGCTACCTTCCTCGTCGATCATCGTGTCGTAGCCGTCGGGCAGCGAGTGCACGAACCGGTCCACGAAGGTGGCCTGCGCGGCGGCGAGGATCTCGGCTGGAGTGGCCGACGGGCGACCGTAGGCGATGTTGTCTCGGATCGTGCCGCCGAACAGCCAGGTGTCCTGCAGCACCATCCCGATCCGGGACCGCAGATCGGCCCGGGTCAATCGAGATATGTCTTGGCCATCAAGGGTGATCCGGCCCGCGTCCAGCTCGTAGAAACGCATGATCAGGTTCACCAGGGTGGTCTTGCCGGCCCCGGTCGGACCGACGATGGCCACCGTCTGGCCCGGGGCGGCCTCGAATGACAGGTCGGTGATCAAAGGGGATTCCGGGTCGTAGGAGAACGAGACATGCTCGAACGCGACCCGTCCGTGCGGATCCCCGATCACCGCCGGCCGCTCCACATCCGGCCGCTGCTCCGACGCGTCGAGCAGCTCGAACACGCGCTCGGCCGAAGCCACGCCGGATTGCAGGACGTTGGCCATCGCCGCCACCTGGGTCAGCGGCTGGGTGAACTGCCGGGAGTACTGGATGAAGGCCTGCACGTCGCCCAGGCTCATCGCGCCGGACGCGACCCGCAGGCCGCCGACCACCGCAACCGCCACGTAGTTGAGGTTGCCGATGAACATCACGGCCGGCTGGATGATGCCGCTGATGAACTGGGCCCCGAAGCTCATTCCGTACAACTCGGCGTTCTTGTCCTCGAAGGACTGCTCGACCTCCTTCTGCCGGCCGAACACCTTGACCAGCGAGTGTCCGGAGAACGCCTCTTCGATCTGACCGTTCAGCTGCCCGGTGGTCTTCCACTGTGAAACGAAGAGCCTTTGCGATCGCTTGGCGATGAATCGGGTGACCAGGATGGACAGCGGCACGCTCACCAGCGCGATGATCGCAAGCAACGGCGAGATGGTGATCATCATGATCAGCACGGCCAGCACCGAGAGCAGCGAGTAGAGCATCTGGCTCAGCGACTGCTGCAGGGCCTGGGTGACATTGTCGATGTCGTTGGTGACCCGGCTCAGGACCTCGCCCCGGGGTTGGCCGTCGAAGTAGGCCAACGGCAGCCGGTTCAGCTTGTCCTCGACGTCCGACCGCAGCCGGTACATGGTTCGCTGTACCGCTCCGGTGAGCAGATACCCCTGCAACCACGAGCAGATCGAGGCCGCCAGGTACAACGCGAGGACCACCATCAACACCTGGCCCAGGGCGTGGAAGTCGATGCCCTGACCAGGCACCAGGTGGGACTTGGCCAGGACGTCGGCGATCTTGTCGTCACCGCGGGCCCGGGCGGCAGCGACGGCCTGCTGCTTGGTCAGACCGGCCGGCACCCGACGGCCCAGGATCCCGTCGAAGATGATGTTGGTCGCGTGACCGAGCAGTCGAGGGCCCAACACGCTGAGAACCACACTGGAAACGGTGAACACCATGACCACCGCGACGGTGGCCCGCTCCGGCGCCAGGCGACCCAGCAACCGACGGAACGACGGTCCGAAGTTGAGCGACTTCTCAGCCGCGCCCATCCCGGCGAACGGACCACGGGCCATCGGTGGACGCGGTCGGGCGGTGTGCTCGGCGCCGGTGGCCGGTGACCCGGCGCGGGCCCCGTTCGCGGCCGGCCCGGTCATCGCGACACCTCTTGCTTGCCCAGATCGACTTGCTTGCCCAGATCGACCGAGAGCTCGTCCCCGGTGAATTGGGACGCGACAATCTCCTGGTACGTAGCACAATTCTCGACCAGCTCCGAGTGTGTGCCGCGCCCGACGATCCGGCCGTCCTCCAGCACCAGGATCTGCTCGGCATCCATGATGGTCGACACCCGCTGGGCCACGATCAGCACCGTGGCCTCGGCGGTCAGGGGTCGCAAGGCTGCTCGCAACCGCGCATCGGTGCCGAGGTCAAGGGCCGAAAACGAGTCGTCGAACAAGTAGATCTCTGGCTTTCGGACCAACGCCCGGGCGATTGCCAGCCGTTGCCGCTGTCCGCCGCTGACGTTCGTTCCCCCTTGCGCGATGGTGGATTCCAGCCCGTCCGGCATGGCCGCGACGAAGTCGGCGGCCTGCGCGACCTCGAGCGCCCGCCACAATTCGGCATCGGTGGCCTCGGGGTTGCCGTAGCGAAGGTTGCTGGCCACCGTGCCGGTGAACAGGTACGCCCGCTGCGGCACCAGGCCGATCACGCTGCACAAGACGCTCGGATCGAGGTCGCGCACATCCTGTCCGTCCACCCGCACGGTGCCGGCGGTGACGTCGAAGAGTCGTGGGATCAGTCCGAGCAGCGTGGTCTTGCCCGCTCCGGTGCTGCCGATGATGGCCGTCCGCTCGCCGGCCCGGGCGGTGAAACTCAACCCGCACAGCACCGGATCGCTGGCCCCCGGGTAACTGAATTCGACGCCGTCGAACTCGAGATCTCCCTTGAGTTGCAGGACGGAAATCGGCTGGGCCGGAGGCTTCACCGAGGACTCGGTCGCCAGTACCTCGCCGATCCGGTCGGCGCACACCGAGGCCCGGGGCACCAGGATCGCCATGAAGGTGGCCATCATGATCGACATCAGGATCTGCATCAGATAGCTGAGATAGGCGGTCAGCGATCCGACCTGCATCTGACCGTCGTCGATCAGGTGGCCACCGAACCACAGCACCGCGACCGAGGAGAAGTTGACCACCAGCATCACGGTCGGAAACATCAGCGACTGCAACCGGCCGACCCGAAGCGCGGTCCGGGTCACCGCCTCGTTGGCGTCACCGAATCGCTTTGTCTCATAAGGCTCTCGCACGAACGCCCGGACCACCCGGATGCCGGTGATCTGCTCGCGCAGCACCCGGTTCACCGCGTCGATCCGTTTCTGCATCATCCGGAAGCCACCGATCATCCGGCTGATGATCAGCGCGATCACGCCGATCAACACCGGCATCGCCACCACCAGCAGGAGCGACAACTTCGCGTCCTGGCGGATGGCCATGATCACACCGCCGACACACATGATCGGCGCGGCCACCAGCAGGGTGCAGGTCATCAACACCAGCATCTGGACCTGCTGCACGTCGTTGGTGTTGCGGGTGATCAGCGACGGCGCCCCGAACGAGTTCACCTCGCGGGCGGAGAATGTGCCTACCTGGTGGAAGATTCCGGCCCGCAGGTCGCGTCCGAAGGCCATCGCGGTACGGGCCCCGAAGTAGACCGCACCGATCGAACAGGTGATCTGGACCAGCGTGACCAGCAACATGATGCCGCCGGTAGAGATGACGTAGCCGGTGTCGCCGACCGAGACGCCCTTGTCGATGATGTCGGCGTTGAGGCTGGGCAGGTAGAGCCCGGCCACCGACTGGATCAGCTGCAGCAGCACGACGGCGAGCAGCGCGTTGCGGTACGGACGCAGATACGTCCGCAGGGTTCGAAGCAGCATCATTTCTCCCGCACTTCTAGGTCTTCGCGCACGCGGCTCATCGGATTACGCCGTGCAGGAGGATGTCGGTGATCTCCAGCGCGGTCATCGGTTCGTCGTCGTTGATCTTGGGGTGGGTCGCGGCGAAGGTCAGCATGCGCGCGAGCTGCGCCGTCCGGTGCGGACTGACCCGCAACCGGTCGGCATCCGGGGTGAGCAGTTCGGCGAAGGCGTCCAGCACGATGCTGTGGCCGGCCCGGGCTCGAGGATCCATCCGGCGCCCGCCGTCCGGTGCCTCGGGAAAACCGACCGCGATCAACAACTCGATGACCGACTGCAGTCGCTGCTGCAGGATCTGCACGCCGGCCTCGACCCGACCGGCCAACGGCAGCGACCGGTCGATCGCGGCGAACTGCTCCAAGGTGGGAGTCTGGTCGAACACCGCGCTGAGGCAGGCGTCGATCAGCTCGGCCTTGTCGGTGAAGACCCGAAATATGGTGCCCTCACCGATACCGCTGGCCTCGGCGATCTGCTTGGTGGTGACCGACTGCCCGTGGCTGCGCAGCAGCGGAACGGTGGCCTCGATGATGGCGGCCCGCCGGTCGTCTCTGGACATCGGGGCGGCGCGACCGCTACCCATGGCCACGCCCTCGGCGGCGACGGTGTCCAGCTCACTACGCATAGCGGACACCTTAACGGAGTGAGTGCTCACTCCGTCAAGCGAATTAGCCGTCTGGCCGGTAGGGCAGCGCCCCGGTACCTCAGGTGGAGGCGTCGCACCCAGCTGATTCATAACGTCTGCAGCATGACGATCTTGCTCGACCCCGCCACCGCGACCGCCGGTGCCGCCCTCGACGTCAAGCTGACCGCGATCGCCCACAACACCCGGCGGTTCCGGGCTCGCAGCAATGGGCTCATGGCCGTGGTCAAGGCTGACGGGTTCGGCCACGACGCGGTGCCGATCGCTCGTACCGCCCTGGCCAACGGCGCCGACCGTCTCGGCGTCACCTCATTGGCCGAGGCGCACGCCCTGCGCGACGCGGGCCTGCGGGTCCCGATCCTCAGCTGGCTCAATCCGCTGGCCACCGCATGGCCGGACGCGATCCGTCGTCGGATCGAGCTCGCAATACCGAGCCTGGACCATCTGGCCGCGATCACGCGGGCGGCCGTCCAGGTCGGTCGTCCGGCCCGGGTACATCTGCAAGCCGATGTCGGGCTGGCCCGCGATGGCGCACCACCGTCGGAATGGGCCGAACTCACCCGCCGGGCCGAGCGGGCCGAACAAGCCGGTCTGATCCAGGTGGTCGGCCTGATGGGCCATCTGGCCAATGCCAGCGAGGGCCCGGACAACCTCGGTCGTCGGCGCTTCGAGCGGTTCCTGGACACCGCGGATCAGGCCGGTCTGCGGCACCGATCGCGACACCTGGCCGCGACCGCCGCGACTCTGACCGATCCCGAATCACTCTACGATTTCAGCCGAATCGGTGCCGGTCTCTACGGCATCGAGGACACCGCGCATCCATCCGGCGAGCTGCGCTGGGCCGTCCGGCTCACCGCCCCGGTGGTGGCCGTCCGCGACGTCGACGCCGGGGTGGGCGTCGGTTACCGGCACACGCACCTGACCGCCCGCCCGACCCGATTGGCACTGGTGCCACTGGGTTACGCCGACGGGCTGCCCCGCGCCGCCTCGGGCCGGGCCGAGGTCTGGGTACATGGCCGGCGATGCCCGGTTGTCGGGTTGGTCTCGATGGATCAGATCGTGATCGACGTCGGGGATCTGCCGGTCGGCGTCGGCGAAACCGCGATCGTGTTCGGTCCGGGCGAGCACGGTGAACCCACCCCGGCCGACTGGGCCGACTGGGCCGGCACCATCCCGCACGAGATCCTGACCGGCCTCGGCCGTCGCCTGGACCGCACCGTCAACAGCGAAACCACCACGAACAAGGAGCAAGCATGACCATCAACGTCGTGGTCGTCGGGGGCGGCCAGAACTGTGAACACGAGGTGTCGCTGGCCTCGGCGGCCGGCGTGGCCGATGCGCTCAACCGCTACACCTACGACGTACTCGAGCTGACCATCGCACCCGGCGGGGTCTGGCACGGTCAGTCCGGCCCGTTGGCCGCGACCCCGGCCAAGAGCCTGGCTGTCGCGCTGATGCTGATGTCCGAGTGCGACGTCGCGATCCCCATGGTGCACGGCCCGCACGGCGAGGACGGGACGCTGGCCGCACTGTTCGACCTGGCCGGCCTGCCCTACGTCGGATCGGGGGTGCGGGCCGGCGCCCTGGCTATGGACAAGCACGCCACCAAGCTGGTGGCCGGGAGCCTCGGCATCCGGACCGCGGCCGGCGTGGTCGTCACCGAGCCGACCCGGTTGACCTGGCTCGACCCGGTCGTGGTGAAGCCGGTGTCCGCGGGTTCCAGCCACGGCGTGCGGTTGGTGACCGAGCCCGACCAGTTGCCGGCTGCGGTCGAGCACGCGTTGACCTTGGACGACCGGGTGCTGATCGAGGAGGTGCTGGTCGGGCGGGAGATCGACATCGCGGTACTGCAGGACGCCGACGGCACCCTGACCGTCGGGCCGCCGTTGGAGATCGGTGCCCAGGACGGGCCGCTCGACATCCAGGCCCCCGGCAACCGCATCTTCGACACCGAGCGCAAGTACGGGGGCGGGGCCGACTTCTGCATCCCCGCCGAGCTCACTGATGTCGAGACCAAGGAGCTCAGCGGCGCGGCCCGAGCCCTGTTCGACGCCCTCGGGTGCCAGGGGCTGGCCCGGTTCGACTTCTTCCTGACCGAGGATGGTCTGGTGCTCAACGAGGTCAACACCACGCCCGGTCTGACCGAGCAGTCGCAGGTGCCACGGATGTTCGCCGCGGCCGGCCTGGCCTACTCCGAGTTGATCGAGAAGCTGGTCGAGTCGGCCATCGGCCCGGTGAGGCCTGGCCGTCCAAGTCCGGCGGCCGCGCGGACTTGACCGCGATGCATGGTTCGATTGTCGATGTGCTCGAGGACAGCCCGGTAACCAGCACTCCGAAACCCGCAGCGGAGCGCCACCCGGGCTGGCCCCTGGACATCGGGCTGGCCGCGGTCGTGCTGGTGATCGGGCTGTACGAGGCCCGCGTCGGCTTCACCCTGGCCGAGCCGACCCGCGGCGGCACCCTGGTCGCCCTCGGCATGGCCGCCTCGGTCGCGCTGTTCCGGCGTTCGCCCGGCTTCGCGTTGCTGCTGGTCTGGTTGGCCTGTTCCATCCAGGTCTTCGAGCGGTCCGACGTCATGCTGGTGCAGCTGTCCACGGTGGTGGTCGCCTACGGCACCGCCCGGTACGGCACTCGCACCGTGCTCGTCTTCAGCGGGTTGTCGCTGCCGATCGGCGGCGTCATCGCCATCGCCTACGTGATGCACAGCGGTACCACGCTGATCTACTACATCTACAGGCTCGGCGTCCCGGTGCCGAACTCCTACAGCGTGACCCCGGCCGGCGCCATCGCGGCCGGTGTGTTCTGCTTCGCCGTGCTGGCCGCTCCGTGGCTGGCCGGCCTGGCCTTGCGGGCCCGGCACCAGGCGACCGCGTCCCGCCTCGACCAGGTCCGGGCCGAGGACGAGCGGGCGCGCGCCGAGCAGGCCCGGACCCAGGCCCAGGAAGTCGCTCAGGTCCGGGCCGAGCAGGCGCGGCTGGCCCGGGACGTGCACGACGTGGTCGGGCACTCGCTGGCGGTCATCCTCGCCCAGGCCGAGTCGGCCCAGTTCCTGGATCCCGACGACACCGACCGGATCCAGCAGACCATGCGCAACATCGCGACGTCGGCCCGGCAATCGCTGCGGGACGTCCGCCAAGTGCTGTCGTCCACCAGCGACGACGCCCTGCTCTCCTTCGACGAGCTGATCGACGGCGTTCGCGCGGCCGGCAACGATGTCCGCTCCGAGGTGGTCGGCACACCGCTGGCGCTGCCGAGTGGCACCGACCTGGTCGCCTTCCGGGTGCTGCAGGAGATGCTGACCAACGCGCTCAAGCACGGCCGCCGGTCCGAGCCGCTCGAGATCGAGCAACACTGGGACGAGGGGCTACGCATCCAGGTCCGCAACCGGATCGCCGATCAGGGACCGCCCTCGGTTGACGGCATCGGGATCGATGGGATGCGCCGCCGGTTGGAGACCGTGCGTGGCCGCCTCGAAGTGCGACGAGAGGACGATGTGTTCACCGCGACCGCCTGGATTCCCGGCCTGCGCCACCGGACCTCGACCTCGGTGCCCGAGCCCCAGCCGGCCGTCCGATGACGAGCGAGCCGATCCGGGTGCTGCTCGTCGACGACCAGGAGTTGTTCCGGGCCGGCGTCGCCGTGATCGTCGACGCCCAGCCGGACATGACCGTCGTCGGTACGGCCGGTGACGGCGCCGAGGCGGTCCGGCTCGTCGGCGAGCTCGAACCCGACGTCGTGCTGATGGACATCAGGATGCCGACCATGGACGGCGTCGAGGCGACCAAACAG
>CAZZZW010000009.1:18711-29852 GCA_964658795.1 Phormidium nigroviride PCC 7112
CGTCTCCCCGGGCCGGGCGGCCGGCCGGCGCCGTCCGGTCCGGGTCGTTGTGCTGACCACGTTCAACCTGGACGACCGGGCGGCGACGGCGATCCGCTACGGGGCCAGCGGATTCCTGCTCAAGGACACCACCCCGACGATGCTGCGGGATGCGATCCGGACGGTGTACGCCGGCAACGCGGTTCTGGCCCCGGAGGACCTGGCCGCCCTGCTCGAAGGTGAGTTCCGGACCCGGCACGCGTTGCCGCCGGGCTACACCAGCCTGACCGACAAGGAACTCGAGGTGCTGCTCGCGGTGGCCCGGGGGCTGAGCAACTCCGAGATCGCCGGATCGATTTTCGTCAGTGAATCAACGGTGAAAACCCATGTGGGTAGCATCCTGCGCAAACTCGACCTGCGCGACCGGGTGCAGATCGTGGTCTTTGCCCATGCGCACGGACTGCTCTGACCGGACACCGATTCAACCGAGATTTACCTTGAAGACTAAGGCTTTTCGGTCATGGGCGCGGGTCCCGGCGTCATCGACACGGGCGTGAGCGCGCGGCCGGCGTTGGTTCCGAAGATGCGCTCCAGGGCGTACTCGACGTCGTAGCGCCAGGACACCGTCGACTTCAGCTCCATCCGTAGCCGCGGGTAGACCGGATGTGGCCGGACCGTCTTGAAACCGACCGAGCGCAGGTAGTCGGCCGGCATCAGGCAACCCTTGGAGGCTGGGCCGGTAGCGCCGAAGGCCTCGATCGCCTTGACCCCCCGCGGTACCAGTTCGGCCGCCACCGCCTGGGCCAGCATCCGGCCGATGCCGGCCCGGCGCCACTCGCTCTGCACGTGGGCGTTCATCAGCAGGACGGCGTCGCCACTCACCGGCGAGGTCGGGAAGGACACCGCTCGGGGCACGAACCCGGGTGGGGCGAACATCGCGTAGCCGGCCGGCACGCCGGCGACATAGGCGACCTTGCCGCAGCTGCCCCAGTCCAGCAGGGTCGCCGAGAGCCATGCCTCCTTGGCCAGCTCGGCCTCGCCGGCCGGTAGCGGGTGCGGGTCGACCACCGGACCGAGTTCCCAGAACAGGCAGGTACTGCACGGCGTGGGCAGCTCGCTCAGGTTGTCCAACGTCAGCGGGACGATCCGGCGCGACACCGACATGACTCAGACGGTCCGCTGCGGGTCGTAGGTGGCCAGGAAGTCGCCCAGCCGTCCGATCGCATCGGTCAGGTCCTTGGCCCGCGGCAAGGTGACGATCCGGAAGTGGTCGGGGGTCGGAAAGCTGAAGCCGGTTCCCTGGACCAGCAGCACCTTCTGCTCCCGCAAGAAGTCGAGCACGAACTGCTGATCGTCCTTCACCGGATACAGCTCGGGATCGAGCCTCGGAAAGACGTAGAGGCTGCCCTTCGGTTCGACGCAGCTGACGCCGGGGATCGTGCGTAACGCGGTCACCGCCGCATCGCGCTGCTCCTTCAACCGGCCGCCCGGCAGCACCAGGTCGTTGATGCTCTGCCGGCCACCGAGGGCGGTCTGGATCGCATGCTGCGCCGGCACGTTGGCACACAGCCGCAGGTTGGCCATCACCGACAGACCTTCGAGGTAGCTCTCGGCTCCACGCTTGGGACCATGCACGAGCAGCCAACCAGACCGGAATCCGGCCAGCCGGTACGCCTTGGACAGCCCGTTGTAGGTCAGGGTGAATACGTCGGGCGCGACCGCGGCCATCGAGTGGTGCACCGCGTCGTCGTACAGGATCTTGTCGTAGATCTCATCGGACAGGACGACCAGCTGGTGCCGGCGGGCGACCTCCGCGATGCCCTCCAACGTGCTCAGCGGGTACACCGCACCGGTCGGGTTGTTCGGGTTGATCACCACTATCGCCTTGGTGCGATCGGTGACCTTGGCCGCGATGTCGTCCAGATCCGGCAACCAGCCCTCGGACTCGTCGCAGCGGTAGTGCACCGCAGAACCGCCGGCCAGCGAGGTCGCAGCCGTCCACAATGGAAAGTCCGGGGCCGGAATCAGCACCTCGTCGCCGTCGTTCAGCATCGCCTGCAGCGACATCATGATCAGTTCGCTGACGCCGTTGCCGAGCCAGACGTCGTTGACGTCATCGAGTTCGGGCAGCCCGCGCTGCTGGTAGTGCTGCACCACTGCGGTTCGAGCCGACAGCAGACCCCGGGAGTCCGAGTACCCCTCCGCGGCCGGCAGGTTGCGGACCACGTCGAGCAGGATCTCGTCCGGCGCGGTCAGGTCGAAGGTGGCCGGGTTGCCGATGTTGAGCTTGAGGATTCGATGGCCGGCCTCCTCGAGGCGCTTGGCCTCCTCCATCACCGGACCACGGATGTCGTAGGAGACGCCGGAAAGCTTCAGGGACTGATCGAGCTGCACCGGTCAAGGTTGTCACACGAACGGCCTCCTACGCACCCCTGTTTGCCCGCCCCGGTCACCAGGTTGCTGATCGGGTGAGTGGCCCGGCTGGTAGACCTTGAGGCATGGAATTCACCGACGTTGTCCGAGCTCGACGCATGGTCCGCAACTACGATCCCGATCGCCATGTTTCACGTGAAACAGTGGAGCAGTTGTTGCGGTTGGCGATCCGGGCCCCGTCAGCCGGCTTCAGTCAGGGCTGGCAGTTCCTGGTGCTGGACTCGGTCGAATCTCGGTCCGTGTTCTGGCGCGACACGACCGACGACTCCGACCCGGACAACTGGCTACGCGGCATGCAGTCGGCACCGGTCTTGATTCTGGCCCTGTCCGACAAACACGCCTACCTCGATCGCTACGCCGCCCCGGACAAGGGCTGGACGGATCGGGATGAGACGCATTGGCCGGTGCCGTACTGGGACATCGACACCGGCATGGCCAGCCTGCTGGTCCTGCTCGGAGCCACCGACCTGGGCCTGGCCACCTGCTTCTTCGGCGTAGCGGCCGAGCGTCACACCACGGTCAAGAGCAGCTTCGGCATCCCGGACCGGTTGCGCATCGTCGGGGTGATGAGCCTCGGTTATGGCGCGCCGGACCGGAAGTCGCCCTCGTTGCAGCGTGGGCGGCGGGGGCTGGACCAGGTACTCACCTACGAACGGATGAGCTGATCGAGATCCAGCCGTCCCGCTAGGCGAAAACTCGATCGGCTAGTCCTTCTTGGTGGCGAGCTGCGGAGCCATGATCGCCACGATCCGCTCCAGATCGTCGATCGAACCGAACTCCACGGTGATCTTGCCCTTGCGCCGGCCGAGGTCGACCCGGACCCGGGTGTCCAACGCGTCCGACAGGTTGTTGGCCAGCTCCCCCAGCTTCGGGGCGGTGATCTTCGCCGCCGCCTTCCGTGGTGCTCGGGCCGTCGTGGCTTTCCCCGACAACGCAACGAGTTCCTCGGTCGCCCGGACCGACAACCCTTCGGCCACGATGCGGCCGGCCAACTCGTCCTGCTGATCATGGCCATCGAGTCCGAGCAGCGCCCGGGCGTGCCCGGCTGAGAGCACGCCGGCGGCGACCCGACGCTGGACCGCGACCGGCAGGTTCATCAACCGGATGGTGTTGCTGACCTGGGACCGACTGCGGCCGATCCGAGTGGCCAACTGCTCATGGGTGACGCCGAATTCCTCCAGCAACTGCTGGTACGCGGCGGCCTCCTCCAGCGGGTTGAGCTGCACCCGGTGGATGTTCTCCAGCAGGGCGTCACGCAACATTGCCTCGTCGGCGGTCTCGCGGACGATTGCCGGGATCTTGTCCAGGCCGGCGGCGATCGAGGCACGCAACCGCCGCTCGCCCATGACCAGTTCCAGGTCCTCGCCGTTGACCCGGACGACGATCGGCTGCAGCACCCCGAACTCTTTGATCGAGTGTGTGAGTTCGGCCAGCGCGTCCTCGTCGAAGACGCTGCGTGGTTGCTTCGGATTGGTCTTGATCTGGTCCGGACGGACCTCTCGAAGCGTCACTCCCGGCACCGGCGAGGGGTCGAAGTAGAAATCCGTGGCTGAGGAAGAGGCAATCGAGGCCACTGAGGGCACTCGATTCACCACCTTCACATTGCCGCCTGAGTTCGAGGCTGCCTTGGCCGACCCCTCCGCGGCACCAGCGGTATTCGCAGCTTGATGATCAGTTGACATAACCGGCTGGTCCTTGATGTCCGCCGGCGATGGCTGATCGGCCGCGTCATCCTTCGGCGGCGGAGCAGTCGGAATGAGCGCGCCGAGACCTCGGCCGAGACCACCTCGTCGTGGTGTCTTACTCATGTGCGCTCTCCCCATCACTCGATTCGGCCGCGGCCGGGTTCTCCTCGACCGGCGGCTTGCCACGTTCGGCCAGCTCGCGGGCTGCCTCAAGATAGCTGACCGCTCCCCGCGATCCGGCGTCGTAGGTCATGACCGTCTGACCGTAACCGGGTGCTTCAGACACCCGGACGTTGCGCGGGATGACTGACCGGATGACCTTGTCGCCGAAGTGCTGGCGTACCTCGTCCGCGACCTGATCGGCCAGCCGGGTCCGGCTGTCGTACATGGTCAACAGGACGGTGCTGACCTCAAGGCCGGCATTGAGTTGAGACTTCACCAGCTCCACCGTGTTCAACAGCTGAGCCAATCCTTCCAGCGCGTAGTACTCGCACTGGATGGGGATGAGGATCTCCCGAGCGCCGACCAGGGCGTTCAGGGTGAGCAGCCCGAGCGTCGGCGGGCAGTCGATGAGGACATAGTCGACCTCGTCCTGATACTCATCCAGGGCGCGACGCAGCCGATGTTCGCGGGCGACCTGCGACGCGAGTTCGATGTCGGCACCGGCCAGGTCGATGGTGGCCGGCACGCAGTGCAGCGCCGGTGCGCCCTCGACCGGAGTCGCCACCTCACTCAGCGTCGAACTACCCAGCAGAACGTCATAGATCGAAGGCGTTCCGGCCGAGTGCTCGACCCCGAGAGCGGTGCTGGCATTGCCCTGTGGGTCCAGATCGATGAGCAGGACTTTCAACCCGTGTTGGGCCAGGGCCATCGCGATGTTGACCGCCGTCGTCGTCTTGCCGACGCCACCCTTCTGGTTCGCGACCGTCAGCACCCGGCGATGCGATGGCCGGGGCCACGCCTCCTGCCGTACGTTGCGAACGTGCACGGCCTGCATGGCCTCGCGCGCGATCGGTGAGTCGAAATCGTCGAAGGAACGGGCGTCGGTTGCCGATGAGCCGCTTGCGCGAAGACCGTGTGCATCAGAAATTGCGCCGCTCGCTTCGGTGGCCAGATCGGCCTGAAGCGCCTCGTACACGTCGGAGTCGCGTCGTGTTTCACGTGAAACAGTGCTGTTGGCCTCGTCCGGCATGAATGACTTTCCCTCTCGATGAAGCAAGGTGCGCTACGTACAAACGCCTGAACGCTGATACCTACTGTCGGGCGCGGGGGGCCTCGACCTGATCTTGGCGGATCGGTACGACTACCTCTTCAGCAGTGTGACGACTCTGGTCGGCGGATCGACCAGACCAACTCCGCACTCGGCCACTCCGACCACCTCGGCCCGCGCTCGGCGAAGGGCAGCTGCGTGGGTCGCCAATTCCGCCTCGGCGGAATCACCCTTCATTGCCACCAGCCTGCCACCTCGCACCAGCAACGGGAAACTCCACCGGACGAGCTTGTCCAGCGGGGCGACCGCACGGGCCGTGACGAACTCGGCCTGGCCTACCTCGGTGATCACCGCCTTGTCCTCAGCCCGGCCCCGGACAACCCGCACTCGATCACCCAGGCCCAGATCGGCGACCACCTCGGACAGGTAGTCGGTCCGCCGCAACAGTGATTCGACGAGATCGACCCGGAGATCAGGGCGGACGATCGCGACGGCCAAGCCGGGCAGCCCGGCGCCGGTGCCAATGTCGACCAGCCGGGTGGACGCCGGCACCACCTCGGCCAACGCGACCGAGTTCAGCACGTGCCGATCCCACAGCCGCGGAATCTCCCGCGGACCGATCAGACCTCGGACCGTCCCGGCCCCGGCCAGCCAGTTCGCGTATCGGACGAGCAGGCCGGCCGTGTCCGGGAAGCGCTCGAAAACGACTGCAGGCGGAGCCGGGGCGACCGGCTCCGCCTGCAGATCAGGCTCGTTCATGTGGCTGCGCTCAGGCGGGCAGCACGATCACGCGACGGTTGGGCTCTTCGCCTTCCGACTCGCTGCTGACCCCATCGGTTGCGGAGATGACGTCGTGCACGACCTTGCGCTCGAACGGATTCATCGGCGCCAGCCGAGCGGCCTCACCGGAGCTGAGCACCGAGGCCGCGGTCTCGGCCGCCAGCGTCGAGAGCTCGTCCCGGCGCGCCCGCCGATGACCGGAGACATCGAGCATCAGCCGGCTGCGAACTCCGGTCTGCTGCTGGACGGCCAGCCGGGTCAATTCCTGCAGCGCGTCCAGGGTGATGCCACCGGCGCCGATCAGCGGCTGCAGGTCGGAGCCCACGATGGCAACCATGGCGCGGCCGTTCTCCACATCCAGATCGATGTCGCCGTCATAGTCGACGATGTCGAGCAGCCGTTCGAGGTAGTCGGCAGCGATGTCACCCTCCTGCACCAGCAGGTCGGAGCCCTCGGTTTCCTCCGACGTCGTGTCGGAGTCGGACAGGGCGGTATCGGTCTCAGTCATCGAATTCCTTCGCTAGTCAATAACCATCCAGGGCACCCGAGCCGCCGCCGCCGCATCGCGCAGGCTTCGGTCTCGGGAAGTATCAGCGACGCTTCTTGCTCGGCGAACGCTTGGCCGCCGGCCGGTTTCCGCTCGGACGCTGGGTCCGGTTGGCCGGCCGCGGCGGCGGGCTCGCGACCGGAATCTCGGCCACAGGGGCGTCGTCGTCCTCGGCCTTGGTCATCGACACCGCACCGGCTCGATTGCCCTTGGCCGCGACCGGCTTCTGACCGACCTTCGGCGCCAGGGACTTGCCGACCTCATTGGTCGGGCCGGCCGCGACCGCGCCGGTCGGGTTGTGGGGGTGGAACTTGAAGATGTAGAACTGCTGGCCCATCGTCCACAGGTTGGAGGTGAACCAGTAGAGCAGTACGCCCAGCGGGAAGATCACGCCGGAGAACACGACCGACACCGGGATACCGAACTGCATCAGCTTCTGGATCATCGCCGCCTGGCCCTCAGCCGGCGTGGTCGCGTTGCGGATCACCGCGCGCTGGGTGATGAAGGTCGCCGCGGCACTGATGATCACGAGCAGGACGATGACCGTCCGGGTGGTGGTCACGTGCCCGCCCAGGTCCCCGATCTTCGAGGTGGACTCACGCAGGGAAGCGGCCAGCGGCGCGCCGAAGAGCTTCGCGTGCGCGGCGTCGATGGTCTGCTGCTGCGTGAAGCCGTACAGCGTCAGGCCACGATCGCCCGGGGTCAGCTTGACCGAGTTCGACATGTGTTTGAGCACATGGAAGAGCGCGATGAAGACCGGGATCTGCAGGAACATCGGCAGGCAGCCTGAGATGGGATTGAACCCCTCGGCCTGTTGCAGCGCCATCATCTCGCGGTTGAGCGTGGCCCGATCGCCCTTGTGCTTCTCCTGCAGTTTCTTGATCTTTGGCTGCATCTCCTGCATGCGGCGCTGGTAGTGCACCTGCTTGACGAAGAACCGGAACATGATCAGCCGGGCGGTCACCACCAGCATGATGATCGACAGCGCCCAGGTCAGGCCGCTGGTCTTGCTCATGCCCAGCAGCGTGAACAGCTGATACCAGCGCAGCAGTACCCATGAGACCGCGGTGTACAAGAAATCCAGCATCAACCAGTCCGCTCTAGGAGATTCTTCAGATCCGACGAATCGGACCGCGGTTCAGTTCCGTGGCTCGAACCTTCGATGACAACCGGGTCATAGCCGCCGGTGTGCCACGGGTGGCATCGGGCGATCCGCTTCGTACCCAGCCAGCTGCCACGCCGCAGGCCGTAGGCGGTGATCGCATCCACCGTGTACTGGCTGCAGCTCGGGGTGTAACGGCACGAAGGTGGCCGCCGGGAACTCCAGCCGGCCTGATAGATCCGCACCAACGTGACTCCGAACCGGGCCGCGCGGCCGGTCATCGAAGGACCAATCGTCGCAGTGCGGAATCCAGGTCACGACCGAGTTCGACCGAGCTTGCGTCGGCGGCTTCGGCCAGGGCCCGGACAACGATGGTGGAGCCCGCTTCGACCAGATCGATCCGTTCGGCCAATTGGGCCCGGAGCCGGCGCGAAACCCGATGGCGAACCACACTGCCGCCGACCTTCTTACCGACGATCAGACCGGCCCTGGTCGGGCTGGTGACCGATGTCTGTTCCGACGGTTTACACAGATAGACCATCAGGCTGCCTCGGCGAGCCCGGTGGCCGGATCGGGTGACCGTCGCGAAGTCTGCAGACGCACGCAGGCGGTGTGCCGCAGGAAGCACGAAGCTGGGTCGGCTCAGGCCGACAGTTCGCTGCGGCCCTTGCGTCGGCGAGCCGACAGAATGGCGCGGCCGGCACGCGTGCGCATCCGAAGCCGGAACCCGTGGGTCTTGGCCCGACGGCGGTTGTTCGGTTGGAAGGTCCGCTTGCTCACGGTCTCGCTCCATCACAATCATGTCCGGCACGGCCGCAGCTGAGCCAGGACTTCAGGACTACTGGAAATCTCACACAGGCAGCATCACCCACAGCAGCCTGTGGACAACACACGTGGACTCAACGGTACGGATCAACCCCGGCTCGGGTCAAACCGGCCGCTGAGGGCTCCCACGACGGACTCGGCCGGCCTGCCGGCGAGAGCTCGGAAGGACTCGGTCTCGATCTCAGGCCGATTCACCACACGTCCCGCAGAACGAGATGGCAAACGAAGGAATCTACCCAGACGGAGGCCAGGAAATACGCCGCGACACGCCGAAAGGCTCGAGTTCGAGTCGAAACTGACCCGATCCTCCCCATTGTGGGTTCACCCGGCCCGCTGTTAGGTTGTCCGCTCGAAGTACTTAACCGCTGCGGATTCGTCAGGGAGACACCCACTACTCGGCCTCGGGTCGAGCGGTTCGGCCGTCCCTCCACACAGTGTGGATAGAGCTGTGGATTACTGTCGGATCCCAGGCTTGTCCTGCGCGCCGACGTCCGCCCGGTCGGCGTGATGACGAGCGGCCAGCGGTAACGGGGGACAGTGATTGAGGGAGTGAGCAGTAGGTGGCGGACGAACTCGCGGATCTCGCGGACGTCTGGAATCGGGCGATCAGTCAACTTGACGACTCGGTGGTGCGCCCGCATCAGCGAGCGTGGCTGAGCCTGACCAGGCCGATCGGACTGCTCGAAGACACCGCGCTCCTCGCGGCCCCGAACACCTATGCCAAGGACTACCTCGAGGACAACCTGCGGCCGCTCATCACCGCCGCGCTGAGTCAGGCGATGGGGCGTGACATCAACGTCGCCGTGACCATCGCGCCGATGGAACAGGGCGAGCGGCCGTCCGCGAACGCGCCCGAGCCGGACCCGCAGCCCGAACCGACCCGGTTCGGTGGCGAGCTCAACGGCTTCGGGCACGCCCTGGACACCGAGCTCGATGCCGAGGAGATCGACGTCTACGACCGGTTCTCCGACCCGTTCCAGGAGTCCGCACCGGGCATCGGCATGTGGGACACCGGGTCCTCGAACGTGGTTCCGCTCGATCGAGAAGCCCGGCTGAACCCGAAGTACACCTTCGACACCTTCGTGCCGGGCTCGTCCAACCGGTTCGCCCACGCGGCCGCGGTGGCCGTCGCCGAAGCGCCGGCCAAGGCCTACAATCCGCTTTTCATCTATGGTGATTCCGGATTGGGCAAGACCCATCTGCTGCACGCCATCGGTAGCTACGGCCGCCGGCTCGAGCCGACCATGCGGGTCCGCTACGTTTCCAGCGAAGAGTTCACCAACGACTTCATCAACTCGGTCCGGGTCAACGATGTCCAGTCGTTCCAGCGCCGTTACCGCGACGTCGACCTGCTGCTGATCGACGACATCCAGTTCCTCGAGCGTGCCGAGCAGACCCAGGAAGCCTTCTTCCACACGTTCAACACCCTGCAGCTGGCCAACAAACAGATCGTCATCTCCTGCGATCGCAAACCCGAGCAGTTGTCCGGCCTGCAGAACCGTCTGGTCACGCGCTTCAAGTCCGGGCTGATCACCGACGTGCAGGCCCCCGACCTCGAGCTGCGCATCGCCATCCTGCGCAAGAAGGCAGCCAAGGACGGCATGACGCTGCAACCGGGCGTCATGGAGTTCATTGCCCAGCGGATCCAGACCAACATCCGTGAGCTGGAAGGCGCGCTGATCCGGGTCGTCGCGTACGGCAGCTTGAACAAGCAGGAGATCGACCTCAAGCTGGCCGAGATCGTGCTGCGAGATCTGGTCTCGGAGTCGGACCGCCCCAACATCACCGCGAACGCGATCATGGCCGTCACCGCCGAATACTTCGGCGTCACGTTGGAGGACCTCACCGGCAGCTCCCGGACCCGGGTGCTGGTCCAGGCCCGGCAGATCTCGATGTACCTGTGCCGGGAGCTGACCGAACTCTCGCTACCCAAGATCGGTCAGACGTTCGGCGGCCGGGACCACACCACGGTCATGCACGCCGAACGCAAGATCAAGACGCTCATGAAGGAGCGTCGCAACGTCTACAACCAGATCACCGAGCTGACCAGCCGGATTCGCAACCGTGCTCGCTCCTGAGCCGGACTTCCTGGCTCGAGGATTCCACCCTTCAAGGCCCTTTCGATCACTTCGGCGACCCCGGAACTTGTACTTCCACAATGTGGGTAGCTCTGTGGACAACGGCCGGACGACTTGTGGACGACAATTTCTTGTCATCTGCTGTCCACCTCGGCGACGTGCGACCCCACCGGTTGTCGACCGATCGCACACAGGCCGACGAGCCGCTGACCAGGGGAAACAGCACTTATCCACAAGTTCCACAGCCCTTATGAAGACGATGACAGTTATCTATGAAGGAATTACAAGAACCCAAAACCTGGAGCTGGGGATTGTGGACGGACCAGCGTGCGACACTGCTGACCCGGCCCGAACCAGCCGTACCCAGCCGGCAGGGCTGACAGAGCCCTGCAGCAAGATGTGTGACACGCGGACGCACCAGATCGATGGAGGCAGTAATGAAGTTCCGTATCGAGCGTGACGCGCTCGCCGACGCGGTGGCCTGGTCGGCCCGCAGCCTCCC